>CACXEJ010000013.1 GCA_902766595.1 Ruminococcus flavefaciens | reverse complement strand
TGCTGTCCGCCGAGCTGCTCGATAAGACCGTCATATCTTCCGCCGGCACAAACTGTACCCTGTGCGCCGATCTCAGTTGTTATAAACTCAAAAACAGTCTTTGTGTAGTAATCGAGACCTCTTACGATCTTCGGATTTACCTTAAAGGGAATTCCCAAGTTGGTGAGGTATTTTTTTACACTTACAAAGTGAGTGCTGCACTCCTCACAGAGATAATCAATGATGAGCGGAGCATCTTTGCCTATCTCCTGACAGATCGGGCTCTTGCAGTCAAGAAGTCTCATAGGGTTCTTGACAAGTCTTTCCTTGCAGGTATCGCAGAGCTCCTCTTTGTGGGGCTCAAAATAAGCCTTGAGCGCCTCGTGGTACTTTGCACGGCAGGTCGGACAGCCGATAGAGTTGATATTAAGCTCGACATTTTTTATCTCAAGTCTGTCGAGGATCTTTTTTGCAAGGCTGATTACCTCGGCATCTGCTGCCGGAGCGGGACTGCCTGCCATTTCCACGCCAAACTGGTGGAACTCACGGAGTCTTCCTGCCTGCGGTCTTTCGTGACGGAAACAGGAGAGAATGTAATATACACGCTGCGGAAGAGCTTCATTGAGCAGACCGTTCTGGAGCATTGCACGGATAGCACCGGCAGTTCCCTCCGGACGGAGCGTGAACTTTGTCTCCTTTGCCATAACTGTGTACATTTCCTTCTGCACAACGTCAGTTGTCTCACCGACAGATCTCAGGAAAAGATCGGTGTTTTCAAAGGTAGGTACACGAAGCTCTCCAAATCCGAAGCTCTCGGCAGTTTCACGGGCGATCTTCTCGACAGTGTGCCACTTGTGAACGTCTCTCGGGAGAACGTCCTCCGTACCGTTCGGGCGTTTGATGTTCATAGCCATATAAATTCAGCCTTTCATATAGTTTGCGGGCTAAGCCCTTTACATTAAAATTGTCCCAATTAAGGGACAATTGAAAATATCAGAGACCGGGGGTACCGACTTCACGCCAGTCGAGGTCACCGCGCTCAAGAGCGAGGATAAGTGCCTCTGCGGTGGCGATATTGGTAGCCACAGGCACATTATGCACGTCGCACAGTCTGAGAAGATTCATGCCGTGAACGTCAGAAGCCTTGGGATTTATAGGATCCCTGAAGAACAGGAGAACGTCAACTTCATTGCAGGAAAGAAGAGCAAGTATCTGCTCTGCACCGCCCTGTCCGCTGAGATATCTCTTGATAGGAAGTCCGGTCGCTTCGCTTACTTGTTTGCCTGTTGTGTTGGTAGCTATGAGCGTATGCTTTGAAAGAATTCCGCAGTAGGCGCTGCAGAACTGGACCATAAGCTCTTTTTTTGCATCGTGAGCAATAATTGCTATTTTCATGATATACTTCCTTTCTCCTTTTTCGGTAAAAATATCCCGGTCTTAGAATATGTATCAGGAGACATTCGGTACAGCCGAAATCTTGAATGTCTTAATAACCGGAAATGCTGTACTTCCGTGTCGGACCGGGTATAAGAAAAATAGTGCTAAAGGACAATATGCTTATCGCTTAATGCTGCTTAGTTGCTGTAAGTGAGCGGAACGAAATCTCCGCCGAGTCTCTTTGTGATAGCGTCGATAGCTCTGAGAGCTTCGGAATCGGACGGGATTGGTCTTCCTGTACCGGTCGCTACTGTCATCTTGAAATCATCGGGGATAACACCGATGAGCTGTATGCCGACCTTGTCAATGATCTCATCGAGGTTGGCTACGAGAGACTTTCCGATGACCTTCTTGCTTACTTTATTGATAATGAGACGCTGTCTCTTGTTGCCTCTGTTGTAGAACTCATCTGACATAAGGCTTGCGTCTCTGATGCAGACCTGATCGGGAGTCGAAACTACAAGGATAAGATTAGCCTGTTCAACGATATCGAATACATGAGAATTGATACCGGCACCGGTGTCGATGATGATATACTCGAAATACTTCTTGAGTGAGGAGCATATCTCGCCGATCTGTTCAGCCTTGACGGGGGTAAGAGTCTTAGGCGCACAGAGTATGCTGAGATTGGTAGCCATAGGTACCTGAGTAACAGCTTCGCGTGCTGTCTTAGTGCCCTTCAGGACTTCGCCGAGGTCGTACCTGATCTCGCCTTCCATACCAAACATAAGGTCGAGGCATCTGAGACCAAAATCGAGCTCGATGATAAGCGTGCGGTGCCCCTGCTTAGCAAGAGCGTAGCCAAGACCGGCACAGATAGTAGACTTTCCCGTACCGCCCTTTCCTGAAGTTACTGCAATGATTTTAGCCATTTCATTTCCTTTCCGATATCCGCAAGCCAGAGCAGTATAGCTGCTGAACGGCACCGGACTCTGCAAAAATATATATTGACGGAGCGAACTCCGCAATAAAATTCTATGATATATTATATCACAAAGTATCAAATTTGTCAAAGATGTTTTTGTATAAAAAATAAAATTGTGTTTATTGCCATTTTTTTTTGTGCATTATTGTATATATCTCACAAATGACTTTTATAGTTTTCGAGTATTTTTTCGACGGTAGCTTCGATATCGCAGCCGTCCTCGTCTATGATAATATCAGCATACCGCTCGTAAAGAGGCGATCTTTCGGCATAAAGTCCGCTTAGAGTCTGACCTTTGCGGATAATGACTCCCCTGTTCTTTATGTTTCCGAGTCTCTGCGTGAGCAGATCGCAGTTCAGCCGCAGGTAGACAACGGTGCCGATAGTTCTGAGGTGCTTCATCGCTTCCCTGCCGTAGACTGCACTTCCGCCGGTCGCAATTACGGAGTATCCAGCGTCAATACCGGAATTTATGCGGTTCTCGACCTCAATAAAGCCGTCGATACCCTTTTCTGCGATTATCTCTCTGAGAAGCTTACCCTCGCTTTTCTGAATGAGAAGGTCGGAGTCAACAAAGCTGTAACCAAGCAATTTCGCGAGAATTACGCCAACTGTGCTCTTTCCTGAACCGGGCATTCCGATGAGTATCAGGTTACTTTTCAAATAAAGCCCTCCTCAACAGCAAGAGTAAACCGCCTGCTGCGCATTTCTAAGAAATATTTTACCATATTTTTGCCTTTCTGTCAACCCCACACGGACTAATATTGCCGGATAATTCGCTTATTGACTTTCTTTCTGCGATGTGATAACATATTTTATGAGGTGTAATTATGAAGAGTCCGTTTTTATATTCGATTGACAACAAGCGCTATCATACGCTGAACTACCACAACAGGCGGTATTTCGGCGAAAAAATATACAAAGCTGTACTCGAATGCGGTTTTACCTGCCCGAACATCGACGGCACCAAAGGTCACGGCGGCTGTATCTTCTGTGACGGCGGCAGCGGCTACTTTACTTCGCCGACACTTTCGCTGAAACAGCAGCTCACTTCGGAAATAGAGCGGATTTGCCGTAAAATTAGCGGTTCTCCGCGAATAATAGCATATTTTCAGGCTAATACCAATACCTATGCGCCTGTGCATATATTGCGGAAGTATTTCGAGGAAGCCCTTTCGTTTTCTGAGGTCTGCGGTATTTCGATCGGAACGCGCGCCGATTGTCTGCCTGACGACGTTCTTGATCTGCTCTCAGAACTTAATGAGCGAACCTATCTGACTGTCGAACTCGGATTGCAGACCGTTCACGAAACTACGCTTGATCTCATCAATCGCTGCTGTACGCGTGAGGAGTTCCTGAAAGGCTATAATTCGATTGTTTCGCGCGGTATCAGGGTGTGCCTGCATATTATCAACGGGCTTCCCGGCGAAACTTCTGATATGATGCTCGAAACAGCACGTCAGGTCACGGAAATGTGTCCTGATGCCGTAAAGATACAGATGCTGCACGTTATCCGCGGTACAAAACTCGCTGATATGTACAAAAACGGCGAATTTGAGCTGCTTTCGCGTGATGAGTACATCGACATTGTTGTGCGGCAGCTTGAGCTCCTTCCGCCGGAAACCGTCATCGAACGCATAACCGGTGACGGCGACAAATCCAAGCTCATTGCGCCGATGTGGAGTGCCGATAAGCTCGCTGTTCTCGGCGGTATAGACAAGCGCCTTGCTGAACTTGACACATTTCAGGGAAGGTTATTCAATGATCGTATAAAGTCCGGAAACTAAGCAGTTCCCGGACTTTCTTACTATTTGTGGCCCTCAGCACATATCCAGCTTGTACCGTCTTTTTTGTGTATCTTCACATCTCTGAAGCCTGCCTGTCTCAGGAGCGCTTCAAGCTCGGACGAAGTTGGGTTATAGAGGGAGTATTTCCGGATATTTGCGAGATCTTCCTCGGAAAGCTCCGCGTCGCCGTTAATATCGGCAACTATCAGGAATGTACCTCCTTTATCAAGCACTCTGAAAACTTCCCTGAGATCGCTCGCCGGGTTATCCCAGAAGTAAAAGCTCTCGACCGTGATTATGCGGTCAAAGCTGCCGTCAGCGAAAGGAAGTTCACCGACAGAGGCTTCAACGACGTTCATTCTTCCGCTTCTGACTGCCTCTGCATTGTGCTCAAGGCTCATTTTCACCGAAAGCGGAGAATGATCGGCGCCGGTAAGACTTCCCTCCGTTACTACTTCTGACATTCGCCGGAGAGTCTCGCCGCCTCCGCAGCCTATATCAAGCACGCGGCTGTTCTTTTCGAGCCCGAGAAAGCTGAGTCCCCAGCCAGTGACTTCGTAATGATGTTCGTTCATACCGCTGAGCATTTCGGCTCCGGCTTCACCGTGAGGTCTGGACGGATCACCGAGCTCGGTTATTGAAGGTTTATTTTCTGCACTCATAGTTTTCTCCTTGCATTAGAAAATCAAGAGCGGACCTTGCAGTCCGCTCATAATATTATTCAACTGTTACGCTCTTAGCGAGGTTTCTCGGCTTATCTACGTCATATCCCTTTGCTACGGAAACGTAGTATCCAAGAAGCTGGAGCGGTATTACAGACAGACTTCCTGCAAAATGAGGATCGGTCTCCGGAATATACACAGTGAAATCAGCTGTGTCCTCCATACTGTAATTGCCGTAAGTTGTAAGTCCCATAAGGTAAGCGCCGCGGCTCTTTACTTCAACCATATTGCTGACGGTCTTTTCGTAGAGCTCGTGCTGAGTGAGCACACTGATAACGAGTATGCCATCTTCGATAAGGCTGATAGGACCGTGCTTAAGTTCGCCTGCTGCGTAAGCCTCGGAGTGGATATAGCTTATCTCCTTCATCTTGAGACTTCCCTCAAGGCTGATAGCGTAGTCGATGCCTCTGCCTATGAAGAAAGCGTCCTTAGCTCCTGCGAGCTTGTTTGCAAACCACTGGAGACGTTCCTTGTCAGCGAGAATTCTTTCTATCTTTTCGGGGATCGTGTAGAGCTCTTCAAGAAGCTCGGAGCACTTCTCGGAAGTCATCTCCCCTCTTGCAACTGCAAACTGCATTGCGAGCAGATAGGAAGCTATGAGCTGTGTGCTGTAAGCCTTAGTTGTTGCAACTGAGATCTCTGGACCAGCAAGTGTGTAGAATACGTTGTCAGCTTCACGCGCGATCGAAGAGCCGACTACATTTACGATGCCAAGAGTCTTGATGCCTTTGTCCTTGGCTTCTCTGAGAGCTGCAAGGCTGTCGGCGGTCTCACCGGACTGGCTGATGATGATAACAAGACTGTCCTTAGCGAGCTTCATCTTTCTGTATCTGAATTCCGAAGCGAGCTCGACTCTTACAGGGATAGATGTCATATCCTCGATGACGTACTGAGCTGCCATACCAACGTGATATGCAGAGCCGCAGGCTACGATGTAGATCTGAGTGATCTTATTCATTTCCTCGTCGGTGAGTCCTACGCTGCTGAAGTCTATCTTTCCGTCCTTGACTACGGAATTGATCGTATCCTTTACGACCTTGGGCTGCTCGTGTATCTCCTTGAGCATAAAGTGCTCGTAACCGCCCTTTTCAGCAGCTTCTGCGTCCCACTTGATCTCAGTGAGTTCCTTCTGTATCTCCTCGCGGTCGATATTATAGAAGGTTGCTGAACCGCCTGAGAGCTTTGCTATCTCACGGTTGCCGATGTAGTAAACGTTTCTTGTGTACTTGAGTATTGCCGGAACGTCGGAAGCGACATATGTCTCGCCGTTGGAGATACCGATTATCATCGGGCTGTCCTTGCGGGCAGTGTATATCTCGTCCGGATATTCCTTGAACATTACTGCAAGTGCATAGGAACCTCTTATTCTTATCATTGCTCTTGCGATAGAGTCAACAGGTCCGAGGTTATATTTCTTATAATAATAGTCGATCAGCTTTACTGCGACCTCGGTATCGGTCTGTGAATAGAAAGTATATCCGCTCTTTGCGAGCTTTTCGCGGAGCTCCTGATAGTTCTCGATGATGCCGTTGTGAACTGCGATGACATTGCTGTCGTCACTGCAGTGAGGATGAGCGTTAGTTGTTGAGGGTTCGCCGTGAGTAGCCCATCTGGTATGACCTATTCCACAGCTTCCGACAACGGCTTTTCCGTCGTTGGTCATCTCTTTGAGTACCTTGAGCTTGCCCTTTGCCTTGACTACCTCAGTTTCGTTATTACCGTCACGGACAGCTATACCGGCTGAGTCGTAACCTCTGTACTCGAGCTTTGAGAGTCCGTCAAGCAGTATAGGTGCTGCCTGTGAGCTTCCTACGAAGCCAACTATTCCACACATAATATTTCTCCATTCAGTTTATAATTGCAGGTATAACTACCTGATAGTAATGCTTTTTCAGCCTTGAAATGATGCTTTTACTTTACGATGTCTGAATCGTTGAAGGGATCGCCGCATTCAGGACAGAACTTGGGCGGATTTTTCGGATCCTCGGGCTCCCAGCCGCACTTGTCACAGCGGTAGAGAGGAGCTCCTGCCGGCTTGGGCTTTCCGCAGTCTGAGCAGAATTTACCCTTGTTTACAGCGCCGCATTCACAGGTCCAGCCAGTTGCTGCTGCAGGTGCGGGCTTCGGTTTTCCGCAGTCGGAACAGAACTTGTTGGTGTTGACTGCACCGCACTCGCAAGTCCAGCTGTTTGCAGGAGCAGCGGGTGCTGCATTTGCGTTCTGAGCCTGAGCAGCGTTGTTCTGCTGCTGTTGCTGCTGTGCCATATTGAAGAGTGCCTGAGCGTTCACGCCGCCAGCCTGCTGTGCCATACCCATACCGAAAAGTCCCATTGCTGAGCCATTGGGGTTGCTTGCAGCGTTCTGGAGTGCCTGAGCCTGAGCCTCAACGAGTGTAGCAGCTGCGTGATTGGGATCAGCGTTCCAGATCCTGTCCTCAAACTGCTGTATACGCTTTACGTCCTCGTCGGAAATAGTTACAGAGTTGATAGCAACTGTCTCAACAGTGATACCTCTTCTGTTCTTCCAGTTGTCAAGAAGCTCGGTCTGGATAGCTTCCTTGACCTCTTTCTGTCTGCCGGGAAGTTCGTCGTATCTTATGCCGGTAGCAGAGATCTTTGTGAAAGCAGGTGCGAGTACGTCGAGGAACTCTCCCTTGAGCTGATTATCAAGATTGGAACGGACAAAGTCGCTTGTAACGTTGCCGGCAACATTTGTGAAGAAGAGCACCGGATCCGAGATCCTGTAAGAATATATACCGTTGCAGCGTACTCCGACAGTGAAGTTTCTGCCGATGTCAGCGTAGTTCATTCTGAACGGAACGGGATTCTGTGTACCGAACTTGTTGTCCATAATTTCCTTCATATTGAAGTAGTAGATGCGCTGATCCTTTGCAGCATCGCCGCCGTGCTTGATACGCTCCCACATTTCCTTGAATGTGTCCTTGAGACCTGCACCGAATGAGCTTGAGAAAATGCTCGGTGAAGTACCGGTGCGGTACTCGTAGATGCCGGGCTCAGAAGCAATCTCGACGATACAGCCCTGATCTACCATGATCATCGCCTGTCCCTCGTGTACTACGATGGTGCTTCCGTCGGAAATAACGTTATCATTGCCCTTTTTATTTGAGGAATGCTTGCCTACGCGCTTCTGTCCTCTTGAAATGAGAACGTCTGCCGGTAAGGATTCGCAAACATAGAATTCTTCCCAGGTATCAGCCAGAGTAGTAGCTGCTCCGACAAGTGCCGCTCTGATAAGTCCCATAATAGTAACTCCTTTCGGGTTTTTATCCCTATAAAATGATATTTCACGGATATTAAGCTCCGTTACAAGCAGTCAGAAAAATGACTAACATAACAATTATAACATATTATTTCAGAAATAGCAAGATGCAGGGCTGAAAAAGTTAGTTTTCTGAGAATAATTATTCATTATTCATTTTTCACTATTAACTATTCACTATTAGCGCTATAGGCACTAAATTGCCGTTTATTCCCATTCGCTCCATATCTCCGGGCAGAAGCCGATAACAGCCTTTTTGCCGCTGCGGACGATAGGAGTTCTTATGAGCTGCGGATTTTCGAGGAGCTTTTCCTCACGGTCAGCGTCACCGAGGTACTTGAGCAGCGTGAGAGTCTGCTTGTCGCTTGCCTTTTCGTTTATCATATTGTCAATACCGCCGACAGCCTGACAAACGCTCGTGAACTCGCCCTTGCTCATTCCCTTTTCCTTCATATCTATCATCTGATATTTTATGCCGCGCTCCTTGAACCAGCGCTCGGCTTTCTTTGTATCAAAGCACTTTTTAGTGCCGAAAATCTGTATGTTCATTTATTCATCTCCGTGTAAAAATGCTTCTTCCATACTGTTTACCGTTCTAACAAGACGGAATTCTATGCTGTCAAGATCAAGACCGTTCTGCGCGAAATAGAGTCTTGCTGCTGTATATTTCGAGAACAGCGGCACTTGTGACTCAAAAGAAACGAGTCTGCCGCCGGTACCGTTCCAAGTAAATGTAGCGGTAGGAGTTCCCATAAAGAAGACCGTTACCGGTATCTGAGCGACCTCGCTCTGTTCTGACGAAGCAGTTATCTTCATATCGTAGAAGCCGGGCTGAAGAACGGTCAGTGCAAAGCTGTGTACCTGTCCCTTGACCGATTTCACGCCTTTGAGGTCGATCTTCAGGTCTCCGGGCAGTTCATAGAACACAACATCACTGTCGGACTCGACTGAGTCAGCTCCGCGGTTCACAATGGCGATCTCGTCAGCTGTCCCCATAAGACGCTTCATTGCGTTGGATTTCATAATGAAAGCGCAGATATTTTTAGCGTTTCGCTGAAGCTCCGCGCGTGTTAGTGTTCCATCTGCAAGAGCTTCATTTATACCGGAATTCTCCGTTGAGCAGTCTGCGCAGACCATATAAACGTCGTTCTGAGCCGCAGCCATAGGTGCGTAAAGATCGCGCTCCGGCTTCTTTCCGCGGACGCTGACATTCGCCCACCAGTCAGTCATCGTAAAGCCTGTAAAGCCCCAGTCGTTCCTGAGAATAGTGGTGTTGAGATCGTAGTTTCCGGCTGTCCACAGACCGTTGACCGGACCATAAGTCGTCATTATCGAGTCAGCTTTGCCCTGCTTTACAGCCATTTCAAAGCCATTGAGATATATTTCCCTGAGAGCACGTTCGGAAACAACAGGATCGGCATAGTGACGGTTTGTCTCCTGATTGTTGCAGCAGAAATGCTTGACCGTACCGGTCACTCCCGAAGTATGGAGACCTGTCAGCTCAGCGGCTGCCATTGTTCCGGTGAGGTATGGATCCTCGGAGAAATACTCGAAATTACGTCCGTTGAGCGGGTGACGGTGGATATTCATTCCGGGCCCGAGGAGACACTCGACCTTGTTCGCGGACATTTCGAGTCCCATATAGGTGAAAAGCTCGGTGATGAGCTCGCTGTTAAAGGTGGAGGCTATCATCGTGCCGTTTGGCAGACTGAAAGCCTTTGTGCCGCAGTCGAGTCTCATTCCGGAAGGACCGTCATCACAGCAGGCTGCCGGAATGCCGTAATACTGGAGTCTGTCGGTAACTCCGCCGAAAGCTGAGGCGGTTCCGGGGGTAACGCGCGGACTTCCCATACCCTCGCCGCGTATGATGCTTGCAAGGTCGGAGTCGGAAAGCTGCGCGATGAACTCGTCAAGTGTATTCTTACCGACACACACATCTGCGAGCTTTATGCCTTTATCGCCTGTCTGAGGTATTTCCTGCGGAAGGGCGTCTGTACGGCGTTTTACTTCGTCGATAGCGCTGAGCGGAACTTCCTCCTCTCCGGGGACAAATCCGCTTCCGTCCACTAGTGCTTTGACACGCTTGAACGGCATAACAGGCGCCATTGCCTGAACGCATTTTTTCACAAGTTTGTTCTCTGAAACCGGCACTGTGAGCACCTTCTCTGCTGCTCTTACGTCCGAGCCGGCATAGAAATTATAATCGCCCTCCTCAAGCACCCAGCTGTACGCAAAGCCGGTAACACCTGAGTCATCATATGAGGCAAAATCAGCAATCTTGACCGTGATCGTCAGCTCCTGAACCTCATTCGGGGCAAGTTCCTTTGTCTTTGCAAATCCGCATAGCTGTCTGAGCGGCTGACCGAGTTTCCCCTGCGGCTTTTCAACGTATAGCTGGACGACCTCCTTGCCGGAGCGTTCGCCTGTATTTCTGACAGTGAACCTGAAACTGAGTTCATCAGTTCCGGTCACAGAGATGGGCTTTATATCAAATGAAGTGTAAGAAAGTCCGAAACCGAACGGATAGCGAACTTTTTCACGCGCAAAGGTCTCGAACCAGCGATAGCCGACATATACGTCCTCGCGGTAGAAATTCCGGTCTTTATTGCCGAAGCAGCTGTGCGAGGGATAATCGGAAACACTGTAAGCTATCGTATCAGGGAGCTTGCCGCTCGGACTGACTTTACCGGTGAGAACTGCCGCTGTGCCCGTACCGCCGGTCATACCGCCCTGCCATACATAGAGAACGGAGTCAGGCGAGTATTCGTCAATAAAGGACATATCAATTAGCCCTCCGACGTTCAGCAGGATAACGACCTTTCGGAAATGCTTCCGCACCTTTGCAAGCATATCCTTTTCGACCGCTGTGAGCAGATATGAACCCTCTTCGAGACGCGCATCCTGCTCTTCACCGGCGGTCCTGCCGATGATGACTATCGCAGTTTCGCTTATTTTTGCGGCATTTGCAGCAGTCTCGTCATCGAGAGGCATTTCCTTCTGCGACCAAGGCTCTGCGCCCCAGCCCTGACCGAGATCAAAGGGATTATCCTCGTCCCATTTTCGGTATATTTCAAGGAGCTCTGAGTTTATGCTCACTCCGGCTTCGGTGAGTCCTTCCACTATATCGGTCACCTTTGAAACGTTCACCATACCGCCGGAACCGGTTCCGCTTTTGTAATAATGCAGCTGTATCCTGCCGAAAACCGAAACGGTCTCATCAGCCGGCAGCGGCAGAGCTCCGTTGTCGTTTTTGAGCATAACGATGCCCTCAGCGACCGTCTGTGCAGCTGTGTCAAGGTATTTTTGCCAGTCAAGTATTTTTTTCATATGCTCACCTCGCAAGTATAATCTAATTACATTATAGCAAATATAAGGCGATCCTGCAAGAGAATTCATTAAAAATTAACAAAAGCGGCAGGTATAAACCTGCCGCTGTAATTGCTGTTATCAGCCGAAATATCTCTTGAGAAGTCCCTCGAATGCCTTGCCGTGACGCGCTTCGTCTCTTGCCATCTCGTGAACTGTGTCGTGGATAGCGTCGAGGTTGAGCTCCTTTGCCTTCTTTGCGAGCTTGAGCTTGCCCTCGGTAGCGCCGTGTTCAGCAGCAACTCTCTTCTCGAGGTTCTCCTTTGTTGAGTCGGAAAGAACTTCGCCGAGAAGCTCTGCGAACTTAGCTGCGTGTTCTGCCTCTTCAAATGCTGCCTTCTCCCAGTAAGCGCCTATCTCTGGATATCCCTCTCTGTAAGCAACTCTTGCCATTGCGAGGTACATACCTACCTCTGTACATTCACCGGTGAAGTTTGAACGAAGTCCCTCGATTATCTCAGGATCAGAAACTGCCTTTGCAACACCAAGCTCGTGCTCACAGGCAAAAACAAGCTTCTCGCCTGCTTCCTTTTCAATGAACTTTGAGCCGGGTACTCCGCACTGAGGACATTTCTCCGGGGGCTCGTTTCCTTCGTGAACATAGCCACATACTGGACATACATACTTTTTCATAATTCCTTTACCTCCGTAGTATTATTATAAAGCCGGTAATTCCGGCATTCATACACTGTGCTTAACTCTGTCGTGCTCCTCAGCACGCTTGCCGTTGTTAAATCTGTCGAGTGTACCGACGAGATAGCCGGTTATTCTTCTAATACGGTCAAACGGGATATTCTTGAAGTCATACTGGAGATCAACATATTCACCGTCGATCTTGACAGTCATACCAATGATCTCTCTGTCGCTGTACTTCTTTTTGCCGTACTCTATGTAGGCATTTATCTCGTCCTGAGAGATCTGTTCGCCGATAACGTTTACTTTCATATGTATTACCTCCTGTTTTAGTGAGAACTGTTGAGTTCAGACAGACAAATAAAAATAAATATTGACTTTTGTCTGAAAATATTGTATCATAAAACTTGTGAAAAATCTGTTGCAATTGCAACAAGGAGGAATTTTTTATGTTACCGGAAGATAACATATTGTTTAAGGGCGTTGACCAGTCCGACTGCCGCCGTATGATGAGCTGCTTCAATCCCGATATAAGGAAGTACAAGTCCGGCAGCCGTATTGCTGAATTCTCGCGGGAAAGCGACCGCATAGGCATTATACTCAGCGGCAGAGCTGTTGTCGAGAGGTACGATATAAACGGTGTCCGCACAATTGTTGAGGCACTCGGTGAACAGAGCGTTTTCGGAGCTTTTTTCACTTATTCTCCGTCGATAAGGAGCGTTATTGAAATAGTCAGCGAAACTGACTGCGAGGTTATGTTTGTAAGGCGTTCGGAGATTACCAAAAGATGTGAGAATGCCTGTCCGTGCCACTCGAGAGTCGTCGAAAACCTGCTCGGACTTATGTCCGAAAAGGCTATAAATCTGAGTGAACGTATCGAAGTTCTGAGTCAGAGGACTATTGAGGATAAGCTGATAAGCTGCCTCCAGATAATCGAGGATAAGACCCCCGAAGGCAAAACGCCGCAGATACCGTTCTCGACCACAGCTCTCTCCGATTACCTCTGCGTCAACCGCAGCGCTCTCCAGCGCGAGATGACTCGGCTTAAAAACAAAGGTGTATTAACAATCTCAAAGCGGAAGTTCAGACTGGTACGCCCGAAAGAACAGGATATTTGACATAGGCAATTTTATATGTTATAATGTCGTTTGTATCAATTTTATCGACCTGAAAGGAAATATACATATGATCGAAATACTTAAGACAATCTTTCTTGGTATCGTTGAGGGCATAACCGAATGGCTCCCTATCAGCAGTACCGGACATCTCATACTTGTTCAGGAATTCGTTAATCTCGATAAATCTGACGATTTCAAGGAAATGTTTGATGTTGTTATTCAGCTCGGTGCTATAATGGCTGTCGTTGTCATTTTCTGGAGCAAGCTTTTCCCATTCGGTAAAAAGAACAACAATGCTCCTCTCAGCGACAATGGCTTCGGAGCATATGTTAAGAAGGACATATTCGTTATGTGGTTCAAGGTGCTCGTTGCCTGTATCCCTGCAATTATTGTCGGCCTTACCCTTGACGACTGGATAGATGAACACCTTTATAATGCGTGGACAGTTAGTATCGCACTCATAGTTTTCGGTATCGCTTTCATAGTTGTAGAAAACTGGAACAAGAACAAGACTCCCAAGATCAACTCGATAAACGAGCTCACCTACAAAGCAGCGTTCATCATCGGCTGTTTCCAGCTTCTTGCGGCAGTTTTTCCGGGCACATCGCGTTCCGGCGCAACAATCGTCGGAGCTCTCCTTATCGGCGTTTCGAGAGTTGTTGCCGCTGAGTTTACATTCTACCTTGCTATACCGGTAATGTTCGGTGCAAGTCTCCTCAAGCTCCTCAAGTATGACGGCAGCTTCAGCAGCGGAGAGGTAGCAGTTCTCGCAACTGGTATGATCGTTGCGTTCGTTGTTTCGATTTTTGTAATCAAGTTCCTTATGGACTACATCAAAAAGCACGATTTCAAGGTTTTCGGCTGGTACAGAATTGTTCTCGGTGCCCTTGTTATCCTATATTTTTCCCTTGTCTGAGACCTATTTGCGGCAATTTTTTGCCGCTTTTATTTTTATACTTGCAAAAATATCCGAAATGTGGTATCATTATAAAGAATGTTCTGATTTAACGAAAGGAAGAGATAAATGGCTAAGAAACAGGATTACGGCAACGACAGTATTTCAATGCTCAAGGGCGCTGACAGAGTCCGCAAGCGTCCGGCTGTTATTTTCGGCTCAGACGGTCTCGACGGCTGCGAACACTCTATCTTTGAAGTCATCTCAAACTCGATCGATGAAGCGCGTGAGGGCTACGGCAATAAGATCATCATTACCCACTACCGTGACAACGTTATCGAGGTCGAGGACTTCGGACGCGGCTGCCCCGTTGACTACAACAACAATGAAAAGCGCTATAACTGGGAACTCGTTTATTGCGAGCTCTATGCCGGCGGTAAGTACGATACTTCTGCTGAGTCATATGAATACTCCCTCGGTCTCAACGGTCTCGGACTCTGCTCGACGCAGTTTTCATCGGAATTTATGGACGTTGAGGTCATTCGTGACGGCTTCAGGTACGAGCTGCACTTTGAAAAGGGAAACAATGTCGGCGGTCTGAAAAAAGAGCCCTGCAAAAAGAAGCAGACCGGCACAAAAACACGCTGGCGTCCTGACCTCGAAGTTTTTACAGATATTGACGTTTCTGACGAGTATTTCTGTGATATCCTCAAGAGACAGGCTATCGTAAATCCGAATATACTCTTCCTGTTCCGCTCCGAAAATGAAGCCGGCGGCTTCAATGAACAGGAGTTCTTCTACGAATCTGGTATCACCGAGTACGTTCAGGAGATTGCCGGCGAAAATACTCTCAGCTCCATTCAGCACTGGACTGCCGAGAAAAAGGGCAGAGACCGTGACGACAAGCCGGAATACAAGGTAAAGCTCGATGTTGCGCTGACATTTTCAAATAAGGCTAAGCTGACTGAGTATTACCATAACTCCAGCTTCCTTGAGCACGGCGGTTCGCCTGCCGAAGCTGTAAAGCGCGCTTTTCAGGCTCAGATCGACGCTTATATAAAATCTATAAACGGCTACCAGAAGAATGAGAGTAAGATAACCTATGCCGACGTTGAGGAATGTCTGATACTTGTTTCCTCGTCATTCTCTACTCAGACCTCCTACGCTAACCAGACCAAAAAGGCTATTACCAATAAATTCATTCGTGAGGCTATGACTGAGTTCCTCCGCCACCAGCTTGAGGTGTACTTCATAGAAAATCCCGATGAAGCTCAGAAAATAGCTGAACAGATACTCATAAACAAGAGAAGCCGTGAGAATGCGGAAAAGGTTCGTCTCAACGTCAAAAAGAAGCTGACAGGCACTATCGACCTCGCAAATATGGTCGAGAAATTCGTTGACTGCCGCACAAAGGACGTTGCAAGGCGCGAGATATACATCGTTGAGGGCGACTCGGCTCTCGGTTCTGTAAAGCTCGCCCGTGACGCGGAATTTCAGGCTGTTATACCTGTCCGCGGAAAGATACTCAACTGCCTCAAAGCCGACTACGCCAAGATCTTCAAGAGCGAGATAATCACCGATCTCATCAAGGTACTCGGCTGTGGAGTCGAGGTAACTGCAAAGGCTAACAAGGAACTCTCAACCTTCAATATCGACAACTTCCGCTGGAGCAAGATAGTCATCTGTACCGATGCGGACGTGGACGGTTTCCAGATACGCACACTTATCCTCACTATGCTCTACCGCCTGACTCCTACGCTTATCAGCGAGGGCTACGTCTACATCGCGGAGTCTCCCCTCTTTGAGATAAACACCAAGGAGAAGACCTACTTCGCTTACACGGAACAGGAAAAGCAGCGTATCCTCAGTGAGATCGGCGACAAAAAGCATACTATACAGCGCTCGAAAGGTCTCGGTGAGAATGAGCCCGATATGATGAGCCTTACAACTATGAATCCCGATACCCGCCGTCTTATCAAGGTAACTGTCAATGATATCAGGGAGTCCGCTGAGATATTCGAGATGCTTCTCGGTGATGACCTTCAGGGACGTAAGGACTACATTTCCGAATACGGCGCGGATTATCTTGAACTCGCTGATATCAGCTGATCTATGAGTGAGATAATAAAAGCGTCGCTGAATGACACAGACGCCGTTTACGACATAACACAGACAACGATAAGAGCTGTATATCCGCACTATTACCCTGCCGGCGCTGTCGAGTTCTTTTCGCAGCACCACAGCAAAGAAAAGATAGTATGCGATATCGAAACTGGCTGCGTATGGCTTGTTTTGGACGAAAACGGCTCTCCTGCCGGAACAGTAACGGTGAATGACAACGAGATCAACCGCTTGTTCGTGCTTCCTGAGCATCAGGGAAAAGGCTTCGGCAGAATGCTTATGGAATTCGCTGAGAAGCTCATTTCGCAGAAATTCAGCACCGCTGAGCTGAGCGCTTCGCTTTCAGCCAAAAGTATATACCTCAGGAATGGCTACAGTGAAGTAAGCTACAACATTATCGACTCCCCGAACGGCGACAAGCTGTGTTATGACTATATGATCAAGCATCTCGACTCCAAAGGAGGATCTGATTAAATGCCAAGAAAAAAAGAAACCGAAAAGAAAAAGCCTGCTTTCAAGCACGAGGCTTATATAGAGGGCTCCGGAAGCATTGTCAACGAGCAGATAGCTGATGTTCTCAAGAACAACTATATGCCCTATGCTATGAGCGTTATAATTTCAAGAGCACTCCCGGAGATAGACGGCTTCAAGCCCTCTCACAGAAAGCTGCTGTATATGATGTACAAGCGCGGTCTGCTCAGCCCCGACAAGGAGAGGTCAAAGTCGGCTAACGTTGTCGGTGAGACTATGAAGCTCAATCCGCACGGCGATCAGGCTATTTATGAAACTCTCGTCCGTATGACACGCGGCAACGAGGCTCTGCTCCACCCCTATATCGACTCTAAGGGTAACTTCGGAAAGCAGTATTCAAGCAAGATGCACTTCGCTGCTCCCCGATACACTGAGGTAAAGCTCGAGAAGATATGCGGCGAGCTCTTCCGTGATATCGACAAGGAGACCGTAGATTTCGTCCCGAACTACGACAATACTATGCAGGAGCCGACTCTCCTGCCGGCTACATTCCCGACCGTTCTTGTCAACTCGAATACAGGTATCGCTGTTTCTATGGCGAGCAATGTCTGTCCGTTCAACCTCGAAGAGGTCTGCGAAACAACTATCGCTCTTATGAAGGATCCGGAGTGCGATATTCTCAGCACACTCAAGGGACCTGATTTCCCCGGCGGCGGTTTTATGCTCTATGACGAAGCAGAGCTTTCCAAGATCTACGAGACCGGCAGAGGAAGCGTCAAGCTGCGCTGCAAGTACAATTATGACAGCGCTGCAAGATGCATCGAAGTAACTGAGATACCGTACACGACCACTATCGAGGCTGTAATCGACAAGATAGTCGAGCTCGTTAAGGCTGGAAAGATCCGCGAAATATCCTATATCCGCGACGAGACTGACATCGACGGTCTCAAGATAGCTATTGATCTGAAAAAAGGCACAGATCCGGACAAGCTGATGCAGAAGCTCTATCGTCTCACGCCTTTGCAGGACAGCTACCCCTGCAACTTCAATATACTCATCGCCGGAACTCCCCGTGTTATGGGCGTTCGTGAGATACTTACCGAGTGGACTGCCTTCCGTGAGGAATGTGTTCAGCGCCGCACCTACTACGACCTGACAAAGAAAAAGGAAAAGCTCCACCTCCTTGAAGCACTCTCCAAAATTCTTCTCGACATCGACAAGGCTATCCGTATAATCCGTGAGACCGAGAACGAAGCGGATGTTGTTCCTAACCTTATGATCGGCTTCGGCATCGACGAGATACAGGCAGAATACGTTGCTGAGATCAAGCTGAGAAACATCAATAAACAGTACATACTGCGCCGTGTTGAGGAGGTCGATCAGCTCAGAAAGGACATCGAGGAAATGGAGGAGATCCTCCGCGATAAGAAGAAGATACGCAAAATTATCGTGAATGAGCTCCGTGACGTCATCAAGAATTACGCTCAGCCGAGAAAGACGATGTTCTACTATCAGTCTGACGTCGATGACGGTGAGGAGATAGATGATACTCCTGATTATGCTGTAAATATCTTCGTTTCTGACAGCGGCTACTTTAAGAAGATAACACCGCAGTCCCTCAGAATGAGCAGCGAGCACAAGCTCAAGGAGGGCGACTTCATCAGTCAGAGCTTCGAGGCTACTAACAAGACCGAGCTCGTGTTCTTCTCCGATAAGGCTCAGGCTTATAAGTCACGTGCGAGCGCATTTGACGACACAAAGGCAAGCGTTATGGGTGACTATATCCCTGCCAAGCTCAGCTTTGACGAGGGCGAGAACCTCAAGACTCTCGTTCCGACTACCGATTACAGCGGATATATCGTGTTCTTCTTCGAGAACGGCAAGGCTGCGAAGGTGCCGATGAAGTCCTATGAGACCAAGACCAACAGAAAGAAGCTCGCAAAGGCTTATTCCGAAAAATCGCCGCTTGTTGCTGCACTTTTCGTTGGTGAGGACAGCGATGTTATCCTCCGTACTTCCTCCGGTCACGCACTTCTGTTCAACACAGGTATGATACTTCCGAAGTCAACAAGAGACTCTCAGGGCGTTCAGGTTATTACCCTGCGAAAGAATGCTGTACTTGCTTCGGCTTCGATAGTTCCTGCCGAAGAGCTTGAGCAGTATGAAAAGTACCGTTCAAAGAGCGTTCCGGCTGCCGGAAAGCCTGCAAAGGAACTCGGTGACACAAACCAGCTAACATTTTGAACAAAAAGCTCCCTTTCGGGAGCTTTTCTCTATGACTTTCAACGTTTTTTCCTTTAAAATGTCACATATCCTACAGTTTTTACGATTATTTATAGTGGGGCAAAAAAACGTTCGTCAGATCAGCGGACGAGAATTTCTAATTGTTAAGAAAACTTTAAATTTACTATTTTGATATTGTTCTATTGCAAATACCACCATTTTATGATATAATAAATTTTAGGTGTTTATATTTATCAATACACTATTTTTATCGTTATTATCGGATAAAATAGACAGGAGATGTTTTATGAATAATTCTTATTACGCAAACCAGATCAACACTATCGTCAACGAGGTGAAAAAGGCTGTTATCGGTAAGGACGCCATTATTATCAAGGTCCTTCTCGCTATCCTCTGTAAGGGACACATTCTTATCGAGGATATTCCCGGCGTCGGTAAGACAACTCTCGCTCTCGCTTTTTCAAAGGCTCTCTCCCTTGAGCATAACCGTATGCAGTTCACCCCGGACGTGCTCCCCTCTGATGTTACCGGTTTTTCCGTTTACAACAGCTCTAACGGCAAGTTTGAATTCCGTCCCGGTGTTGCTTTCTGCAACCTCTTCCTTGCAGACGAGATCAACCGTACTTCCAGCAAGACACAGTCTGCTCTTCTCGAGCTTATGGAGGAAAAAAATATCACTGTTGACGGCAATACCTACAAGCTGCCCGATCCATATACAGTTATCGCGACTCAGAACCCTATCGGTTCTGCCGGTACTCACAATCTTCCCGACTCCCAGCTCGACCGTTTTATGATAAAGCTGAGTATGGGCTATCCGGATTTCAGCGGTGAGGTCGCTATCCTCAAATCCAAGTACAATACCAATCCGCTTGACTCTGTAAAGGCTGTTGCGGACGCTGGCTTCATTACACAGCTTCAGGAATACATCGACAACATCTATGTTGACGACAGAATTTACGAGTACATAGTTGAACTCGCTGCCGCAACAAGAAATCACCCCTACGTCAAGCTCGGTGTCAGCCCGAGAGGTACTCTTGCTCTTATGCAGATCGCCAAGGGCATCGCAGTAGCTATGGGACGCGATTACGTTATCCCTGACGATATCGGTTATATATGCAGCGATGTCTTTGAGCACCGTATCATACTCAACTCAAAGGCTAAGCTCTCAGATGCAACTCCTGCAGGCATCATCACAGAGATACTCGGTGCAGTTCCGGTTCCCGGAATATCAGCTCCGCAGAGGTAAGGGAAAGTATGCTGCTGACTAAGATACTATTCGCTGCCATTATCATAATCTGTGCGTGCTTCTATATCCTCTATGTGTGGGATTTTGCACTCGTTCTGCTCATTGTTATGCTCATTCTGCCGATCATTATGTTCACAACAACTTTTATTACGAGCCGATGTATCGAAGCGGATTTTGCCCTGAAGGACAAGACTGTCACCAAGAATACAGATTTTCCTATCCAGCTCTGTGTTGAGAATACAAGCATTTTTTCCGTTGGCAAGGCAGAAGCCCGCATCGAGTATTACAACGTTTTTAATAACAGCATATCAACATTCGATATTTTTATGCCTGTCCAGCCGTCAAATTCCCAGCGTATGACTTTTCAGATAAGCTCTGAATTCTGCGGTACGATCGTTGTCAGGCTCGCACGGATAACGATCTACGATCCTCTGAGATTGTTCAAATTCAGGATATGCAAAAATATCCAGACAGAGGTAACGGTCCTTCCGTTATTCCACGAGATCAACGGTGAAGTAACAGAGTCTGACAGGATAGACGATGAGAGTGAGGTTTTCTCCGAAAATAAGCCCGGTGATGATCCCTCTGAAGTATTCAGCCTCCGTGAGTACATCGCCGGTGACAAGCTGAACCGTATACACTGGAAGCTGACTTCAAAGAAGAATAAGTTCATCGTCAAGGAATACAGCCTTCCTGTCGATATTCCTTCAACTATCTTCCTTGACCTCAAATGCTACGAGGACTCTGAAAATACCCTGCCGATGTTTGACACTCTCCTCGAAACAGTCCTCTCTGTTTCGCAGTTCCTTGCGGAAAACGAGAGAATGCACAGCATAGTTTACTATAACGGCAAAAAGAAACGTTTTGTTGATAGATGCATCAGGGACGGCAGTGAACTTTCAGACTTTGTCGGCGAGCTCGTGACCTCCTTCAATGATAACCTCTACTGTCCTAAGCCTGAAGTATATTTCGCAGACACTGACATTTCGGCCGCCTCATTCACTTACATCTCTACATCTGCCGACACTAACATATTGTCGTACATCGCTGACGACATCGACGCCGATTACCGCAACGCTCTCATCGTCGTAAAAAATGACACGGAGGGCAGCAGGATTAAGATAGCTGACGAGAATATCAGGATAATGCCTGTTATTATCGGCAGGATCTCCGCTTCAATAAAGGACATTGTGATATAATGAAAAAGAATAGAAAAACAAATGCCAACGGCATTACGATATGTGACAGTATCGTTATGTCGGTAAGGAAAAAACGGCATGATTTCCGCTTTCCGCTTGCATTGTTCATAGCTGTCTGCGGCTTTACAGCGGTCATAATGTCGTTTCTCGGTATGTTTCATCTGGTATATGACAGGAAGTCTCTAATGCTCGCAACAGTCGGATTTTCAGCGTTTTACATAATGCTGACAGTCCTGAACCGCAAGGCGCTCTGGGTATATGCAGCCTCAGCCGTTGTGTTTGCGGGAGTTGCCTACAAAAAACTCGGGACGATAGTCGAGGGCTTCAAGTTCACTTATAATGTCATCTACGAGCAGACATACCACACCAATACCGCCTACTACAATAACCTCAGCGCGAAGAACGAAAAAGCTGCCGTGACAACTATGCTCATCTTTGCAGTCTGGATGCTCGCTATCGTGATCTATTACTTCACGATATGCCGTCCTAATCCTATCCTTCCGCTGATGATAACATTCCCCATTATCGAGATTGGTCTCTACAACGGTATAAAAATGCCGATATTCTGGGGAATGCTCACTATCGCCTACTGGCTTGCGCTCTTTGCTATGTCAACTATCGACGTCGGTGAGTACACCGGCGGCTCCGGAGGCTTTGTCCGGAAGGACGACCTTTTCTTCCCCAAACGCAAGATGAAGCTCAAGGTCACTGAACGCTGCGGAGTTTTCATAATAGCCGCTGTTATGATTATAACCGGCATTACTTCCGCTTATATCAAGGCTTCCGATTATGAGAGAAGTGACAAGATCAATCAGAAGCGTGTTGACATCAGTGACGCTTTCAGCGCATTCACTATGGACGACTTCTTCGGCAGCCTTGCGCGTGTTGCAGCTGCATTCGGCTTTAATGTCAAGATTGACAGCAATAAGCTTGGTGCTAATGACAGCATCGAGTACGATAACGAGACTGACCTTATCGTGACCTTCAGTGATGTCTGTGACGGAGCTGTTTACCTCAAGGAGGATAACTCCGCCATATATGAAGATAATGAGTGGAAGTCACTGAGCGACGGCGTTTATGACAATGATAACTACAAAAAGGCTGTCCGTTCTATGTATCCTCAGGAATTCTACGGCAGATTTGCAAGCTATATCTATCCTGAAAAGAATGATACGAGGATAACTGTTGAGCCGCAGATGAAAAGAAAACGCTTCTTCACTCCGTACAGCACCGTGTACGGCGGTCTCGACTTTATTGATGATACTATCGCTGAAACCGATGATTTGGATAAACAGCAGTACCGTGTGAGGTACGCAAGCTCATCTGCTATAATCAGATCTCTTGCTCAGGGCGACAGCTCTATCACTACATACAGTGAATACAATGAAGGAAATCGCGCTGTGAGCAGCGGCGGCTTCCGCAGACTGCTGAACGATCACCCCGAGAGCTACGACGTTCAGAGTGCTGAGAAATACTACCGCGAATTTGTTTACGAAAACTATCTCCAGGTTCCCGATACCCACGATATGCACAGGCTTGCGTTCCAATACCTCGGCAGCGAACGCTTCCGTACAGCACGCAAGGACGCTCAGAGCTGTATAGAGGTGCTGAACTCGATAAAGGAACAGATGTCCAATACCTGTACCTATACTCTTTCTCCCGGCAAGACTCCTTACAGCGAGGATTTTGTAAGCTACTTCCTCCTGAAAAATCAGCGCGGTTACTGCGTTCACTTTGCGACAGCCGGTGTCCTGCTTGCGCGTATGGCTGGTATCCCTGCTCGTTATGCTTCCGGCTACGTTGTGGTCGAGGACGACTTCAAGAACGCTCAGAGAAACAATATGGGCTCATATGTACTCAGCGTCAAGGACAACAGAAGTCACGCATGGACAGAGGTGTATCTCGACGGATTTGGCTGGGTGCCTTTTGATTTCACGACCGGTTACGGCGAACACTCTATTGATCCCGGAAACAAGTCTCCAAAAACACCCAATGATCCGCCTACAACGACAGCTCCAAGCGGCACTTTACCTACGACGACAACAGTAACTACCACTACAAGAAGCAGCGGCGGCGGAGGTCAGCTTACAACCACTACAAGCATCTCCGGCACATCGCCAAGCGGAGCAGTGAAAGGTTCAACTGATAACAGCAGCTCGCACAAGGGACTTTCAAAAACTGCAAAGACGGTTTTAATATCTGTCGCTTTTGTACTGCTTGTCATTGCTGCTTTCCTGCTGAGACGCAGATACATTATCGAAAAACGTTCTGACAGCTTTACAAAGGGCAGTGCGGGTGACAGAATGACTGCGGTATATGCTTATACTGATAAGCTGCTTGCGGCTCTGCATACCGAGATCGGTGAGATGAACTATATCGAATATGCAGACGAAGTCGAGCAGAAATTCGGCGGCAGATACTTCAATAACGGTGATTACAGGCTGATTATGGACACGGCTTTATGTGCAGCTTTCAGCGGCTCCGGACCAGACGAGGACGCTGTAAAGAAATGCAGCTCGATAGCTGAGAAGTTTGCACGAAGGCTATATGCAGACTCCGGCTTCTTCAGAAAGCTCCTGCTGAAATACGTTGACGTTATTATTTAGGAGGTCAAATATGAAAAAAATTCGTTCTGATTATATAACTAAAGGCATTGTTCTGACGATCAGCGGCGCTCTGATAGGCTTCTTTCCCGGTGTTATATCCCTTCTCTTCTACATTATAGGCGGCATTATAATCGTCGGCAGCGTATTTATGCTGCTCGGCGGTCTGGGTGAGGGTATGGACGGAAGCCTCTTCGGCAGCGGTATTGCCGGTATCATCATTGGTGCGATCGTTTGTCTCCTTCCGAGACTCATCTCTGTCGGAATACCGATAATTGCCGGTATCATCTTCCTTTACTCAGGCATTTCGAGACTTGTCAGCTCTCTCAAGGGCAGCAAGTCTCCCACAGCTAAAAAAGCCGGCATCATCTTCGGCGCTGTACTTTCGGTTTTCGGAGCGTTTCTCCTGTTCAGTCCGTTCAAAGCAGGCGTTCTTGTCCGCATAATCATCGGCTTACTTATGATAGCTCTCGGTGCATTTAACTTCTATGTTGCTCACGTTGCAAAACAGCGCATTGATAACGACGTTCCGAATATAATTGATGTTTGATACGATCAAATAAAAGAAAAGTCCTGAGAAATCAACTTCTCAGGACTTTTTTATCAGTCAGCCATAAATACTGAAAATGCTTTATAAGCCATATATGTATCTATTTTTGAAACTATCTCGTAAGGTGCGTGCATTGAGAGTACCGGTACACCCATATCTATTGTATCAACATTGAGGTTTGCAATATAGGCTGCAACCGTACCGCCGCCGCCTTCATCGACCTTGCCAAGCTCGCCGGTCTGCCATATAACGTTGTTTGCGTCCATAAGTCTTCTGATCCTGCCTGTAAATTCGGCAGAAGCGTCGGACGTGCCGGATTTTCCGCGGGCACCTGTGTACTTTGTGATGCAGACACCCTTGTTAACATATGCACAGTTGTTGCGCTCGTTTACCTCGGGGAATGTCGGATCAAATGCTGCATTTACATCAGCGGAGAGGCATTCAGAAGCCGAAAGAACTGTTCTTCCGTCAGAGCCGAGAGCTTCTGCGAGATCGTATATGAAGTATTCGAGGTAAGAGGAGCAAAGACCTGTATTTCCGTCGCTGCCGGTCTCCTCCTTGTCGGTGAGGACTGTTACAACAGTATGCTTCGGAGCTTTGCAGTTGAGTGAAGCCATAAGTGCAGGGTAAGCACATACTCTGTCGTCGTGACCGTATGAACCGATGAGGCTTCTGTCAAAGCCGATGTCCTTTGCCTTGAAAGCCGGAACAGCTTCGAGCTCAGCTGAGATGAAGTCAGCCTCGATAATGCCATATTTCTCGTTGAGTATCTGCATAATGCCGAGCTTTACTGCATTGCTTGCCTCGTCGTCGCGGAACGGTCTTGAACCGATGATGATGTTGAGCTCCTCGCCCTTTATAGCCTGAGCAAGAGGTCTCTTCATCTGCTCGTTTGCAAGGTGCGGAAGAAGGTCTGATACGCAGAAAACGGGGTCGTTCTCGTCCTCGCCGATGTTTACCTTAACGGACTCGCCGTCAGCCTTTAAGATAACGCCGTGGAGCGAAAGCGGTATCGTTGTCCACTGGTACTTCTTGATGCCGCCGTAATAATGAGTCTTGAAGTATGCAACTTCCTCGTTTTCATAGAGCGGATTTTGCTTGAGATCGAGTCTCGGAGAGTCGATATGAGCAGCGCAGAGACGAACTCCCTCAGCGATCGGAGCTTTACCGATAATTGCGATGAGAAGTGCCTTGCCGCGGTTCACACGGTAGATCTTATCCCCTGTCTTGAGCTTCATACCAGCCTTGTATTCCTTGAAACCGCCCTTTTTGAGCATTTCAAGTGAAGTCTCAACTGCTTCGCGCTCGGTTTTGGAGTTGTTCATAAAATCCTTATAACCCTCGCAGAAATCGTCGCAAACAGCAACTTCCTTGTCTGTGAGTCTGAATATAGCGTTCTTGCGCTGCATAAGGAGCTTTTCCTTGAGTTCCTTTGCAGCATTTTTCTTTTCTGCCATAGCAATTCTCCTTTATATGTTGATTTTATAGCAATAACCGCCATAAGGCGGCTATGAGTATACTAATTACAGCATTTCAGTTCTGTATGTTCGCGGTTGCTGTACAGCTCTCTTATCCTGTCTGAGACCTCCTTAGAGATCTCGTTTACAGTGTCGATCTTGCCGTTATTGCGGATTATGTAGTCAGAATGTGTTCTGAAAAATTCCTCGTCAAGCTGCGAATTCATACGCTTCTGTGCCTGTTCCTGTGTAAGACCGTCCCTCGAGATTATGCGCTCACGGCGTATATCAGGATCTGCAAGAACAGAAATTATTATCTCACAGAAGTCATCAGCACGGCTTTCGAAAAGTGTCGGAGCATCGAGCAGTATGAGCTTATCGCCGTTGTCTGAGCACTCGCGTATCCGGCGCAGTATCTCACCTGTGATGTAAGGATATATTATTGTATTGAGAGCTTCCAGCTTGATCTTGTCTGAAAAAACTATCGCTGCAAGAGCCTTGCGGTCGAGTGTTCTGTCAGCGGTGATAACGCCGCTGCCGAACAGGTCTTCGATCTCGTCGAGGCATTTTGAGCCTTTTTCAACAACCTTGCGGGCAATGTTGTCAGCGTTTATAACAGCAAAGCCGTTCGCGGAAAAGATCTTTGAGACCGTACTTTTTCCGGCGCCGGTCTGCCCGGTAAGTCCAACGACCATTACTCCGTTGAGACTGTTCATATCCTTATCACCTCGAATCCTGCCGCCCTGATAAGGCGGTTGTATACTGCAAGTCCGATGCCCTCCGGTGAAGGAGCACGGACGTAAACTTTCTTTGCTCCGGCTTCGTCAAGTTCTCTGAGGCGCTGAAAGAGAAGGTGCGCCTGCTGTGAACTGTCTGAGCCGTATGTCATATGCCTGTAAGGGCAGTTGCATGTATCGCCGTCGAATATGAGTGCATAAACGTCCTCGCCGTAATTCTTCTCAACTACGTTCAGGAACTCGTCAAGGTTACTTTCAACCATAATTATATCAGCCTTCGGCGAATAGTGCTTGTATTTCATTCCGGGAGAAGCGACCTTTGCTCCCTCCTCGACCTCGTGAAGAATAGCAGGATCAATTATAACGTCACTGCATACTTCGAGGAGCATTTCACGCGTAACAGCTCCTGGTCTGAGTATGCGGACGGTGTCCTCGCTGTCAAATGAGATCACCGTCGACTCTACCCCGAAATCAGACTGTCCGCCATCAACAATAGCAGCAATCTTCCCCTGCATATCGCGCATAACGTGTCCGGCAGTAGTCGGGCTCGGGTAGCCTGAGGTATTTGCAGATGGCGCTGCGATAGGACAGCCTGAGAGCTCAATTATCCTGTGCATAACCGGGTGCGAGGGTATCCTTATGCCTACTGTATCGAGTCCGCCTGAGGTAACCATAGGTATCCTGTCATTTTTCGGCAGGACCATTGTCAGCGGTCCCGGACAGAAACGATCAGCGAGCTTATATGCGAGCTGCGGTATTGCAGAAGTGTACTTTACTGCGTCAGAAAAATCTGCAAGATGAACTATCAGCGGATTGTCGGCAGGTCTGCCTTTAGCAGCAAATATAGCCCTTACAGCTTCCTCGTTAGCCGCATCAGCTCCGAGACCATAGACAGTCTCGGTGGGAAGTCCGACTACGCTGCCGTTTTTTATAAGTTCTGCTGCTTTCAGCAGGTCATTTTCGCTGTCATTCAGTAAAAAAGTGTCCATAAAAATTACGCTTCCTGATTTGCGAGCTTTGCAGCCTGATCGGCAGTTGCAAGAGCGTCAAATACTTCATCAAGATTTCCGTTGAGAACGTCCTCGAGCCTGTAAAGCGTCAGACCTATCCTGTGGTCTGTCAGACGTCCCTGCGGATAATTGTATGTTCGTATACGCTCGGAACGGTCGCCGGTACCAACCTGCATTTTCCTTTCCGATGCGATCTTTGCGTCTTGCTCCTCCTGCATAGCCTCGTATATCCTCGAGCGCAGAATTTTCATTGCTTTATCTTTGTTCTTGTGCTGACTTCTTTCGTCCTGACACTCCACGACTACGTTGGTCGGGAGGTAGGTTATACGAACAGCTGATTCTGTTTTATTTATATGCTGTCCGCCTGCACCGCTTGCGCGGAAATAATCTATTTTCAGATCTGTTGGGTTTATTTCAAGCTCAACCTCGTCTGCTTCCACGAGCACGGCTACCGTAACGGTAGAGGTGTGGATACGTCCCTGAGACTCTGTCTCCGGAACTCGCTGAACGCGGTGAACTCCGCTTTCGTATTTCAGTCTTGAATATGCACCGTCACCCTCGATCGAGAAGCTGATCTCCTTGAAACCGCCGAGCTCGGTGGGGTTAGCTGTGAGCACTTCCTGCTTCCAGCCGCGCATTTCAGCGTACATAGTGTACATACGATAGAGGGAATTTGCAAAGAGTGAGGATTCTTCGCCGCCTGCACCGCCGCGTATCTCAATGATAACGTTCTTGTCATCGTTCGGATCCTTCGGCAGCAGCAGCACCTTTAACTGCTGTGAGAGCTCTTCCATAGCCTCTTTTGAGTCCTCGTATTCGGACTGTGCCATTTCACGGAAGTCCTTGTCGAGACCGCCGCCGTCAAGCAGCTCCTTAGCTTCATCAAAGGCAGCCTGCGCCTTTTTGTATTCGCGATAATTTTCGATTATGGGAGTTAGATTTTTGTACTCCTTCATAAGCTGAGCGTAGAGCTTGTTGTCACTTATGACTTCGGGCTGAGAGAGCTTTTCGCTTATCTCATCGTATTTTACTTCCATTGCTGCAAGTTTTTCAAACATTATACTGCTCCTTGTTGTTTATTGGTATTATGTCTGAAAAAACTGCTAACCTTCATCGGCGTGCTTTACCGCACGGATGCTCTTTTCTATTTTGTTACGGGGAACCATAAACTCACGCGAGCATTTCATACACCTGAGACGAAAATCCATACCGGCTCTGATAACAAACATCTCATTTGCACCGCAGGGATGGTTCTTCTTCATTGTGAGCACATCGCCGGGGCGTATATCCAAAACAGTTCCCTCCTCTTCAAAAATCAATCGTACATTTCTAATTATACCTCAAAACGGACTTCAAATCAATATTTACAGAGTATATTTTTTTGGATTTGTGTAATAATGATAAAAAACCACTCACAAACATATTGAACTCGACCAAATTTTTGGAAAGGAAATCGCTATGGTGTCAAGAGTATCAGCAGAATTTGAAACCTCAGAGCTGGCAGAGCTCGCTCTGAAACGCTCGCGTGAGAGTGTCGGAGGAATATATTCCTCCGGAGTTGTTTACGACAGACGTTCAGATAAAGCTCTGAAACTGCGCAACGGTACCATATACACAGTCATACCGACCGCTGTAACTTCTCATAATTACATTACTGCAGTTATGGAGTCGCCGGCAGCGGAAAGCGTTATCCCGGAGCCCTCACGCAGACGAAGAGCTCAGGTGTATGTCATCTGTGACTCTGGTTCGACAGCAGGTGTCAAAGCGGTCTTTAATTCGCTTGGCGGTCTTAATATAAAAACAGGCAGATAATAAACTTCCGTGCATAACTGCCGGTCGCCCTGCATAGAATTGAGTGTCAGCAAGGCGAATGCCGGAATAAAGTTATCACGGAGGTATAAATATGAATTACAGACCTGAAGGCTCATTGGCAGGAACTCCCGCAAACGAGCGCTTGATATCATCAGTTGAGGGACTCACGGAAGCACTCGAAAAAGGCATCATACTCGAGGCAAGAGTTACTATGTGTACCAGTTCTCACGATCTGACAATAGCTCTCCCCTGCGCAGATGGCGTAATACCGCGCGAAGAGGGCGCACTCGGCGTCAGGGAGGGAACAACTCGCGACATCGCTGTTATTTCAAGAGTGAACAAGGTAGTCTGCTTCAAGGTAATATCTATCGAGACGAGCGAAAACGGCGGATATAAGGCTATTCTTTCACGCCGTGCCGCACAGGAGGAGTGTATGGAGCAATATGTCAGGACTCTTGCAAGCGGTGACATAATCGACGCAAAGGTCACGCACCTTGAGCAGTTCGGGGCTTTTGTCGATATAAGCTGCGGTATCCCCTCGCTTATACCAATTGACGCTATTTCTGTCTCGCGCATATCTCACCCCGCTGATCGCTTTTCTGTCGGTCAGAAGCTGAAGGTCGCTGTCCGTTCTAACGAAAACGGCAGAATATGTCTCACACACAAGGAGCTCCTCGGCAGCTGGGCTGAAAACGTACAGAACTTTGCTGTCGGTGAAACAGTCGGAGGGATAGTTCGTTCCGTTGAGGAATACGGCATATTCGTTGAGCTTGCACCTAATCTTGCCGGACTTGCCGAACCAAAGGAAAATATCAGCTCCGGTCAGAGCGTCAGCGTTTACATAAAGGCTATTCTGCCGGAGAAAATGAAGGTCAAGCTCGTGATAATTGATGTTTGCGAGGACGTTCCCACGCCGCCGGATAACAAATACTACATTGACAGCGGTCACATTTCGCGCTGGGAGTATTCCACCCCGGACTCTCCAAAAAAGATAATATCTGAATTTTGACAAAAAACGGGACTGCAAAAACAGTCCCGTAAATATTTTTGATAATTAACTCAGAATGCGATCTGCTCAGCCATTTTGTGGAGCTTGATGTCGTAACCCTTCTGCATTGAAAGAGCTTCCTGAATATCGTAATCAACGATCTTGCTGTCCTTTACGCCAACAACACGGTTGCCGATCCCCTGCTCGAGGAGCTCAACTGCGTAGTAACCCATTCTTGTAGCTTCAACTCTGTCGCGTACTGTGGGTGAACCGCCTCTCTGAACGTGTCCGAGAACAGTAGCTCTTGACTCGATGTGAGTCTTCTCCTGAAGCTCAGCAGCGATCTCGTTAGCGTGACCGATGCCCTCAGCAACGATCACTACGAAATTCTGCTTGCCTTTAGCCTTCTTAGCGAGCATTGTATTTGCGATGTCGTTGAGGTCGTAAGGAACTTCCTTTGTGATTATATCAGTAGCACCGCAGGCAATACCTGTGTTTACTGCGATGTGACCAGCGCCTCTGCCCATTACCTCAACAACAGAACATCTGTCGTGTGACTGGGAAGTATCGCGGAGCTTGTCGATCATCTCCATAGCTGTGTTCATAGCTGTATCAAAACCGATAGTGTAGTCTGTGCAGGCAATATCGTTGTCGATAGTTCCGGGGAGACCGATACAGAGAACGCCCTGAGCTGAAAGATCAGCTGCACCTCTGAATGAACCGTCGCCGCCGATAACAACGAGTCCTTCGATACCGAGCTCATCGCACTTAGCCTTAGCCTTTGCAACGCCCTCAGCTGTTCTGAATTCAGGACATCTTGCGGTGTAAAGAACGGTTCCTCCTCTGTGGATTATATCAGAAACGCTTCTCTCGTCCATTTTATAAATGTCACCGTTTATAAGACCACAGTAGCCTCTGCGGATACCGTATACTTCCATACCCTTGCTGAGAGCTGTTCTTACGACTGCTCTTACGGCAGCATTCATACCGGGCGCGTCTCCACCGCTTGTTAATACACCGATTTTCTTGATCATAAGTATTCTCCAATCTGCACATAGCATATATTATATACGGAGCACTTCATTGTATCCCGTATCGTAATTCCATACATATATATTTTACTACTTTGCCGAAAAATTGTCAAGTGAAATTCAATGATTTTTGCAATTTTAATCAAAAAACTTTTCGCTAACGGATAAGTCCGATCTGTTTTGTCGTGAAAATACGTGACAATTCGTCAAATGACTCCGGCGTTACAGCAAGTGACAGCCTGCTTTTCGGACTGACTGTCTTTTTCAGGTCGGCAAGGTAGAAGCAGACCTGTGTTGTTCCGCTGTATTTCCGGCAGACCTCAGCCAGTTCGGGCGTGACAGAAGCCTTGTCCGATGACGTTTTGATGCAGAGCTTCATCATCGCAGCCTGTGAAACGAATTCGGCTTCCGGTACTGCAGAAGTGCAAACTACGCTTATACTCTCGTCCTTGACCGAGATCCTGCCGTTTATGACAAAAACTGCGTCCTGAACGAGCTGAGCTCCGTAAACTGCAAACAGATCAGGAAAGACCACCGCGTCCGCTTCACCGGTATCGTCAGCAAGTGTCAGGAAGCACATCTTATCGCCGTTTTTTGTCTTGTGCAGCTTCTTTTCCTGTATCGTACACAGAAGCCTGACCTTCTGACCGTCAGCCGCGCCGTTTTCAACTGTCAGCGAGCTGATATTCCGGACGTGCAGCAGCTCCGACAAATAACGGAATTCCGTCAGCGGACTGCCTGATATGTACATACCAACAGCTTCTTTTTCCATTGAGAGCAGTCTCTTGAAGTCAAATTCAGCCCTGTACGGCATTTTCATATTCATTGCTGATGTATCCTGAGTTTCGAGGAAATTGAGCTGTCCCTCGATGACACCGCGGTTTTCCGAGCCGGTAAGCTCAAGTATGCGCTCGTAGCTGTCGAGCATCTGGCGGCGGTTTGCGCCAAGACCGTCGAGTGCGCCGGACTTTATGAGGTTTTCAAGCGACTTCTTATTGAGGTCTCTGCCGTTAAGACGTTCGCAGAGATCCTGAAGTCCAGTGAAATTGCCGTTTTCGTTCCTCTCGGCGATTATCCTGTCAGCAAGTCCGCTGCCGGCGTTCTTTATTGCAACGAGTCCGAAATACATCTTCCCGTCTGTGTATGTGAAGCCTTTCATACTCTTGTTCACGTCCGGACGGTGTATCTCGATCCCGGCACTGCGGCAGGCGTTGATATACTCAGCAAGTTTGCCGGTCATACCCATAACGCTCGACATAAGTGCTGCCATATAGAACCCTCTGAAATGGCATTTCAGGTAGGCAGTCTGGTACGCAAGATAGGCATATGCCGCAGCGTGAGACTTATTGAAGGCGTACGATGTGAACGATACCATTTCATCAAACACCTCGTTCGCAGTTTTCTCAGGAACGCCGTTGCTCTGAGCGCCCGAAACGAAGCTCTCACGCTCTCTGAGCATAACATCGTGCTTTTTCTTAGCCATTGCACGGCGGACTATATCCGCGTGTCCGTAGGAATAGCCTGCGAGTCTGCGGCAAATCTCCATAACCTGTTCCTGATAGACCATACAGCCGTATGTGTCCTCAAGTATCTCCCTAAGAAGCGGGTGCTTGTAATGGACTTTTGACGGATCCTTCTTATTTTCGATGTAGACCGGTATTGACTTCATAGGTCCGGGTCTGTACAGCGATATAACAACGATGAGGTCCTCAAGACGTTCCGGACAGAGCTCCATAAGGCGCTGTGTCATACCTTCGCTCTCGAGCTGGAAAACTCCGGCTGTGTCCCCTGCCGAGAGCATATCGTATACTTCTTTGTCGTCGAGCGGTATGCTGTTTATGTCGAAATCAGGCTGTGTCTGCCTTATCTCGTTTACAGTGTCGCGTATGATAGTGAGGTTGCGGAGTCCGAGAAAGTCCATTTTTAGAAGTCCGAGCGACTCGAGCACCGTCATAGTGTACTGAGTGACAACAGTTCCGTCATTCTTCTGGAGCGGTACGAGGTCACTGAGCGGAACTGCGGATATCACGACTCCGGCGGCGTGCGTGGAAGTGTGGCGCGGCATACCCTCAAGCTGACGGGCGAGGTCGATGAGTTTTCTTACAGAGGAGTCTGAGCGGTACATCTGCGCAAGGTCATCAGACTCCTTCAGCGCTTCGTCGAGAGTGTTCCTGAAATCTATCTGTTTCGCGGCGCGGTCGCATATCTGGTACGAAACGCCGAGAACTCTTCCGACATCGCGGATAGCTGCTCTCGCTTTGAGCGTATCGAAGGCGATGATCTCTGAGACGTGATCCGCGCCGTATTTTCGCACAACATAGTCCTTGACGGACTGCCTGCCCTCTATGCAGAAATCAATATCAAAATCCGGCATACTTACGCGCTCCGGATTGAGGAAGCGCTCGAAAAGCAGGTTGAATTTCATCGGATCAATGCCGGTTATGCCTATGCAGTATGCGCAGAGACTTCCGGCACCGGAGCCTCTTCCCGGACCGACCGGGATATTGTTTTCACGGGCATATCTGATAAAATCCCATACAATAAGGTAGTAGTCTGTGTAGCCCATAGTCGTGATGACCGAGAGCTCGTACTCCATTCGCTCAACGACCTTAGCCGATGGTTTATTACCGTACTTGTCGTACATTCCCTTGCGGCAGAGTTCGCGGAAATACGCCTGATTGTCGCTGACTCCGGCTATCGTGAACTTCGGCAGCTTGATATTGCCAAACTCAAACTCAACACAGCATCTCTCAGCTATTTTCGCGGTATTCGTCACTGCTTCCTCGTGACCGCGGAAGAGCTCTGCCATTTCGTCCGCTGATTTCAGATAAAATTCGTCAGTCCCGAAGCTTAGCGGATTGGGTTCATCGAGAGTTTTTCCGGTCTGGATACAGATTAAAACTTTCTGCATTTCTGAGTCGGTCTTGTTGATGTAGTGGCAGTCATTTGTGGCAGCAAGCGGTATTCCGGTCTCCTGCGATAGCTTATAAAGAAGCGGAAGTATCTTTTTTTCTTCCGCTATACCGTGATCCTGCACTTCGATAAAGTAGTTGCCCTCACCAAATATCTCAAGGTGCTCGAGGGCAGCTTTCTTCGCACCCTCGTAGTTGTCCGCAGCTATTTTACGCGGTATCTCTCCGGCAATACAAGCGGACAGGCAGATGAGTCCCTTGTGGTACTTTTTCAGGAGTTCACGGTCAACACGCGGCTTGCTGTAAAAGCCGTCAATGCTCGCTATCGAGACGAGCTTTACAAGGTTTTTGTAGCCCTCGTTGTTCTCACAGAGCAGTATCAGATGATACGGCGAACCATCTATCTTCGGCTCTTTATCAAGATGTCCGCGCGGTGCAACGTATACCTCACAGCCGATTATCGGCTTGATGTCGTTCTTTTTAGCCTCATTCCAAAACTCGACAGCGCCGTACATATTGCCGTGGTCTGTTATCGCAATGGTTGTCTGCCCGAGCTCCTTAACACGCTGTATAAGTCCGGTGATACGGCAGGCACCGTCAAGCAGGCTGTACTCCGTATGAACGTGGAGATTTACAAAGCTGTCAGGCTTCATTCTTGGCACCTCCGCAGCGCAGACTGTCCGCTATCTTCGAGAGCTTCTGGAAGCGGTGGTTTACTCCGGAACGGCTGAGCGGTTCGGACAGGTTCTCCCCTATCTCCTTGAGACTCATATCAGTGTTTTCAAGGCGAAGCAGTGCGACCTCACGGAGATCGTCCGAGAGTGAGTCGAGACCGGATACAGCAGCGATCAGCTTTATATCCTCGATCTGCTTCATAGCCGCGTTCACGACCTTGTCAATGTTAGCGGAGTCGCAGTTAGCGATCCTGTTGGCTTTATTGCGAACGTCCTTGTAGATCTTGACGTTCATAAGCTCAAGGGTGCATTGCTGCGCGCCGATAAAGGTCAGCGTGTCCTCAATGGACTCACTGCCCTTGATGTAGACTATGAACTGTCCCCTGCGCACGACTCTTCCGGCTGTCACTCCTATGTCCTCGAGAAGCTGAGCGAGTCCGGCTGCAAGTTCATCGTCGGGGACTGAGAATTCAAGATGATATTCCTTCTGCGGATCGTTCACGCTTCCGCAGGCAAGAAAAGCTCCGCCTGCAAAAACTCCGAGACTATTTGTTGCAATAATCCCGGAATCAATAGCTCTTATGCCGTCCGTGAAGCGGTACTTTGAAAACACCTCGTTCACGGTATCGGGAGCTGTAATATCATAAATGTATAGCTCTGTACCGCTGCGCCTTTCAGTTCTCCTGCACTCGGGCTTTGCACCGAATATACGAGCAAAGAGCGAACCGAAGGTCTCGGCGGCTATACTGCTTTCGGTCTGAAAGCAGATGCGCTCTGCTGTGAGAGTGCGGCTGAACAACAGCATTCCGTACAGACACGCAAAGCGCTTTTCTTTATCGTTCAGAGATCGTATTATCTCGTTCCTTACATCATTTGAGAAAGAAATGACCGTTCACCTCTGCTTATATCTTCTTATCCTTGGTAATGTCGCGGTGGTACCTCTGGACTCTGTAATCCTGAGCCAGAAGATGCTTCGCGATGAGCTCGGCAAATGTTACCGAACGGTGTTTTCCGCCGGTGCAGCCGAATGCAATGACAAGCTGGCTCTTGCCCTCGTGTATGTAGAGCGGTATGAGGTAGTCGATGAGATCCTTGAGCTTTTCAAGGAGCTTCTGCGACTGTTCAAAGCTCATAACGTAGTCCCTTACGCAGCTTTCGCAGCCGGTGTGACCGCGAAGCTCGTCCACATAATAGGGATTTGGCAGACATCTCACGTCAAAGACAAGGTCCGACTCGGTAGAAACTCCGTATTTGAAGCCGAATGACATCACTTTTATAGAAAGAGAGTCAGAGGTCTTGGTAAGGAAGAGCTCCTTTACCTGTTCCTTGAGCTGTGATGTGGCAAGGAAGGAGGTCTCTATGTAGAAATCAGCTATTTCGCGGAGCTGTGAAAGCTGCTCGCGTTCGTATTTTATAGCCTCGTGCATATTACCGCTGAATTTTTCGTCGAGCGGGTGCTTGCGGCGGGTCTCCTTGTAGCGCTTTATGAGCACCTCGTCGCTCGCCTCGATGAACAGCACCTTGACTTCTACGTCCTGCTCGTTATGGAGAGCCTGCCACGAGAGAAAGATCTCCGCAAACATATCTCCGGATCTTATATCAACGGCAACTGCGACCTTCTCCGGCGGATTGTCAGTCATTCTGCAAAGGTCAACGAACCTCGAAATGAGTTTGGGAGGTATGTTGTCGATACAGTAATATCCGATGTCCTCGAGGACGTCCATTACGCTTGATTTTCCGGAACCGGACATTCCGGTAACTATCAGTAATTTCATAGAGATCTTCCTTCTTGGGTATCTGAGCTTATTTCAGTATGACCGGTTCAAGCTCAAGTATATAGCCGGTCTTTTCCTTAACGATGTTCCTTATTTTTTCGCAGAGCTCAAGTACGTCCGCACAGGTCGCATAGCCCTTGTTTATGACAAATCCGCTGTGCTTTTCGCTGACCATTGCTCCGCCGCAGCTGAGTCCTTTCAGTCCGCACTGATCTATGAGAAGAGAAGCATAGCTGCCCTCCGGACGCTTGAATGTGCTTCCGGCACTCGGATATTCGAGGGGCTGCTTTGAACTCCTCTTTGCCATACATTCGTTCATAGCCTGTTTGATAGCATCGGGATCTCCCTCTGCAAGTTTCAGAGTAACGGAAATAATGACCTTGCCGCTGTCACTGAATACGCTGTGCCTGTATGAGAGGTCCATTTCGTTACGGTCTATTGTTTTTATTTCGCCGTCGAGGTCGATATATTCTGCCGAAACGATTATATCCTTTATCTCACTGCCGTAAGCTCCTGCGTTCATATAAAGCGCACCGCCGACAGTTCCGGGGATACCGAAGAGGTTTTCCATACCGGTGAGTCCGGACTGCTGAGCGTGTACACAGGCTGAAGCGAGAAGAGCTCCTGCCTGACAGTGCATTTCTGTGCCTTTGGTAGTTATACGCGCAAAATCGCTGCCGAATAGGAGTATGATGCCGTCAAAGCCGCTGTCCGGCACAATGACGTTGCTGCCTCTTCCGAGAATTCCGAACTTTATTGAATTCTCACGCAGATATTTGAGGAGCCTTGCTGCTGAAACAGCAGAATTCACGCTGATTAGTGCGCGGCAGGTCCCGCCAAATCTGAATGTGATGTATTCCCTCAGAGAACATTCCGGAGTTATACGGCAGCCGAGCTTGCTGCAAAGATCGGTAAGTTCTTCAATATTGAGCATTGCGTTCCTCCTGAGATATTATTCTTATTTCTGTTTGCGGCCGGATCAGAACGCTTCGTAGTTGCGAACGATCTCCTTTGAATCAGACTCCATACCGAGCCTGTTGAGGAGCTCCTGAGCTGCATTATATCCCATTTTCTTCTGTCTGTTGTTCATAGCTGCGACCTCAAGGATAACAGCGAGGTTACGTCCGGGCTTTACCGGGATAGTCAGTGAAGGTACCTTGACTCCGAGAAGCGATACAAATTCTGTGTCTACGCCCATTCTGTCGTACACCTTTTCGGAATTCCACTGTTCGAGCTCAACTACGAGGTCGAGCTTTTCTGTCAGCTTAACTGCACCGATACCGAAGAGTCTGCGCGCATTGATGATACCTATGCCGCGGAGCTCGAGGAAGTGGCGGATATTGTCAGGTGAGCTTCCGACGAGACTGATGTTTGAAACCTTCCTTATCTCAACTGCGTCGTCCGCAACGAGTCTGTGACCACGCTTTACAAGCTCGATGGCAGTTTCACTCTTACCTACGCCGCTCTCACCTGTTATGAATACACCTTCGCCGTAGATCTCAATAAGTACGCCGTGACGGGTAATTCTCGGAGCAAGATTGAGGTTGAGGAATGCGATGAGTCCCGAGATGAAGTTGGACGTGCTCTCCTTGCTTCTGAGGAGCGGTACCTCGAACTCCTTTGCAAGCTCGAGCATTTCAGCAAAATACGGGAGCTCGCGGGTTATGATGAGTGCAGGTATCCTCTGAGAAAAGAGCAGCTGGAGTCTTTCGCGGCGAGTCTTTTCGTCGATAGTAGAAAGATATGCGAATTCCATCTTTCCTATGATCTGTATGCGCTCCGGGTTGAAGTATTCGTAAAAGCCCATAAGCTGGAGTCCCGGTCTGTTGACGTCGTTTTCATCGATCATCAGTTCATTTGCGTCCTTGTGGATATAGATCGCTTCGAGTTTGAATTCGTCGATCACCTTCTGAAGCGAAACCTTGAAATTTTCAGCCATAATTATTCTCCGTTCTCCGTAAAATCGGTTTTATCCTATGACGAACGAGGTGTAGCCCTGTTCGTATGCGACTTCTTTTGCCTTGAGCAGTTCATCTGTGCCAACTGTACTTCCAGAGATGCGAACTGCAACATTTGTGTAATCCTTGAGTTTATCCTTTACGAGCCCCAATACCTTTTCGACCTTTTCAGCAGCAGTTCCGTTGAAATCGTATACCGTGCTGTCGGTATAGACTCCGGCGCTGAGAGCGTCAATGTCTATACTGAGGATTATCGACTTGACGTTCAGATAGAGGGGTTCGCGGATAACGTCTGCGTTGTCTTTGAGAATGTCCGTTGCCGATACCTCGACCGCCATTGTTGAATTAGCCCTGACTGCCCTGTCGTAGAAGAGGTTAGCAGCTGAAGTCAGTGCCTGAAAACGGCTCGGTTCCTTCAGCTCAGGCGGCAGTAAAGCGAGATCGCTCGGTCTGAACGGCGGATAGGAAATGTCCGAGCAGATTATCTTCTCAAATCCGGCTTCGGCAGCTTCTGTGACTATATCACCGATGTAGTTTACAGCGGTTGATGAATAGGGAGAAGTCCACGGCTTGCCGCCTGCTTCCGGAGTATTGTCTATCCACTGGTCACCGGCATCAGCTGTCTTGAAGCCTGCCGAACCGTCGGTCTTGGGCAGAATGTTGTCGTTGAATGTGCTTATGAGCGCCGCTGGATGATAGCCGGCAGCCTTTACAGTGTCGATTATGTCACTGAGATTGATGTAGTTGTGTATAGCACCGGATTGAGTTGCATAGTATACCGAGCTGGTGTACCAGATCTTTCCGCCCTGAGTTTTCAGCGGTATCTCAACGTATTCTACCTTCTGTCCGGACGGTATGCGTTCTATCGCAGCCTTGAGCGCAGCCTTGTCGGTGAGGTCGGAGGTCTTTATGACAGCCGCCTTGTAATCGGGCTGTGCAACTGTTCCGGTCTCTGCGGACGGATCTCCGGGCTGTATCTTCGGAGCGCTGCTCGTAGGCTCGAGAAGCTCGCTCGAAGCTGCTGTCGGAGGCGGCTCGGGAGCGTCGCCTTTTTTCTTAGTATACTTGAATACCGGCTCGGCTACACTGTAACCGATAAAGCCGATACCGCCGATGAGAAGCACGGTCAGACCGACGGAAAGAGCTTTGCCGAGAGGAGTTTTGCCATAGTAATTTTTTTCTTTGGTTTTGTAGATTTTCCTTCCTTTATTTTTTCTTCTCATTTTTTTCTCCTGTTTATTCCACACATATTATTTAAGCGAATATACCGCCATAGAGATAATGCCTAAGTAGATAAGAATTGCCGGTCCTCCTCTGAAAGATGAGGGGACTTTTGAGGAATTGAGCTTGCGGAAAGCAGCTGTGAGTATGAGGGCTGCCGTTATAAATCCGAGACCGGCTTCAAAGCCGAATTTCACATATTCCTTCAGTGTCATAAGTGAAGGATCATCGGCAGACTTCTGCTCCATAGTGAAAAGAGTTCCGATAACAGCACAGTTAAAAGCTGAGAGATGAATGTATTTTCTTATCTTTTCAAATCTCTCCGGAGTTATGAAATATGCAGTCGTGAGCAGTCCCACATAGAGCAGTCCTACTGTCAGGACGTAGAATATCAGTGTAAGATCTTTATATCCTGACGGCAGCTCCTTGTTTATGAGGAATGCCGCTGCTGAACCGATCGTTGTGAATAATGTTATGCAGCAGGTCGTACCGACGAGCTTTCGTCTGCTGTCAGCCGCTATGAACAGCGTACTTGTTCCGAGAGCCTGACTGAGTATGAGGTTTGCTGCAAGAAAGGCGATTATGTCATTTACCAGATACATTCAAGTCACTCCCTGTGTTTTTTTCTTTTCTGGCTATCGAACGTATCTTGCGGTAAGCTCCGCACATCAGTCCGAGCAGTATGAAACCGCCGAAGGGTTCTCCCAGACCGCTGATAAGAGTATTGACGTCAGCCATTTTGCTGCGGATAGTTCCGTATGCGAGGAGCTCGCGTATAAAAGCTGTCAGAAGCATAACGGCATCAAAGCCGATTATATAAAACGTCAGTGACGCAAGCATTCTCGGTTTTTTCATCTTGAAAAAACGTGCTTCGGACTGGAGTATTATAAGCGAGTTCACCGCGAGCAGCGGAAAATATATGCCAATTCTTGTTATTGAATCCGGATAGAACTTCTCTGCGGCATTCTTAACCGGCAGATATACTATTGAGGATATGAGCGCGTAGATTATGACCTTTACCGTGTACGGCAGCTTTTTCGGTACGAATGAGGCTATCAGCACGGACAGGAAGGTTATAGCAGAAAATGCACATATAAGAGCCTCTGCGTTCTTTATGGTGTTTCCGCAGATTATTACGGGCGAGATGACCATAAGTCCTGACAGTACGGCGTTATCACCGAGAACACCGTCAAAAATACTGCTTCTGCGTTCATTCATTGACGATCGCCTCCTCCGTGATTTCCTGAGCTGTTTCATCAGCAGCTTCGGTTTCTTTGACAAGCTCCTCCTGCTCTGCAAGGCTTATCTTCTTTTCAAGGTTCTTGAAGCCGAGTGCCACAGGAGTGAACAGTACGGAAACCATAACGATAGCATTTTCCTTAGCTGTCGTCAGAACGAGCGTGTAGGCGAAAACAGCAACGAAAAGTCCGTAGAAAATCGCGAAATATTCCCTTTTAGGCGCTATTCTCTTGTCAGCGATTATATAGACCGATGCAAAAAGCACCATATTCGTTACGAGTGAGTAGCTGAGCGAGTCCTCGCGTGAACTTCCAACGGGAGCTATGAAAGCGAAAAGTCCGGTTCCGACGATCGAGCCGAGAAATGCACCGGCAGAGATGTCTCCTCTGAAAATCAGTATTACCGCTGAGATAACGAGGAGCAATACGCTCACAGAACCGGCAGGTCCGCTGAAATTTCCGAGCAGAACCTCAAAGTCAGTGTAATCGAGCTTGCCTGAGATGTTGAATGAATAGGAAGCTGAGTGCGTGAGCGTATCGGGCTTTTCAAAAACGCCGAGCCTGCTGTGAGGTTCAGGGAACATAAGCAGCTTGCTTCCCCACGATGTGAGTACGAAAACATAAGCTGCCGCAGCCGGCGAAAATATCATATTCTTCCTGCCGCCGAAAACATTCTTTGCGACGACTACTGCAAAAACGCTTGCGATCACTGCAATGCTGTAATCCATACAAGCCGGCAGCATCAGCGCAAATATCAGAGCGTCAGAGGTACAGGTAAGATCATCAGCCTTGAAGTGTCTGCCCATAAGACGCAGGGAGATTATCTCCGCAACGAGTGAAACTGCCACGCATATGCCGCAGAGAGCTGCCGAGCGTATTCCGTAGTAAAAATAGGACATCAGTGCAAGTGCCATCAGTGTCATCATTATGTCGAGCCAAATAAGCCGCTCTTTTCTGGCTTTTTTCAGCATATTATTTCTTCCTTCAATCCGGCAGCCGATGCCGCCATATCCTTTGCACTGAACAGATAGCTTCCGGAAACGAGAACGTTTGCTCCGGCCTCCTTGACTATCGGTGCAGTTTTATCGTTGATACCGCCGTCGACCTGAAGATCAGTGTCAAGACCGAGTTCGGTAATTCTATTTCGTATAGTGCGTATTTTAGAAACAGTGTCGTGTATGAAGCTCTGACCGCCGAAACCGGGCTCGACAGTCATAACAAGTACCATATCGAGCTCCGGAAGGTATCTGAGCACCTCCTCAGCAGGAGTAGCAGGTTTGATCGCAACGGCAGTCTTTGCACCTGCTGCGCGTATTGCTCTGATAGTATCAGCGGTGTCGCTGGTGCTCTCGATATGGAACGATATGAGATCCGCACCGGCTGCCGCAAATCTCTCAACATATCTGCGCGGATCGGTTATCATAAGATGAACGTCGAGGAACATATCTGTGCTGCTTCTCACCTTTTCAAGTATAGGCAGACCATAGGTTATATTATCAACGAAAACACCGTCCATAACATCGAAGTGCAGCATATCTATACCGCTTGCTTCGAGCCGGCGTATCTCGCTCTCAAGATTTAGCATATCCGCACTGAGTACGGAAGCTGAAACCAAATTCTTCAATTTATCACTTCCTGAAATTTCATACACTTTTATTATATAATATTTCACGGTCAACGTCAATATGATTATTTTGTTTTTTTATTTTATTTATTTACATCAAGATCTATCGCTTTACGCGCTTAAATCTGATATATTGTTCAAGCTGTATGGCATAGTATAGTCTATAAAGCTATCGGAGGTAATATTTATGCTGCTTGATCTATTACGGAATATCTTCGTTTTTGCCCTGCATATCGACAGCGGTACTTCTTTCCCGAAACCGCTCGGCAGAAAACAGGAAGAAGAGTGCTTCGTACGAATGGTGGACGGCGACAGGTCTGCCCGCGATATGTTAATCGAGCACAATCTGCGTTTGGTTGCACATATCGTCAAGAAGTACTCGACAACTGCAGCCGAACAGGACGAACTCATCTCGATCGGCACCATTGGGCTCATTAAGGCGGTTTCGACCTTTGACTACACTAAGGGTGCAAAATTTGCTACCTACGCGAGCCGCTGTATAGATAACGAAATTCTGATGAATTTCAGAGCTGCCAAGAAGTCTGCCGGCGACGTTTATATCAATGAACCGGTCGAGACCGACAAGGACGGCAATGCTCTCACGCTCCTCGACCTCATTGATGACGGAATTGATATTCACGAACAGGTCGATACGCTTATCAAGTCGCGCCAGCTCTATACGTTTCTCGGCAAATGCCTCGATGAACGCGAGCTTGAAATCATCGTTCACCGCTACGGTTTGTACGGCAAAAAGCCCCACACTCAGAATGAAACTGCAAGAAAAATGAATATTTCGCGGTCTTACGTCTCGCGCATAGAGAAAAAAGCTATTGAAAAGCTCCGGAAAATGTACGACTCGACACCTTTCTGAAAACTGTTGTAAATTCACCGGATATATGTTATAATAATTGTATTAAACAAAAAGGAGGAAGTTCAATGAACATTCTTGTAACAGGCGGAACGGTTTTCGCAAGCAGGTACACGGCTGAATACTTTGCAGCTAAGGGACACAGCGTGTATGTTCTGAACCGCGGCAGCAAGCCTCAGAGTACGGGCGTGAAGCTCATATGCGCAGACCGTCATTCCCTCGGCAGCGAGCTCAGGTCTCTCAATTTCGATGCAGTAATTGATGTCACCTCTTACAACGGTACTGACGTCAGCGATCTGCTCGACGGTCTCGGGGAATTTCGTGACTATATCCTGATAAGCTCGAGTGCAGTCTACCCTGAGACTCTCCCCCAGCCTTTCAGTGAGGAGCAGCAGGTCGGTCCGAACTCAGTCTGGGGTGCTTACGGAACTAACAAGATCGAAGCCGAAGGAGCTCTTCTGAAACGGGTGCCGGACGCTTATATTCTCAGACCGCCATACCTGTACGGTCCTATGAACAACCTCCACCGCGAATCATTTGTGTTTGAGTGTGCTGAAAACGACAGACCATTTTATCTGCCGGGCGACGGTTCGCAGAAGCTCCAGTTTTTCCATATCGGAGATATGTGCCGGTTTATTGACCTTCTGCTCGAAAAAAGCCCTGATCAGCATATCTTTAATGTTGGCGATCCTGAGGGCGTGACTATCCGCGAATGGGTTGAAAAATGTTATACCGTACTCGGGAAAAATCCTCACTTCATCAGTGTAAGCAAGGACGTTCCGCAGCGCAGCTACTTCCCTTTCTACGCATATGAGTATATGCTCGACGCTGCGAAAATGTGCTCCATTATGCCGGAGCTCACGCCATTATCCGAAGGTCTCACGCAGTCGTATGAGTGGTTCAGAAACAACCGTGAGCTGATCGTTCGTAAGCCGCTCTTTGACTATATCGACAGCGAGCTCGGTGACCTGAAATGATCTACACAGAACTGACTATTAAGGCTATGAAGCTCGCATACGATGCTCACCACGGTCAGCTCGACAAGAGCGGTGTCCCCTACATTTTTCACCCGTTTCACATCGCGGAACAGATGAACGATGAGTACACGGTCTGCGTAGCTTTACTGCATGATATTGTCGAGGACACTGAGGTGACTATCGCAGAACTCGAAAAGATTTTTCCGCCTGAGGTCACTGAAGCAGTTCATCTGCTGACTCACAACAAAGAACTCCCCTATTCCGAATATGTGCGGAATATCAGGAGATCTCCCATTGCGGTAAAGGTAAAGCTCGCTGATATCGAGCATAATTCTGATTTTTCAAGGCTCACGGAAGCTTCTCCGGCTGAAATTAAACGGCTCCGGAAAAAATACGAAGAAGCAAAACTTATTCTGACATCAGCCGGATAAAAATACACGAAACTTTTGCTGTGTGATTGTTAAAATTGCACGGTGACAACCGATGAAAAATATGGTATAATGAAAAAGCATTCATTAGACTTTATTCAATACCCTTGCAGATACGCAAATCAACAGATTTGCTCCCTGCATATCGGGCAATTATACCATAATGCTGCGCTTATATGGTATAATGGTTCTTAAAGTATTTTTTCGGAGGTCGTTTTCGTGGAGTATAAAGCTAACAGCGGTATATGGGGCACAATGTTTGGAGTCCCCTGCGTGGTCGCTGACAATTTTCTGAAACTTGCAACAGGTCAGCAGTTAAAGGTGCTTCTGTATCTTCTGCGCTGTTCCGGACGAAGCTGCTCTGACGAAGAGATCTCCCTTAACACAGGCGTTTCTCAGCAGGAAGCCGCTGATGCTGTCCTCTTCTGGCAGCAGGTGAATGTTCTCACGCCGCAGCGTACAACCGCTGAAAAAGTGCCGGAGCTCTCTATGGCAGCTCCAGTATCAAAGCCTGCCGAAACAGTTCCCGAGCATTCAACTCCAAAGCCAGAACTGCCGAAGCGTCAGGATCTTCCGCCGTCCGAAATTGCCGATGTTATGAAGAATTCATCTGATATTTCCGAGCTCTTCAAGGTTGCGGAGTCCGCCCTCGGAAAGCTAAGTCACACTCAGCAGAATTCGCTGATCTGGATGTACAGCTACCTCGGACTAAAAAAAGAGGTCATCGTCACTCTGCTCTTCTACTGCATAAAGATCGGCAAGACCAGTTCCGCTTATATTGAGAAGATCGCCTGTTCGTGGTCTGAGAATGATATCAATACGCTTACCGCAGCCGATGAAGAAGTCCAGAGAATGTACGCTTCTTATGAATATACCGACAGAATTATGAAGCTCTTTGAAATGAACCGCCGTCCGACACAGCGTCAGGGAGAATTCATCGCAAGCTGGAAGAACAGCGGCTTCAGCACCGAGCTCATTCAGCTCGCCTACGAAAAAACTATCGATAATATCAACAAACCGTCGTTCGATTACATAAACAAGATACTCATCTCATGGAAGGACAGCGGCTTCACGACGCCCGAACAGGTTCGCGAAGCCGACAGCGAATACCGCAAGAAGAAGGCTGCTTCCGGCGGTAAATACACCAACGGCGACGATATTGAAAAGTACAAGGTAGTTATAAATAAATTTTAAGAGGTAATATATGAACAGCGAGATTTTTGATAAAGCGCAGTCTATAATCAGCGGCAGACGATTGCGTGCTGTTGAGGAAAACGAACGGCGTATCCGTGAGATAAACGACAAGATCCCTCAGATACGCGAAATAAATGCAGAGCTCTTCAATACCGGCAGGGAGCTCATAAGTCTTATCGGCAGCGGAGGAAATTCAGCCGCAAAGGTCGAAAAGCTCAGAAAGTACAATCTTGAGGCACAGAAAATGTCCCGGACTATTCTCGCAGCAAACGGATACCCGGAGGACTACCTCGATATGCATTATACTTGCGAAAAATGCAGGGATACAGGCTACTGCGGCAGCGAATTCTGTGAATGCTTCAACCAGATATGCGGAAAGCTCTCCGCTGATGAGCTCAATAAACACGCTCAGCTCAGTCTTTCGTCCTTTGACACATTTGACCTGAAATACTATTCAGGTCCGGACCGCGAAAATATGCAGCGGTTTCTCACTTTCACAAAGGATTACGCAGAAAATTTCCAGCGTAACTCCAAGAGCATACTTATGTTTGGCAAAACCGGTCTCGGTAAAACTCACCTTTCACTCGCGATCGCAAACACTGTTCTGTCCAAGGGATTTGGAGTCATCTACGACTCAGCTGTTAATATCCTCAGAAACATCGAAAGTGAACGTTTCAGCCGTGACCACATAGCTGAAACTATCGACGCTGTTATGAGCACAGACCTCCTCATTCTTGACGACCTCGGCACTGAATACGAAACGCCGTTTTTCAACGCAACTATTTACAATATCATAAACACACGTCTCAACAGCGGCAAGCCTACGATCATAAGCACGAACCTCGACTTTGAAGGCATACGTCGAAGGTACGATGACCGTGTGGTATCGAGGATAGTTGCTGCTTATGCCTGCTTTGAATTCAAGGGCGAGGACATAAGACTCCAGATACGAAAAGAAAACGATACATAACAAAAAAGGACTGTTCCGGAGAACAGTCCTTAATTTTTAATTATTCATCAAGATTGAGCTTGAACGGCGCATAACGTTTATAAGCGCGCTTGTTCTTATCAACATCATAAGTATCATAGAGCGACTTCATCATATCTGTAAAGTCCTGTCCATAGCGGTTTGTAAGCGTATTATCAATAGTCTCCTGAGTCCAGATGTCGTCAGCATTCAGACGCTCCTTAATATCGCCCTTGATAACGATGTAAACTGTATTCTCATCGTAATCATACTTCTCTGCCTTGTAGAGAGTAAGATCATTGAATACCTTATTATTGAAGGACTTGAGCGCTGTCTGTGAAGCGTCCTCAGCGGTTGTTGTGACCTCAACTGCTTCGCCGACAGGTGCTGTGGTCTCAGTGAGCTTTGCAAGAGTTACTTCATTTGCAAAAGGATCAGTTGTAGTAGTTGTAGTTGACTCATCAGGATCAGCAGTTGTTGTAACTGTTGATGTTGTTATCGAAGAAGTAGTCGTCTCGCCGTTTGCAGCAGCCTGAGCAGCAGCAGCTTCTTCCTGCTTCTTAGTTGTGTACTCATTGTACTTTTCCTTGATCTCGTCGAACTTCTTGAACTTAGCCTCGTTTGTTGTTTCGGCATTGATCTCCTTGACATACTTGTCAACAAGGTCAGTTACTTCCTTGAGATCGTCGCCCTCGAGCTTCTTTCCGTCACTGTCAGTGAGTGAAACTGAGAGATACTTTATTCTTGCAGTATTGTCCTCATAATACTTCTTGAGGTCGTCCTCAGAGCAGCCGTACTCTTTGTCGATGCCGTAATAGTGCTTGAAGAGCTGGCTCTGCATATAGCTTACTGTGTAAACGTCCTTGAGAGACTTCTCGCCAACGCCGTTATCCTTGTAGATCGTCTGATCCTTAGCTGCATCAACTGCATCGTTGATCTTCTTGAGATCGTCAGCGCTGAGCTCTTCGCCGACCTTCTCAAATTCACGGAGTATACCTACATACTGCTTGCAGTAATCAGTAGCCTTGTTCTGGATCCAGTCCTCAGAATCGAGATCTTCGATCTTAGCGTCCTGAATGTCGCTGTTGCTCGGAGCACTTCCGCTCTCCTGATAGATCTTGTAATATGCTTCGTTATATGCCTGAAGCTCGTTGAATATAAAAATACCTGAGCGGACATCGTATCCGTCTATTGTAACAGCATTCTTTGTACCGCTTCCGATAGTAATTGCACCGGGCGCACTGCATCCGGCTGAAGTAGCTGCAAGGATCACAGCAGCGGCTGCGGCAGTGAGCTTACTGAAATGTTTCATTATAATTCCTCCGATTATAGATATGGTGATTGCAGGATTTTTCCTGCGGGACAAAATTAGTCCAAATTTCAAATACTGTATTATTATACTACATTTTTTTGTGTTTGTCCATAGCAAATTTAAATTTTTCTGCATTTTTTCACATTTTTTCATAAAGTAATTATGTAATTAAATTAATATTTTCTGTATTTCCTTGACTTGCACCCCGAAAAATGGTAGAATATTAATATATGTATTTTTGTGGGAGGTCTTTTTATGAAAGTCGAACTTATCGCTCATACGCCTGAACCGGAGAAAACCGTAGCTACTGCTGCAAAGCTCTGCTATTCAAGCAGCGATATTTCCTCTCTCAGGGAAGGTCTCACCGAAGATAAGACCCGCAGCTTTATCGAAATGCTTGTCTCTATCGGTCACGAGAGCGTTATGGAACACGTCAGCTTTACCTTCGGCATTGAGGGTATCTCGCGTGCCTGTTCACACCAGCTCGTCCGCCACAGGATCGCTTCATATTCACAGAAGAGCCAGCGTTACGTCAACGAAAACGGCTTTGAGTTCATCACTCCCCCGTCTATCGCCGATATTCCTGAAGCTAAAGCCGAATTCGACAAGACTGTCGCTGATATTCAGAAGAGCTACGAGAAGATAGCTGACCTCCTCACCGAGAAGAACAAAGCTCAGCTCATAGCTGAGGGTGTTGATGAAAAGACTGCCGCTTCAAAGGCGCGAAAGCTCGCAAATGAGGACGCGCGTTTTCTGCTTCCGAATGCCTGTGAGACCAAGATCATCGTAACTATGAATGTCAGATCGCTCTTCAATTTCTTCGAGCACCGCTGCTGCAACCGTGCACAGTGGGAGATAAGAGCTGTTGCCAACGAAATGCTCCGTCTATGTCTTGAAGCTGCTCCTGCAATTTTTGCCTCCGCCGGACCTTCCTGCGTTGCAAGCGGTAAATGTCCTGAGGGTAAAATGACCTGCGGTAAAATGAAAGAAGTGAGGAAGTATTTTGAGAGCTTCAAGAAGAACTGAGCCCGGAGGTACTGATGCTCGAATTCAGAGAAATTGATATTTCTGACAAGGAAACGGTCACGGCTGCTTTGCGGCGATCAGACTTTATGGGCTGCGAATACAGCTTTGCCAACAATATGGCGTGGCGCAGACTTGCCGGCTATAAGATAGCTTTTTACAAGGATTTCTACATCTGCTGCGGATTTGACACTGAGGACGGGGTTCCGAGATGTGCTTTTCCTGCCGGCGGTTCGGACTACGCTGATGTTATCGGTGAGCTCAGGCGGTTCACCTCCAAGCTCGGCAAGCCGCTCGTTCTCACAGGAGTGACCGAGCGCAGTCTCGATATCCTGAATGAGCTTTTCACCGGAGAATTTACTGTTGAGCCTGACAGGGACGGTTCGGACTACATCTATAATGTCTCCGACCTGATCGAGCTCCCGGGTAAAAAGTATCACTCAAAGCGCAATCATCTTGCCAATTTCAACCGGCTGAGCTACCGGTTTGAATCCATTACCGACATCAACACCGATGAGTGTATCGCATTCTGCACCGAGACCTACAACGGCAGATCAAGCGATGACTACTCACTTACTGTTGAGCAGTTTGCTATAAACACGTTTTTCAGCTATTTCAGAGAGCTCGGTCTCAGCGGAGGCATAATCCGCATTGATGACAGGATCGCTGCCCTGACTATCGGTGAGCAGCTCAACTCCGAGACATTCTGCATTCACATCGAAAAGGCTGACACTTCATATCCCGGCATATACGCCGGCATAAACAATTGCTTTGCAAAGTCTGCTGCTGCGGACTTCAGATATATCAACCGCGAGGAGGATATGGGACTGGAGGGACTGAGAAAGTCAAAGCTCTCCTACCACCCGGCTTTCCTCCTGATGAAAAATATCGTTACATTCAAATGAAAGGACTAAACTATGATCTATGTATTTCTCGCCGACGGTTTTGAAGAGACCGAGGCTATCGCTCCTATCGACCTTCTCAGAAGAAGCGGCTGTAAGGTAGTTACGGTCGGCGTCGGAGACAGCGTTGTTACCGGCTCTCACGGCATTACATTTATGACTGATACTATCGCGCAGGAAGCTCCCCTCAACGACGAGCTCGAGATGATCGTTCTCCCCGGCGGTATGCCCGGAACTCTAAACCTCGAAAAGTCGCAGTACGTTCAGGCAGCTATCGACTTCTGCGTCAAAAACAATAAATACATCGGAGCTATCTGCGCTGCTCCGTCTATCCTCGGACACAAGGGGCTCCTCAATGGCAGAAAAGCCGTTTGCTACGAAGGCTTCGAGACTCAGCTCGAGGGCGCTCTGACCGGTACCGAGCCTGTTGCCGAGGACGGCTGCTTCATCACCTCAAGAGGTGCAGGTACGGCAGTCGAGTTCGGTCTCAAGCTCGTTGAAAAGGCAGTTTCAAAGGCTGAGAGCGACCGTCAGCGCAAGGCTATAATGTGCTTCTGAGATGCAGGACAAAAAGACTCTCCGAAAGGAATTCTCAGCGCTGAGAAAAGAGCTGAACTCACCTGAAAAGGACGCTACTATCGCTTCAAGACTGCTCAGGATCGAGCGTTTGCTTGAAGCTGACACTATACTGCTGTATGCTTCGTTCGGCTCAGAGATAAACACCTTCAGGCTTGCAGAGATGCTGCTTCTCAGAAACAAGACTATCGCTTTTCCGCGCTGCGGCAAAAATGGTCATATGACCTTCCATTATGTCAGCTCGCTCACACAGCTCAGCGAGGGAAGCTACGGCATACCAGAACCGGATCTTACGCTACCCCAGCCGCAGATAACTGATAAAACAGTGTGTATCGTGCCCGGGCTCGCCTTTACGCCGGATGGTGGACGTCTCGGCTACGGCGGCGGTTTTTACGACCGTTTTCTTTCAGATAATCCCTGCGTTTATACGATAGCAGTCGCATATGACGCTATGATCGTGAACGAACTCCCGCTTGAACCTCACGATCTGAAGGTCAATTCAATAGTAACAGAAGAAAGGATGGTGCTCTGCAATGAGTAATAATGATGATCTCATCAATAATATTCTCAAAGAGCTCGACAATAATTCAGACGGCAGCGAAGAAGCTGTCGCAGATGTGACAGATTCCGCTCCAGCCGAGGAAAATGATATTCCGCAGGACGACGGGAACATTGCTCTCCCTGAGCCTGATGATTTCCCGGAGGAAGATGTTTCAGAGCCTGAACAGCCCTCCCCTGAGGCTCCGGCTTACACGAGAGCTGCGATGCCTCAGAGAAGAGTTCAGTCACGCAAGCACAAAAAGAAGAAAAAGCGCAGAAGCCGTGTTCCTGGCGTTCTGATACTTACAACGTTCATCGTTGCCGTATCTATCGTGCTTTCACTCATAATCATTGCTTTCGGCAAGGATATGCTCGGTATCGGCAAGGGTGACTCCACTCACCTCATCGTCGTAAAGGACGGTGCAACTACCGAGGATATAGCTTATCTCCTCAAGGACGAGGGTATTATCCGTTCACCAAAGGCGTTTATCTACTTCTCCAAGCTGCGCAAGTCCGATGCCGCTTATATCCCCGGCGAGCACTTCATCAAGGAGAATATGGCTTACGAAACTATTATCCAGAAACTCACCACGACTGAGTCTGAAGCCAAGGAAGCTGTCGAGCTTACATTCAAGGAAGGTATGCGTCTCGATGAGATAGCACAGATGCTCGAAGAAAACAAGGTCTGCAAGGCTAAGGACTTCATCTTCAACTTCAACTCAGGCGGTTATGACTGCGACTTTGAACAGAAGCTCAAGAACACCGATAACAGCCTGAAGTTCAGAAGAATGGAAGGATATGCGTTCCCTGATACCTATATGTTCTACGAGGAAATGGATCCCGTTGAGGTATGCCAGAAGATCTACTTCAACTTCAATAAGAAGATGACTGCTGAACGCTATCAGAAAATGGAAAAGAGAGGTCTTACTCTCGACCAGCTCGTAACTTTCGCTTCGATCGTTCAGCGCGAGGCTGCTTCTCCCGAAACTATGAACCTCGTTGCTTCCGTATTCTGGAACCGTATGAAGGATCCTGCTGAATTTGCCGGAAAGCTCCAGTCTGATCCTACATCTGACTACGCTAAATTCATCAAGCAGAACCTCGAGGTCAAGAATACTACAATGATCGACGCTTATGATACCTACAAGGGTGAAGGACTCCCTCCCGGAGCTATCTGCAACCCCGGTCTTGACGCTATCGACGCTGTTCTTGATGCTATCGAGACGGATTACAAGTACTTCGTTGCAAACATCTACACCGGCGAGACCTACTTCTCCAAGACTCTTGATGAGCACAACGCTTATGTAGCACAAGTAAAGCAGGAAGAAGCTGAGTACCTCGCAACTATGGAAACTACCGAGGAAGCTAACGAAGCCGCACCTGAAGATGCACAGGAGGATAATAATGCTCAGCAGTAAACTTGAAGTCCTTGCACCTGCCGGAGATGAAGAGCGTTTTGAGGCTGCCGTGAAATACGGCGCCGACGCTGTCTACCTCGGCAGGAAGCAGTTCGGTATGAGAGCGTCACCGATGAATTTTGAATTCGAGCAGCTCGTAAAGGCTGTCGAATTTGCTCATTCAAAGGGCGTTAAGGTCTACCTCACCTGCAACACTCTCCCCCGCAATAACGAGATACCTTTCTTTGAGAAGTTCGTCCGCGAAGCAGTAGAAGCAAAGGTGGACGCGCTAATCGTTGCAGACATCGGTCTGCTGATGCTCATAAAGAAGTACGCTCCGGATATGGAGATACATATTTCGACTCAGACCGGTATCGTCAACTACGTTACAGCCGGTGAGCTCTATAATATGGGCGCGAAAAGAGTTGTTCTCGCCCGTGAGCTCTCACTTGATGAGATAGCCGAGATACGCGCTAAGACCTCCCCCGACCTCGACATCGAGACCTTTGTTCACGGAGCTATGTGCGTCTCGTTTTCAGGCAGATGCCTGCTTTCGCAGTACCTCGTAAACCGTGATGCCAACCGCGGCGAGTGCGCTCAGCCCTGCCGCTGGGGCTACCACCTTATGGAAGAAAAGCGTCCCGGAGAGTTCTTCCCCGTCTATGAAGACGAAAAGGGCACATATATCCTCAATTCCAAGGATATGTGCATGATCGAGCACATAGACAAGCTCGCCGAAGCCGGTGTCACGAGCCTCAAGATAGAGGGCAGAGCAAAGTCCGCGTACTATGTAACAGTAGTCACGAACGCCTATCGTATGGCAGTTGACGAATACTACAAGGATCCGTACAATTTCAAGCTCCCCGACTGGATACGCGACGAGGTCTATAAGGTCAGCCACAGAAAATACTGCAACGGCTTCTTCTTCGGAACTCCCGAGGAGTCACAGTATTACGAAAACAGCGGTTATATCCGCAATTATGATGTTGTGGCTGTTGTCGAGAAGTGCGAGAACGGCAAGGTATTCTGCACTCAGAGGAACAGATTTTTTGCCGGTGATACGGTCGAGCTCCTTGCTCCTTCACAAAAGCCGGTCGAGTTGAAGCTCGACAAGCTCTATGATGAGAACGGAGAGGAAATAGCTTCCGCAAATCACGCCATGATGAACTTCTCGTTCGACTCGGATCTCACTTTCCCGAAGGGAACGGTTATACGCAAAGACGTTACAAAATAACAAAAGGCTGCACTTGCAGCCTTTTCTTTATGCCTTTTCGCGTTCTATCTTTTCAATGGTCTCGTATTTGAGCAGCTCTCTTAATTCGGTCAGCCATTCCGAAAAAGCGACCGTATCCGAACCGTAAGTCTTGTTGAGTTCAAGCTCAATGGGCGACCATGTATCAAGCGGTGACTCATTGTGCTGTATGACCGCCTCGAGCTTGTCAAGCGCCTTGAAGAGCTTAGCTTCATTAGTCTCCTGCCGCTCCATTTCATTATAGAGTACAGAGAGTTCACCTGAGACCTCCTCCGGCAGACCTGATACCCATTTATTCAGCAGCTTCTCCTCAGTATCGCGGTCCGCGTTAGTCTTGTCAAAAGCCGGTATATCGCCGGTGAAGCACTCACCGAGATCGTGTATCAAGCACATACGGATAACCTTGTCTGTATCAAGCGCACGGAATTCATTTTTCAGCAGCATAGCCATTAACGAGACTCGCCAGCTGTGCTCGGCAACGCTTTCGTGCCGTCTGCCGGAAGTTGTGCAGTGACGTGTTGTATCTTTGAGTTTCTCTGCAAAATGTATTATTTCAAGGAATTCACCTGGTCTCATATCTTTCTCCTTTAAAATAGCAAAGCACCACTGTATTTCAAGCGGCGCTTTATTATCAGTTATCACTTAGATCGTAATCCGGCTCTTCGTTGGAGAGCGCGAGCTCGACCACCTTGCCGTAAAATCCGGCAGGATTGAGAAGTATCTTCTCGCCTATCATCTTCGCCTGAGTCTTGTCCGGTGCATAGAGCTTGAGATCCATCAGGTCGCAGTTGACATCAAGACAGCGTATATGAGTATAGCAGCCGTTCTCGACAGGCTCATACTCTATCTTGATCTCCTGTTCGGCTTTGAGACGGGCGAAATAGCGCAGTGCCCCGAGTACCAGCTTGTCCCTGTAAGACTTCGGGGCATATTTTTTGAGATGGCGGGCACATTCTATACCCTTCGGCTGAAGCACGAAGCTCTCAAGACCGTCCTTGTCTGTCTCCTTGGCAACAAGACCGTTTTTCAGGAGGTAGTCGATCGAGTCCTGATAGTAGAAGTAGTTGATAACGCCTGTACCTATGGCAATATCGTAGAGCTGTTCCGTCTCGACCGGCTTGGCGATCTTGTAGAGAAGGTAGCAGATAAGGATATTCAGCGTGGGTACGTCCTTTATCTCAGTGTCGGCAAATGCCGCCATTTTCATTATATTTTCATCCTGCATATTATCACCTTAACAGAAATTCGGATAATCTATCATATGTGAAAGCAGAGCGATATTTACAGCAGCTTCAACGCAGGCAACTGCCGAGGGCACCATACAGGTCTCGGGCTTTGTCTCGCCGTCACCGTAATCGAGGACCGGCTTGACCGCTACATTGAGCGTTATGGGCATTCCGGACGAAATACCGCTGAGAATACCGCCGTGATTGTTTGTTTTTGTAACGAAATAGCCGCGCTCATTTGTGTAAAACTCGTCCCGGTTCTGACTTCCGACCATTCTCGCAGAACGGAAGCCTGCACCGAATTCGAGACCGGTAACTCCAGGGATACCGAAAATGAGCTGAGCGATATTATTCTCAAGTCCGTCAAATATGGGCGAACCTACGCCGGCAGGAACATTCACGGAAGCACATTCGATCACTCCGCCGAGCGACTCCCCTGCTTCACGGGCTTTTTCAATATCGTCCTGCATAAGCCAGCCTCTGCGGTCGTTGATGACCGGGAAGTTCTTGCCTCTTATGCTCCTTACACCGTCACGGGTTATGTTCACCGGATCGTAAGGGTTGTCCTTTATATTATGTATGCTCGCAACGTGAGCGCCGGTGTAGATGCCGCGGCGTTCGAGTATCTGAGCGCATATAGCTCCGGCGAAGCAGAGCGGGATAGTGAGTCTCTGACAAAAATGTCCCTCATCGCGGAAATCATCAAAGCCCTTGTAGCGCACAGCTCCGGTGTAATCAGCGTGACCGGGACGCGAAAGTCTGTCAACATTCGTGTGCTGCGGAGCTTTTGCGGAAGTGTTCTGAATAAAGGCACAGAGAGGAGTTCCGGTAGTCCTGTCGTTGTAAATACCAGACATAACGTGCGGCATTATATTCTCGTGGTTATTGACGAGACCAATATTTCTCCTCGCCATAAACCCGGATACCGCTTCGACATCAATATGCTCTCCGGCAGGGAGACCGTCAATGGTTATACCGATGGCAGGTCCCTGTGATTCGCCGAAAATAGATATTGATATCCTGTTATTCCAGATCGATGACATTTGCCTTACCTCCGAGATGAATGTAGTCCTTGAAAAAGTCCGGATAAGATTTTTCGGCTGCCTCAGCACCCCTGATAATAACTGCTCCGTCTGTTTTTGTAGCAGCGATCGCCGCAGCCATAACTATTCTATGGTCGCCGGCACTGTCAATAGTACCGCCGTGCATTCTGCCTGTGGGGCGTATGATGAGTCCGTCCTCAGTGACCGCAACGTCACCGCCGAGTTCATTAAGCATAGCGGCAGTAGTCACAAGACGGTCGCTCTCCTTGATCCTGAGTCTCTGTGCGTTATAGATCACAGACTCTCCGCTGCCGAATGCTCCGAGCACGGCAAGTATCGGTACAAGATCGGGAATATCCGAACAATCGGCTCTGTAACAGCCTATGCTACCATTATAACACGTTTCGTTAAGAATTTCAAGTATTTTCCTGTCGCCCTGAACGCTGTCCGGGACAAGATTTGCTATATTCACCTCAGAACCGAGAGCATTCGCCACATAGAAAAATGCTGCCTGCGAGTAATCGCCCTCGACTCTGTAATCATAAGGCTTGTATTTCTGTCCTCCCACAATGCGGAAACCGTTCTCGCTGTTCTCAACGGTTATCCCGAAACGGCGCAGAATGTCTATCGTTATATCGACATACGGTCTTGACTCAAGGTGCGAGGTAAGACGTATCTCTGAGTTGCCCTCAAGCAGCGGAAGCGCAAAGAGGAGTCCTGTGACGAACTGCGAGGAAACGTTGCCCTCTATCTCGAATATGCCGCCTTTAAGAGTGCCCGTAATATCATACGGCATAGTCTCAGTCAGGAACTTTATGCCGTTTTTGCCGAGCTCTCTTGTATAGATGTCGATAGGTCTCTGCTGAAGGCGTCCGCGTCCGATAAAGCGCGAGTCCGTACCGAGGGCAGCTGCGATCGGTATTACGAAGCGAAGTGTCGAACCGCTCTCGTTGCAGTCTATGACAGCTTTGTCCATACGCGAGCTTATACCGCTAACTGTGACAGTCGTGCCGTCCACACTGAATTCAGCACCGAGAGCAGTCATTGCGCCGATAGTCGCCTCAATGTCCTTTGACATCGAAACTCCGCTTATTACGGAAATTCCTTCGGCAAGTGCCGCACTGATGAGTGCTCTGTGAGCGCAGCTCTTTGAAGCCGGTATATCAACAGTTCCTCTGAGCTGTGAAGGTTCTATTCTTATATCCACTTATACCCCTCCAAACGGGTGATTTTTGCTTATCTGTAACTCGCTCCGTTATTCAAGCGGAAGCGGTTCATAGAGAATGTTCATATCAACATCGCCGGCAATGCCGTTTATCTTACCGTAGCAGCTTGCCTGCCAGATAGCGTACTTTCCGGCGTAGTCAGTCTCGTCAACGAAGTGTGCGAGCCATACAGGGTGTGCAGCCTTTGTGCTCTCGTACCAGAAGTTGTTCAGGAAGTTCTTGCTGCTGTACAGCATACATTTCAGACCGTGCTTCGAGAGCTCATCAGCAAACGCAAGATAGAGCTGATTCAGATCGTGAATGCTCATTCCGTACTGCTGGAAGTTAGTGAATTCCTCCCAGTCGAACGCAACAGGAAGTTCGAGCTTTGTATCTCCGAGCTCCTCAGCTATCCACCTCGCGTGTTCACGGACTCCCTCTTCGGTGTTATCGGCAGTATAGAGGTAAACGCCGACATCAAGTCCGGCAGCCTTGGCATTTTCAAGGTTCTGCCTGAAATAATCATCGAGAACAGGCTTGCTGTAATAATAACCGAGCCTTATAACTACGAACGAGCAGCCGTCTGCCTTGACTGCGTTGAAATCAACATTTCCCTGCCATGTTGAAACGTCAATACCAAATCTCCTGCCCTCACCGGCGTACTTCTCCGTAAAATCCCTGAAGCTCACACGGGGATTGTTGTCCTGCGGAGACGGCTTGCTCTCGGCAACGGTTATCGTCAGATCCCAGCTTTCCGAGTTGCCGGAGCTGTCCGTAACGGTAGCGGTTATTGGGTAATCACCGAGGGCATTAGTATCGACGGTGCCGGTATATGTAAGAGTGGGGTGTCTGTCGTAATTATCGGCAAAGCCCACATAGTCACTGAGGTCGAACGGCGTATTCACGACGTGACAGGTTGACCAGCCGCCGTTAAGTATCATAGGCTTTTCGGTGTCAACGACCTGATACATCACCTTGACATTTTCAGTCTTGTCGCCGCGCTTGCAGGCTAATGTAACTTCGTGTGCGCCTATATCTGAGGTATCGACAGCCTTATCGGGCTCGAGCAGCTCAGACGCTTCGCCGTCCCATATTTCAGAAGCAGTTGCGGCTGAATAGACCTCAACGCTTTTTCCGTTCTGTGTCTCAACAGGAGCTGCATCTGTTGCTTGCTGTACAGTTGTGACAGCCGCGAAGCTTGCTGACTGCAACGGCTGAGTCGTTTGTATAGCGGCTGTCGCTGAAGCTGTTGTAACAGAAGACGCCGAAGCATCAGAAGTTGTGCTAACAGCAGTGGTCGTAACGGCAGAAGTAGTGGACGAAGCGGCTTCTGCGGAAGTCGTTTCTGTTATCTGCGATGAGGAACTGCTGTCGGTTTTTCCGCAGGAAAAAGCGCCGGCAAACGAAAGTGCAGCGAGCAGCACGGCAATTTTTTTCATATCTATATCCTTTCAGTACATTCTTATAAAATTATACCATAAGATTTTATAAATGTAAAGTGTAAAATCATATTTCTTTGCCGTACATCTCATCAATCAGATCGTTGTACTCGGGGCTTTTCTTCCTGAGACTGTTCAGAGCCTCACGGCGGTGACTGAGAAGGGCTTCATACAGCTTTTTGTCCTTTTCGGCAAGCTCCTTTTCAAGACGTCGGCTGTGCTCGCGGACAATCCGGAACATCTCCGGATCCTTCACTTCAAGGTCATGAGCGAGCAGCAGCTTGCGCATTTCGATAGCCTCCTCGACCTGAACTTCGTCGATATTGAGTTTTTGCGCGAGCTCGCTTATGTGGATACTGATATGTGCAAGGAGCTCCTCCTGATCGGGCTCGCTTATACCCTTCCACATATCGCCGGAGCTCATAACCTGTTGGAGCTGCGTTTGCGGATCATCAGGCGATTTCACGCAGCTCAGGAGCTTTTCGGTGTATTTTTCAAGCTCTTCATCGGTCAAAGCTCCGAAAGCCCACTCGAATTCGAGGCGTTTCCTGCTTGAAGTTACCTCGGGCGGTGCAGATGAAGTCTCGTAAGGCGGCGTTATACCGGCGCTGAGGAGTGCTGCCGGTATGGTCATACGGCAGTAGCCCTCTTCAATGATCTCACCGAGTCCGAGCTGACGGAAACGATCATTCAAAGTACCGATATGTGACGCAAAATAGAGCTTTATGCCTTTTCTGCCAAGCTGATCTCGCAGTGAAGCAATCCTGTCGGCAGCAGTAATATCAATGTTACAGACAGCGCCCGAATCAACTACAACGCATTCAGTTTCATCAGTAAGCGCTTCCTCAATGTCAGAAGTGAACAGATTTATGTTCGCAAAGTAAAGATTTCCGGAAAAACGGTAAATTACTGCCTTTTTGAGAGGAACGGCATACTTGTTCCGCTCAAGGCTGTGAAAGCCCTCGTGACCGCTGATGACTCCGAGATAGGAACGCTTCGGATCTGCAGTACTGGCAATGACTGATATAAACGACAACAGAACACCGATCATAACGCCGTAAACGGTTCCGAATACGAGAACACCGAAAAAAGCTCCGAGGAATATCGTAAGCTCGTGTCTGTCGTGCTTGTAAAGCCGCTTGATAAGGTCAAATTCGACTGCTCCGAGCAGCGCCGATATTACTATCGAGGTCAGCACAGGTACCGGCAGATACTTGATAAAGCCCGTGCCGAAGAGCAATATCATAGTCATTACTGCGGAAGCTGTCAGCGACATAAGCTGCGATCTGCCGCCATACTGTTCTCCCATTGCGGTTCTCGAAACAGAGCCATTCACAGGACAGCAGCCTGTCAGACCGGCAGAGAGATTTCCGAGGGAATAGACCAGTATCTCGCGGTTATTATTGAGCTTCGCTCCGTTTTTGTTCGCGTAATTGTTCGAGGCAAGAAGAGTTTCCGCCATAATCACAACTGCTATGGTCAGACTCGTCGAGAGGACGTCGCTCAGTCCGCTGACGCGGATATCAGGCATCTTCCACGACGGAAGTCCGCGCTCTATCGCAGAAAGACACGCTACGTCGTGGTCAGCGGCAAAGCCCTTATATCCTAATAAAGCACCGGCTGCCATAACTATCACAGACATAGGCAACTTCGGAAATAGTTTCTTGCTAATGAGAAGAACCGCAAGTGAAACGCCGCCGAGCAGTGCCGAAACTGTGTTAAAGTCGTCACGGCAAGTCAGGTAAATATGCTTTACGAGCTCGGCTATCTCACCTCTGCCGCTCGTTCCGCCAAGAACCTTCGGCATCTGCATAAATATGATCGTAGTCGATATGCCGCTGATAAAACCGCCCATTACCGGCGTTGAAATGTAAGTGACCAGTTTTCCGGCGCGAAAAATGTACATCAGCAAAAGCCATAACCCTACAAATATCGTTAGGACCGGTACAAAGCGGACAGCTTCTTCACTGCCGGCTTCGATACCTCTTGTCGCTATGAAAGCCCCGACGAGTGCCGCTGGTGCAGCGTCTACACCGAAGATGAACTGGTCAGATGTCGAGAGGAGTCCAAAGATGAGTATCGGGAATACCGAGCCGTAAAGACCGTATACAGGAGGAAGTCCAGCGACCTGTGCGTAGCCCATTGAGATAGGTATGGATACCAGAGCGATTATAAGTCCTGTCAGGATATCACGAGCCGCAGTGCGCGGTGTTGAGCCTTTCAGCTTCAAATCTGTCACCTGCCTTTAATAAAAAATCCCACTAAAAATAGTGGGGCATATGTAAGTTTACTGCGAAATGCAGTGATTAGTTATAAGCAGTTAATGGAGCTGTGCTGTTTCTGCCGTGTGTGCAAGATGTTAGTGCAACGAGCGAAAGCAAAGTACGTCTGCTATATAAAGTAAGCGAGTTTACGAGCGCTAACGCGGCAAGCGCGCCCGCGCGGCGCTGGTGGACTTGAAGGGGATCGAACCCTCGGCCTCTGCGTTGCGAACGCAGCGCTCTCCCAACTGAGCTACAAGCCCTTATAGCGTTTAAGAATAAAACAAGCGCCCCCGTAGAATGGGGGCACAGGCGTTTTGCTGGATTAGCTGACAAAACAATTAATAGTGCCGTAAGCGAAAGCAGATAAACATTTTCATACAAAGTGAGCGAGTGAAACAAGCGCCCCCGTGGAAGGGGGCACAGGCTCTATGCTGGTGCCGGTGACCGGGGTCGAACCGGTACGGTATTGCTACCATCGGATTTTGAGTCCGACACGTCTGCCAATTCCATCACACCGGCATTACCTGAATATTATACCACAATGCTGAGGATTTGTCAACACTTTAAGTTTAATCGAAGCAAAAATTCAGCACCCGTACTGTGACGGATGCTGAATTAATAATCATTTTCTTGACGCAAAATAGAAACGATGAGTTTTTCCGGCAACATAGCCGTTTTTCTGTATCTCTTCCTCAATGCGAAGCAGCTTATCAAAGCAAGTCTCAACCGAAAATCCGGCGAATTCCCATTCAATTATTCTTGCGAACCACACAAGTGCGCCGGTGTCGAAAAACTTGATAGGACGGTATGCTTCACCGCTCTCAAGGACTGTAAAGCCAGATTTTTCAAGGCTTGCAAGACTATTTTTCAGGTTGTGTCCCGGGAAAGGTCTTTCAGTGCCGGGAAGGAGCATCTCGACAAGCTCGCGGTCGTTATCCTCACCGACCTGTTGGGTGACAAAAATGCCGTTCGGCTTCAATACGCGAAAAATTTCTTCCGAATCAAAACTTCCGTGCCGGTTTATGACGATGTCAAAGCTCTTGTCAGGAAAAGGCATCTTCGCATAATCGGTCATTTCGTGAAAAGTGACTCCGAGCTCAGCAAATTTTCTGCGGCAAAGCTCCACATTCGGCGGAAAACCTTCTGTGGCAGTGGTGTGCTCTTTCGGGTGACCAAGACTCAGCAGAAACTCGCCGCCGCCGGTGTCGATGTCAAGAAGTCTGTCCGTCTCACGGCGATACTTGTTTATGACAGCAGTATAGTTCCACGGAAGGCAGTCCTCCTCGGAGGTGAAGCGGTCGTCGATGTGGCTGAAGTCCCAGCCCTTTATGTGAGCGAGTTTCTCCTCGCTTTCCCAGTATTCTTTTAATTCATCAAATCTCATTGTAACTACTCCTTTTATAGTTTTTAGCAAATTATAAAGGTGCAGTCAGCTGATAACATATGTTACTCGGTACGGTCTGTTACCAGATCTCAGGACTGCACCGAGCAGTTACCTCGCGGCATCATCATAGTTATTCCTCCAGTTTCAAATTTACATCATCATTATACATTCACTTTTTCTGTATGTCAAGTTTTCTCTGAAAACTTCACTATATGTTCAATTTTAAACATTTGCAGAGTCAATAAAAAATTTAGCAGAAATGCGAAAAAGCCCTTGCAATTCTGTGAAAAATATGTTATTATGTTATATAAGGAGGCAGTTTTATGAAAAAACTTTTTTCCGTTATCTTTATGAACTTCTGGGGATATGACCTGATAATCTTCATAGCAGCCGTCCTTACAGGAGTAATTTACTATAAACTGCGCGAATCTGCGGACAAGCTCTACAACAAAATGCACCTCACGGTTTTTGTGCCGGACGGCGGTGCTTCCGGAAAAGAAGCCGAAAACGACATCTCAGTTATCCGCGAGACAGATATCGTTACTATGCGCAACCACACCGGCAAGCTCTACTCTATGTTCGTCAATATGACCGGTATCTTCCCCCTGCTCGGTATCCTCGGTACTGTCGTTTCTCTGCTCGGACTCGTTGCCGATGACACTGACGTTACCGGAAACTTCTACGGTGCTCTTACTTCGACCTTCTGGGGACTTATCTTTGCTATAATCTTCAAGTTTATAGACGGCATCATTTCCGCGAAAATCGAAGACAACGAAAAGACCGTCGCCCTTTATCTCGACAGAAATAACTCCCGTGACAGAAACACGGCTGTCTCAGCCGTACAGGAAACTTCCCCTGTTGAAGTTCTGACTCCCGTTCAGTCAGACTCTCCTCAGACTGATATGCAGGAAACGGTTTCCGAGATAATCATAAACGACAGGGACTCGGTCGCTGAGATACTGAAAGCCCTCAGCCACGGAGATAAGCAATAATGGGCGGCTTTCACAAGAGCAAGGGCATAGTCATCGAGCTTACTGCCCTGCTGGACGTTATTATGATAATGCTCTTCTGGGTAATGCTCAATGTTCAGGACAGCAGCGAGCAGACTAAAGCCGAAGCTCAGCAGCAGGTCGCAGAGATACAGCAGGAGCTCGACGCTGTAAAGACTGAGAGTGATGCCGAGATCGCCCGTATATGGCAGAAGGCTGAGGACATAAACAAAGAAGCAGCTGCAAATCAGCAGGCTCTTATCGGCTACGAACAGGGTATGCTTGTCACTCTGAACATTAAGTACGACACTGACGGTATGCTCTATGTCTCTGACTATCAGGAACAGCTCGGCAAGGCTTCTATGGATTCACAGCAGGAGATCTATGATATGATCGTTTCTTCTATAGAAAAGGCAGGCCTCAAGCAGGACGATGTTATACTCTGCGCACTTGTCTATGACAGCAAGAACTCACTCTATAAACACGTTACTAAAGTCAAGAAAGCTGTTGAGGACGTGAGAAACGTCTACGGCAGCCTGTATTGTACTTATATTGATACTTCAAAATGAAAGGAAGAGGTCTATTATGGCAAAACCAAACAACAAAAAGGGTCCTAAAACACCCGCACCAAAGGAAAAAGTCGTTGTTAAGAAGAGAGGCGGCTGTGTTGTAGTCATTATCATACTCATACTGCTCGCACTCCTCGCACTCCTGCTGGGCTTCCACTTCGGATGGTGGGGCAAAGGCGACGGAGACGGTGACGGCGACGGAAAGTCCAAGAGCTCCGGTCAGTCCACAACGGACATTGATAAATCCGCTCAGACCGACGTCTATGTGACAGTCTCAGGTGCAAAATATATGTATGAGAACAATTCTATCGAGATCGAGGATCTCGTGAACAAGATCGCAGACGTTCAGGGAAAAGCTCTCGTACACATCACTGATGACAGTGCTACTGACAGTGCTATGAACGAACTCAAGAGCGCTCTCGACAACGCTAAGATCACCTATATCGTTGAGGAAGATACAACTTCTGATACAACTTCGTCTACTTGAATACAGCAGACCAGCCGGAGGTAAAACTCCGGCTTTTTTCTTGCCTTTAGCTGTTGCTATTTCTCCGAAAACATGTTATAATATAGGGTGATACTTAGCGAAAGGAGACGTTTGAAATGTTGGACGCAGAAGAGATAATAAACTTCGTAACGAATGACGAAAAGCTCCGTGAGAGCCGTATCTTCCGCGGTGAAGTCTATCACGACCAGCCTATCCTCAGACGTGCCTCCGAGCTTGCGCGCCCCACAGTACCTGCTAAGATAAAGGAAATGAAAAGTCTCGCTTACACTCCCGAAGCCTACTGGAAAACCTCCGCGTGGCTCTTCCGGACACAGGGACAGTTTATGGCAGACTATACTGACGATCAACCGTACACTGAAGATTTCACCGCCTATTATCCCACCTACCGTGACCTGACTGTCGAGCAGCTCCGCGGGTACTTCACTTGGAGAAGCGCGTTCAGGAACGGTTCTGCGCCGGAAGCTCCGAAGCCGTTCGTACTGCTGTATATGTACGAGCTGATAAACCAGATTGGTGTTTCCGAACCGGCTGAGGGAGCTGAGCTTTTCAGACAGCTGCTTTCTGAATATTCCCAACCCGGCACAGAAGTTTCGAGATACGGTCAGCGCTGGCTGAGCGACTATGCTGCCTACTACGGACTGCCGCCGGAGCTTCTCAGCGACTCCTCAGACAGCATTTTCGACAGTGCTGTTATGACGCTGATAAACTGGGACGCTGCTGATAGCGAAAAGCTGTTTGCAGCTATACTCAGGCTCTCCGCCTACCCTATTGAGAGCTCGGCGTTCTATCAGCAGGAACCGGAGCTGTTCAGCGATGCAGTCTGCCGAGTGTTCGTCAGACTTTCGGAGCATTTCCAGCTACACAGAAAAAATTCCCTATGCGGCAAGCTGTTCGGAAAGCTCGTTGAGATAAAATACAGAATGTTCGAGTCGGCAGTTTTTTTCGATACAGAGCCGCTCAGAAACTGTGAGTACGCCTTCTGCGACATTCACCGCTACTCCTGCAGGAAAGGCATATGGTACTGCACAAAGCTCCACGGCAACCGCGGCAGAAATAAAGCTCTCGGCGAGATAGTCCGGACTGTTGACAGTCTGCTTCGTGAGCTGACCGGACGTTATCACAAGATAGCTGCCGGAGAAAACTCCAAGTCCACCATTACTCTTGCTCAGAAGGAAATAGCTGCCCTGCTTGCCGAACAAAAGGCTAAGGAAGTGGTCCGCATAGACATTGATCTGTCTGCGCTTGCCGGAATTCGTTCAGCTGCGGCAAGAACGTGTGAAAAGCTGATCGTAGATGAAGAAGAGCCGGATACTTCTGAAACTGAACCGGTTATTTCTGCTCAGGAACCGTCTTCCGGAGTCGATAATGCTGTACTGAACGAATCGGAAAGCTCGTTCCTTGCAGCACTTTTAAGCAATGGTGACTGGAGAGCCTGCGCAAAGGCACACTCTGCTCTTCCGGCGATACTTGCAGACTCCATAAACGAAAAGCTGTTTGACGATTTCGGGGACACGGTCATTGATTTTTCGGGCGATACTCCCATGCTTATCGAAGATTACGCCGATGATCTCGGCAGCTATTTAAGAAAGTGTGATAGATGATGAAAATACCAAAACGAATTGCTTCTGCGGTCATTAACTCACTGAAAGGTGGTGTCGTTCCTCGGACAGGTCTGCCCTACATAACTGTCGGACGCGAAAAAGAGATCGAAGCTCTGCTCAGAGATGTCGATATTATCGCGGACGGCGGGGCTTCATTCAGGTTCATAGTCGGCAAGTACGGCAGCGGCAAGAGCTTTATGCTCCAGACTATCCGCAGTCACGTTATGGACAGGAATTTCGTGGTAGTTGATGCCGACCTCTCACCGGAACGTCGTCTGCAAGGTTCAAAGGGACAGGGGCTTGCGACCTACAAGGAGCTTATCCGGAATATGTCTACAAAAACCCGGCCGGACGGCGGTGCGCTGACTCTCATACTTGACCGCTGGATAAGCAATATTCAGACCGAAACTGCTGCCGAGACCGGTCTGACAGACAACTCGGCTGATTTCAGAAAGGCAGTTGAAAAACACATCTTTGCTGTTGTAAACGAGCTCAGCGAAATGGTACACGGCTTTGATTTTGCGAAGCTGCTGACTATGTACTACCGCGCAGCCGTTGACGGCGATGACGAGTCAAAGAACAAGGCCGTGAAGTGGTTCAGGGGCGAATACGCCACAAAAACCGAGGCTAAGTCCGAGCTTGGCGTGAACATCATCATAACTGACGATGACTGGTACGAATATATAAAGCTCTTTGCAGCTTTTCTGAAACGCGCAGGCTACAACGGAATGCTCGTACTGATCGACGAGCTCGTCAACATCTACAAGATACCCAACAGCATCACGCGGCAGTACAACTACGAAAAGATACTCACGATGTACAACGACACTCTTCAGGGAAAGGCTTCGCATCTCGGCATAATTATGGGCGGAACTCCCCAGTGTATCGAGGATACAAGACGCGGAGTGTACAGCTACGAGGCGCTGCGTTCAAGGCTTGCGGACAGCAGGTTCAGCAGCGGCGAGCTGACCGATATGATGGCGCCTGTGATAAAGCTCGTTCCGCTGACGTATGAGGAAATGCTCGTCCTCACGGAAAAGCTCGCGGACATACACGCACAGCTCTTTGACTACACCCAGAAGATAACTCAGGAGGAAATGATCGTGTTTTTGCAGGCTGAATTCGGTAGGATCGGCGCTGACACTCACATCACGCCGCGTGAGGTGATACGAGATTTCATCTCAGTCCTCGACATCTCTCTCCAGAACCCCAGCCGCAGTATCTCCGATATAATCGGAACTGTCGCCGCATCGCCGCAGACTGCACCGCTAACCGAAAACAGTGACGATGAGTTCGCTGAATTTGAAATATAAGGAGAAAACTATGCTATTTATCTGTTACCCAAAATGTACGACCTGTCAGAAGGCTCAGAAGTGGCTCGACGCCAACGGCATTTCCTATGAGCTCCGCAATATCAAGGAGAACAACCCGACATACGACGACCTGCTTCAGTGGCACGAAGCAAGCGGTCAGCCCCTGAAAAAGTTCTTCAATACGAGCGGTATGCTCTACCGTTCGCTTGAACTCAAGAACAAGCTGCCTGATATGACGGACGAGGAGCAGCTCAGACTTCTTGCGTCAGACGGTATGCTCGTTAAGCGTCCTCTGCTCATTGACGGCAGCCGCGTTTTCATCGGCTTCAAAGAAAAGGAATGGGAAACTCTTCTGTAACATCATACGAAAGGAGCTCGGGCTATGGACATTTTCAGCAGATATGCGCCGTTTATACAGGACTTCATATACCGCAATAACTGGGAGTCTCTCCGTGCAATTCAGGCTGCTGCCGGCGACGCTATATTCAACACCGATGAAAATATTCTGCTGTCCGCTTCAACTGCGTCCGGCAAGACCGAAGCTGCTTTCTTCCCTATTCTGACGCTTTTTTCAGAGAATCCACCGAGCTCGGTCGGTGCAATCTACATCGGTCCGCTGAAAGCCCTCATTAACGATCAGTTTTCGCGACTGACAGAGCTGTGCGAGGAAGCTGACATTCCGGTTTGGCACTGGCACGGCGATGTTGCACAGTCCCACAAGGGAAAAATGCTCAAAAAGCCATCCGGAATACTCCAGATAACTCCCGAGTCCCTCGAAGCAATGCTCCTTCGCAAGCACTCCCTGATACCGAAACTCTTCGGTGACCTGCGCTTCATCGTCATTGACGAGGTTCACTCACTTATGCGCGGTGACCGCGGCGGTCAGACGCTCTGTCTCATAGAACGTCTCACATCGCTTGCAGGCGTAAATCCGCGCAGAATAGGTCTTTCGGCAACAATCGGCGACCTTGAGGCAACAGGAAAGTTCCTCGCCGCCGGTACCGGAAGAGGAACTGTCATTCCGCGTATCGAGTCTAAGGGTACAAAGTGGCGGCTGTCTATGGAGCATTTCTACATCAGCCAGCACGACCAGAACGACGAGGAAAACTCTGCTGACGCGCTCGAAGTCCTCGACTCCCCCACCGATACTGCACCGACTAATGCCGATGCCGGTATGGGTTACATATTTGAGCATACTAAGGGCAAAAAATGCCTTGTTTTCGTCAATTCACGCGAGGAGTGCGAGGCGGTCACGACCACGCTCCGCTCCTACTGCGAAGCTAATCACGAGCCTGATCGTTTCCTGATACATCACGGAAACCTCTCCTCCGCATACCGCGAGACAGCCGAGGCAGCTATGAAGGACGACGATGTTTTTATGACGACCTGCACCACGGCTACCCTCGAGCTCGGCATCGACATCGGCAGACTCGAACGGGCTTTCCAGATCGACGCGCCGTTTACAGTTTCCTCGTTCCTCCAGAGAATGGGAAGAACTGGCAGACGTGATCTGCCGCCGGAAATGTGGTTCGTTATCCGGGAGGAGCTTCCGGAACCGCGATCGCTGCTGCCGGAGACTATCCCGTGGAAGCTGCTGCAAGGAATCGCGCTTATACAGGTCTACCTCGAAGAGCGATGGGTAGAGCCGCCAAAGCTCGACCGCCTGCCGTTTTCACTGCTCTACCACCAGACGATGAGCACTCTCGCTTCAAATGGTGAGCTCACACCGGCAGAGCTTGCTTCAAAGGTGCTGCGCCTGCAATACTTCCACCGCATAACAAAGGACGACTACCGTATTCTGCTCCGACACCTCCTCGAAACAGACCACATACAGCGGACTGAGGAGGGAGGTCTCATCGTAGGACTCGCCGGCGAAAGAGTCATCAACAGCTTCAAGTTTTACGCAGTTTTTCAGGAAAACGAGGAGTACACCGTCCGCTGGGACTCGCAGGATCTCGGCACGATAGTTATGCCGCCACCTGTTGGCGAAAAGGTTGCTATCGCCGGACACGTCTGGGTGGTCGAGGAGCTTGACCACAAGCGCAGAATGGTCTATGTTTCGCAGATTAATGGCAAAGTTCCAGCTTATTTCGGAGACTGCGCCGGTGACATCAATACAAAGATACTTGAACGTATGCGCGGCGTTCTTAGGGAGGAGCGCTCCTATCCGTATCTGATGAAAAACGCTGTAAAACGTATTGCACAGGCACGTTCCACAGCTGCAAATGCAGGTCTGACTGACTATCCGCTCATTTGTCTCGGCGGAAATATGTGGTGCCTCCTGCCGTGGCTCGGCAGCTACGCATTTCTCGCAATGGAGCGCTTTCTCAAGATAAAATGCGGCGATCAGCTCAGTCTGCGCGGTATGGACTCCTCACGGCCGTACTTCATACAGTTCACGATGAAAACCTCCCCGGCTGACTTCTTCCGTGTACTCTCTGCGGAAGCTGCAAAGGAGTTTGATCCTCTTGAGCTCGTCTACCCGAACGAAGTTCCTATGTTCGAGAAGTATGACGAGTACCTGCCGCCGGAGCTTATTCGCAAGGGCTTCGCATATGGTATCCTCGACATCGACGGTATGAAAGCTCGTATACGCGAATGGGCTAAAAAATATGCATAAAGAAACGTCCTCAGATGAGGACGCTTTTCTTTTATATATCAGCTGCTCTTTCTGAAATTGCGGTCAGTGAGGATACGCGCGAAAATGAGTCCGAGCGGAAGTGCCATAACGATTAGTGCAGCCTTACAGAGCCAGAGTGAACCGGTCGCTATATCGCTGCAGCCGAGGTAGTAGATGCCCTTATACATAAACATTCCCGGAACCATTATAACTATCGAAGGAACTGTAAGAGTTATACGCGGATAGCCGATATGCTTTTTCAGTAGCGAAGCAAGGAGTCCGGCTGTCAGAGCACCGACGAAAGCCGCTGCCGGAACTGGTATCTCAGTGAAGTCGATGAGCTCGAGTCTGAGAGTATTGGCTATCATTCCGATGAAACCGGCACATACCGCCATTCTGCGCCTGCTGTTAAAGAGGAATGAGAAGCCGTAGACTCCGCAGAAACTGCATATCATTCTGAAAAGGCACTTGAGAGCGTCTGAGAGTTCCTGTTCCTTGAATTCTGACGGGTGGTAGCGAAATATCCAAGCCATCATAGAGCCGGTAAGCGTTGCCATAGTGATTATGAGCAAAGCGTAGGTCAAGCGTTCAAGTCCGGAGCGTATATCGAGCTTTGCGAGGTCGATACCGCCAGTAATAAGCGGAAATCCCGGTATTATGAACAGCATAGAACAGATGTAGCCGGCTTGATGAACAGCCGAAAGATCGAACAGATCCTCAGCGAGCTTCATAAGTGAGACGTATGTCGTGCAGGCAGCTGCAACCGCAGCTGTAACATTCGCAAGAAGCGTGATGTGGCGTTCTATGAGCTTCTTCCTGACGAACTGTCCCATACCTGCGCCGAAAAACGCAAGTATCATCTCGACTATACCGCCGCCGAGCAGAAAAGTAAATCCGCAGCAGGCAAGCGCAGAAGCAAGCGCAAGATTTATGGCTTTGTAGTTCGCCGGCATTTCCTGAAATTTATCGAGTATCCTGTGGAACTGGGCTATCGAATACTTCCCTGCTCTCTCATTGAAGCCGTCAGCGAAGTTCTCGAGCTCGTTGAGTTTGTCAGTGTTGATGCCAGTATTGCTGAGGGAAAGCGCACTCGAGTACGTCTCGCCATTTTCTATGCAGGTGTACTCGATAGACATAAGCCCGATATCCGCAACGCAGTCGATACCAAGCGCCCGTGAAATTTTATTCATTGACGCGCGGACTCTCCACGCACTCGTTCCGACGGAAAGCATCATCGAACCGAGTCTTCCGACCAGAGAGGCTTTTTCCCTGAGCGAAGCCTTTATCGCCGGGAGATCACTGTCATCGTTGATGATCTCGTGCCAGTCAATAGACATATGCTGTTTCCTGAATTTACTCATCTCGTCACTCCATATAGCTCAGCGGTAAATCCGTAAGCAAAAAATTTCCGGCAGTTTTTCTCTGCCGGAAATAAATTATACCATATTGTTACAAATATATCAAGTGGTTATTATGAATTTTTTGAAAAAACTAACCGCTTCTGAAGAATGAGATCGAAAACGTTTATCTGACCGTTGCCGTCAAGATCAGCACCGGAAAGCTGTTCGGGAGAGAGAATGTTCCTGCCAATGAGAAATCGCTGCAAAAGAACAGTATCGGCAACGTTTATCTCGCCGTCAGCGTTGAGGTCACCGGTCTCAGGAGGAATGTATGGCTTTTCAATCGAAAATCCGGATTCTATCAGCTTGTAAACCTCTCCGCTCGTATCGCTCGCTTGTATCGAGTAGATGTAATCTCCGCAGTCAAGACTTCCGAACAGCAGCACATTATCGAAATACACAGACAGATCATAGGAATTCGTCATAGGTGAAGCCTCGGCGTACTGTGCGGTCGGAGCATAGCTGCTGTCGTAAACGCCGCCCCAGACCTTTGAGATAGGCAGAGCTGAGGTTATCTCGCCTTTCACAATGAAATATTTACCATATTCGAGAACTCCGCTCGGTATAGTTTCACCACTTATCGTCATATAAGAGCTGACCTCGGTGTACCGCTTTATGTACTCGACCGAGCAGTATCCCTTGACACCGTTGTACTCAACGTGTGCCCAGACACCGTTATCCTTTGTAACAGTGAACTTTGCGCCGGCAGGTATCTTGCCGATTATATCAAACTGTGTTCCGTGACCGCTCCTGATGTTCAGATAGTTATCAACGTTATTCGTCGTATATGTACCGGCGTTGACATCAGTGCAGTCACACTTGTCCGGCTGCGGAACTTCTATGCTGCCGGCAAGGAACTGGAGCGGATCGTAATATGTTATCGTAGGCCAGTTGTTTAAGAGGTGGTCACAGATACCAAAGTGAAGGTGCGGACCGGTAGAAACACCGGTACTGCCGACCTTTGCAAGAACGTCCGCCCTGTGGACGAACTGTCCTTCATTTGCGATTATTTCAGAAGCGTGAGCATAGAATGAGTATAGATTTAACTGCGGGTGATATACTACTACCAGATTTCCGTAATCGCCCATTGCTCTTGCACAGACAACTGTTCCTTCAAGAACAGCATAAATAGAAGCACCGGTATCAGCTGCAATGTCTATTCCGTTATGGTAACCGGAGTCCCGTTCGTTTCGGCGCGGATCGAACTCAGTCGTGATAGTCTGATACTGCTCCGGGACAGGCCACTTCGGCTTCACCTCATCAGCGTGTACATTTGTCACAGTCATACAGACAGCTATGAACAGCCACATCATCACAAGTGCTGCCGCTGCCGAGACTTTTTTTCTAATGTTACTATTCAATTCTAACATCCCCTCGATGTTTTCTCTATAACAAATTTTACCATATGCGCGTATACTTGTCAATACTGCGTTAAGGACTTGACAAATGCTGCGCTTGATGTTATTATAGATACAGAGGCAAGTTGATTTGCCGGAATTCAGGAGGTTAAATATTATGACTGTAACTAAGGATACTCGTATCGGCGAACTTCTTCAGCTTGATACTGACGTTTCACCCATACTTCTCAGCATTGGTATGCACTGTCTCGGCTGCCCCGCTTCTCAGATGGAAACTATCGAAGAAGCAGCCGCTGTTCACGGTGTTAACGTTGATGAGCTCGTTAAGGCTCTCAACGACAAGATCTCAGGCTGATGATGCGGCAGGTCGTCTGACCTGCCTTTCTTTTTTTGACATATGTAAAAAAGTCCGCAGTATACACTGCGGACTTCTTCTATCTATTCAGCTGCAAAAGGCGGTGATCTCCTTTTCAAGCAAACGATAAACGTTAGCTATCAGGAATCCATCTGCAACAGCGTGGTTCATTCTTATCGTGACAGGCATAAGAAGCCTGCCGTTTTCCTCACGGTACTTTCCCCAGTTCACGATCGGCATGAAGTACAGATAGCCGTCCGGAAGCTCGATGTTCAGCGAGTCATACGACAGCCACGATATGAACGAAGCATCGAACCAGTTCGGGTGATTTTCGGAGTCAAGACCGTATTCTCCTGACTTCTTTGCACGTTCAAGGTCAGCAAGAGCGTTCCTGTAAAACTCATCGTAGTTTTCATAATAGTTCGTGTAGACCGGAGTACAGGTTTCGGTATCCTCGTGAAAAACGTACTGTGTCGGGTTTATCGCATCGTAGCAGATGAGCTCATCAGTCTGCCAGATGTAGCCCATTCTGTAATCCTCACGCGAATTCAGCACTTTTGAAAGAATAAAGAGAAAATCTATGTAGAACTTTGAGCCTTGTGTTTTAGAGTGCCTTACGAGCTCCGTGACGTCAACACGCGCCGTCATCGAAACAGAACACTTGCAGTCCTGCGTAAAATGGCGGTAAACGCCCTTGCGATAGTATTTTTCCTTGTCAATTACTTTGTATTCCATATAATACCTCAATTAATAAAAACGTCATAATACCTCCGGATTTACCGGAAGTATTATGACTGAAATTTATGCTGTGTTACTTAAATCTTATCTGTAAATTGAACCGTCCTCGATGCTCTGGAGAACGCTGCTGCAAAGCTGCTTCCACTGAGCAACTTCAGCTTCATCGTAGGAGATGACCTTCTTAGCCCAGCTGCTGCAATGTGCGCAGGCATTGGGTGCGGTCTGGCCTTCCTCGAGAATGTCGTTCACGCAAAGTGACTTGGAGCAGTTATTGTTGTTGATGAAATGCTCAAGGAAGCCGTCGAGCTTCTTATTGTCAACATAGAGCTTTGGAAGATGCATAGTTCTTCCGTAAGCCATCATAGCCTCGGGCTTGAGGAATTCCATCCATCTCATCTTGGGAGCACCAATAGGAGGACCACCAACGGGCATACCAGCAGGAGGTGCTGTCATACCGTGAGCCTTTGCCCATTCCTCGGGCTCACCCGGTCTGGGAGGTCTGCCTTCCATTACCCACGGGGGAGGTCCGCCGGCAGGCATTTCCATAGGAGGACCTCCAGCAGGCATACCAGCGGGAGGTGCGGTGATACCGTGTGCCTTTGCCCATTCCTCAGGCTCACCCGGTCTGGGAGGTCTGCCTTCCATTACCCACGGAGGAGGACCACCGGCAGGCATTCCCATAGGAGTTCCACCTGCGGGCATTCCGGCAGGAGCTCCGACAGCAGGAACACCGTCCTTTGCCTGATCGGGACGTGTAGCGATAGTCTTAGCCTGCGGCCAGTTTACGATGTCAAGCAGATTTCCGTCATAGGACTCTTCCATATAGCCCTTGACAACTCTGTGGAGGAAGTCGGTAGTTCTTGTTCTGTCGATGAGCTTGATAGAGAAGTTCTTGTTGCCTGTCTCCTCAGCAAGCTCACGGTAATAGTGAACGTCCTCAGGACGAATGAATTCTGCTGTAAGTATAGCTGCCGGATGAGTTACCTTTTTATATGCACAGTTAACGAGCGAATAGTCCATAGAAAACTTTTCGGGATCGGAGTGACCAACGAAGCAGCCGTGTGCAAGACGGAAGGGACATTCTCTCAGGCAGAGGTTGTTAGCGATAACGCGGAGATGAAGATCTGTATCCTTATACTGTGTAAGGAGGTTCCTGAGAAGATCAAATCTTCTGTTGAAGCCGTGGTCGAGAGTTATCTCGTCAACGCCCCAGTTGCGCCAGTACTCGATGTGCTGGATAGTAGTGGGGTAAGCGTAAAGACCGAGAGTTACGAAAGCGTCCTTGAATTCTCTCTTGACATACTTGATGAGGATAGGCGAATTGAGCGTATAGGCCTTGATGCCCATATCATAGAGAGTATGGAGGAAATCACGGATCTTCTTTCCCATAACAGGATCGAGCTCGTTCTGATCCATAGAAAGCGGGTTGATGAGGTAATTGAAGGTTATGTCGCGCTTCTGACATTCCTTGACGTAAGCACTGAGCTCACCAAGAGTAAAGTCCGGGATAATTGAAGCTGTACGGCCGCCCGGGAGACCGTCGTGTTTGAGCTTTCCGAAAAAACTGGTAATGGCGTGTTTCTTATCGTACTGATCTACAAAATCGAAGAGCTTGTAGTCAAAGTTACAGCCAAGATCAAAGGATATAGAATCCATATTCATGATTTTACAACTCCTTATAATATTATACATAAATTATATCATTGATAGTAATCAAAGTCAATAACGCTAATCGACGTTTTAAAGCCTAATTCGTGTTATTTTTTGGATAAATTATACAATGTGTTATATTTGTGAACCTTTACCGATATATCAATAACTTGAATGTCGCAATTATTTATGTTATAATGTACTCAATAACTATGTGAGGTACAACTATGTCTGAAATAATCGAAATCAACGATCTCAGTATCCCGGAGCTCCAGCCCTACACAAGTATGGCTGAGGTGCAGCTCCTCCGTTATTATGAGCCCGATCTCGGCATCTTCATTGCCGAAAGTCCCAAGGTCATCAGAACTGCTCTTGAGTCCGGCTACGAACCGCTTTCCCTTCTTGCTGAACGCAAATACATCACCGGTCAGGCAAGCGACATCATCGAAAAATGTGCGGATATCCCGGTCTACACCGCCGACAGCGAGGTTCTCACCAAGCTGACCGGCTTTAAGCTCACACTGGGGCTGCTTTGCGCTATGCGCCGGAAGCAGCTTCCCGAGCCGGAGGAAATACTCCGCCGAGCTAATAGAGTTGCCGTTCTTGAGGACGTTATGAACCAGACCAACATCGGTGCAGTTTTTAGGTCAGCAGCCGCCCTCGGCTTTGATGCTGTCCTGCTGACTCCGGCAAGCAGCGATCCTCTTTACCGCCGCTCGATCAGAGTGAGTATGGGCACGGTTTTCCGTATACCGTGGACTTATTTCAGGTGCTGTCCGCCCGATTACGTTGCCGAGCTGAAGAAATACGGCTTTACAACCGCAGCTATGGCTCTGAGGAAGGACACCGTTTCCATTGACGATCCGAAGCTCCGCTCCGCAGAAAAGCTCGCCGTGATCCTCGGCACTGAGGGCGAAGGTCTACGCGAGGAAACTATAGCCGCCTGCGACCACACGATAAAAATACCTATGTCGCACGGCGTTGACTCGCTGAACGTCGCCGCCGCAAGCGCTGTTGCGTTCTGGCAGCTTGGCAGAAGAGACTGACGTTCAATTCGCCTTCGGACACACAACCGTTATCATCATATCATTGTCCTTTATCTCCGCAAAGACTTCGCCGAGCATATCATTCATAAGGCGGCGGCAGATGTAGAGACCGAGACCGCTTCCCTGCTTGTTTCCAGCGTTTGAACCGCGCCAAAAGCTGCTGAAAATATGCGGCAGCTCGTTCTCGGGAAGCTCACAGCCGCTGTTTGTTACAGTTATCAGCCGGCAGTTTTCCTCGTCGCTGTATGTGACGGTTATCAGCTTACCGTCGCCGTATTTTATCGCATTGTCGAAGATATTCTGAAGCACCTCTGCAAGCCTGTCGGGATCAGCACTTAAAAGACAATCGCTGCTCTTTTCGATACGAAGCTCTGTGCCGGCTGCCGCAAGCCTGTCCCGGAACGTGTTTTCGACACTCCCGATAATTTCGGACAAGTATACGTCCCTGATATTTATCTCGTAATCAAAGGACTCAGCGCCGGAATTCTTCGTTATCTCGTGTATATAGTTCTCGATCTCATCAACCTTGGCACTTATATTACCGGCAGCTTCACGGCACTTGTCCATATCGCTGTAAAGTCCCCTGCTCACCGCCTCAGAGTACAGTTTCACAGCTGAGAGCGGTGTTTTTATGTCGTGGGAGAGCGAGAGAAGAAGCGTTTTTTCGTCCCTTATACGCTCGATCTCGCGGTTCCTGGACTTTTCGAGCTCTTCGCGGAGCATATCGAGTCCCCACACAAATTTTCCGAAGTATCGGCTCTTGTTCTCGTTGAGAGGAGCGGTTATATTGCCCTTTGCAAGCTCGTACGGCAGCTCGCTCATCTTAACGAACGGCTTGATGATGTTTTTTCTGATGTAGAGCAGCAGCAGTATCACCGCAGCAAATATCGAAGCAATGATCGCCTCCGCTTTCAATATGGCTCGTTTCTGTGCACAGCTGTCCGTACTGTCGTAGTCTATGCGGTAGAGCGTTCCGTTTATCTCGCGGATAACATAGCTGCCGCTGTCCGTGAAAAAATTCTCGCCGCCGTCATATTTCTTCACAGAACTGATATACTCATAATCGGAAGCAGAAACTTCTTCGCCGTCTGCAAGAACGTGCTCGACGCGGTTCAGATCGACCTTGTAGCTGTTATCAGGATAATAAGCTCTCCGTCCGAGGTAAAAGGAGGATATCATAACTGTCAGCACGCCGATAACTGCCGTCAGTGCGATCACTTTGTCAAATTTCAGCATATCAGCCTCCCCAGCGGTAGCCCTTGCCCCACACAGTCAGTATCTTTTCGGGATTTTTCGGATCACGCTCGACCTTCTCGCGCAGCCACTTTATATGCACGGTAAGTGTCTGGAGTTCGGAGTCGCTGTCGCTGCCCCATATTCTGTTGAAGATGTACTCTTTGGTGAGAGTCTGTCCCTTACTGCTTATGAAGAGCTCGAGGAGGTCGAATTCCTTTGAGGTGAGCTGAATCGGCTGACCTCCGAGCGTCGCAGTCCTTACGGCAAGATTTAGCGATATATCGCCGTCGGTAAGAAAGTCGATAGCAAGTCTCCTGCTGAAGATGCCCTTGATCTTTGCAATGAGAATGTCGATGTCGTAGGGCTTTTCGATGTAATCGTCAGCACCGAGAAGAAGTCCGTTGAGCTTGTCGTCCCTGTCAGAGCGCGCCGTGAGCACGATTATCGGAACGTTATCCTGCTTTCTTATCCGCTCGCAGACCTCGAAGCCGTCAATGCCCGGAAGATTTATATCAAGCAGGACAAGCCTTGCCCCGTATTTTTCGTACAGGGACAAGGCTTTTTCGCCGCTGTCAGCGACACTTACTATGTATTTCTCGTTTCTGAGGAATTCGCACAGCAGTCCGCTGAGCTCGCTGTTATCCTCTATCAGGAGTATATCGACCATATTACCAACCCATTTCCATCAGCCAGTTATTGAGTCCGCGCTCTCTGTCGCGCAGAGGCGCTTCTTTGTTAATATTATACTCCCCTTTTATGTTTCCGTCAACTATGAACAGCACACGCGAGCATTTTGCAGCTACCTTAGCATCGTGAGTAACGAGCATAACTGTCGTGCCCTTTGCGTTTATCCTGCTTATCTCGTCCATAACCTCATCAGAGGAGCTGCGGTTGAGAGCGCCGGTCGGTTCATCTGCGAATATCATCGCAGGACGGTTTATGATACTGCGGCAGATACAGGCTCTCTGGAGCTGTCCGCCAGAGACCTCGTTTATATCGTTATCGGCAACGTCGATGATACCGAGCTTCCGCATTATCTCCTGTCCGCGCGAAACCGTCTCTTTCCGACTCTCCTTTATCTTCGAGGACTTTACAGCCGGGAGTATCACGTTGTCCATAACGGTGAGGTTCTTGAGCATATACATCTGCTGAAAGATGAAGCCCATATCCTCGAGACGGACTCTCGACAGCTCATTCTCGCTGAGGACAGAGAGATCCTTTCCGCAGAATTCAACTTTTCCGGCAGTCATTCTGTCCATTCCGGAAACGGTATACAGCAGCGTTGATTTTCCAGAGCCGGAAGGTCCCATAACAGCGAGCATTTCGCCCTTTTCAACATTAAAGCTCACATTTCTCAGAACGTTGTTCTGTCTCTTGTTTATAACGTAGGTCTTGCAGAGATCCTTAACTTCAAGAATATTTTCCATATCCAAACTCCTTTATTCAATGTCGGCGGTGTCGGAGGATCTGATCGTTCTTGTGTAGAGTGCCGTAAAGAACGCTCCGGCAATTGTTGCAGAGATTATGATGAAAGGGTAAATGAGGAATACGTCCGTAACAGATATAATGTAGCTCATGCTTTTGCCTGCACCCATCATATTGAAGATAGGCGATGCAGCAAGCTGCGTCACAGGCTTGCAGATAACAGCTGCGAGAAGTGAAGCTATTATACTTACGATCCCAAACCTTAAAACGTGCTGTCCGATTATCGAGCTGCTTCGGAAACCGATAGCCTTCATCAGCGCTATCTCGCTTTTTTCCTTTGCAATAAACGACCTTTCCATAAGTATGGTGATGAGTGCTATAACAATGATCGAGAGTATCGTCACAAAATTCCTCATAGCATCAAGTATGTCACTGACACCGGCAGTACGTCTGACAAATTCGTCAGCATCGTATACATCGTCGTGAAATACGTCCTTGAGCTTTTCAACGCGGCTGCTTATCTCGGACTTTGAAGGAGAGTCAGTGAAGTCTGCCTGTATTTCGTAATATGCTGATATAAGCTTGTCAGGCAGTTCGAGATCGTTATGAAATCTTCCCGACTCACCCATCTGTATCATAGAGTAGTACAGAGCCGTTACGATAAACTCGCTCTTCTTTCCGTCAATGTCAACTGTTACCTTGTCGCCTATGCCTACGCCGAGATCGTCCGCACACATATGCGTTATGGCGATTTCGTTCGGATAAGCAGGCGGAGTGCCTTCATCGTAATCATAATCGGAAGTCTCTGTCTCCCTGCACTGTAACATATGAATAAGAGTCCGGTTATCGCCGTGAGAAATTGCTACCTTATAAAACAGCTCTATCTTGACATCGGCTTCCATACCTGCTGACCTTATCAATTCTTCTGTTTCGCTCAGAGCTTCATCGCGCTTTTTCTCGCCGGATACAAGGTCGAAAAGTACACTGGTGTTGTTTATAAAGATGTCACTGTCGGTCACGCTGAAAAGATAGAGCATTTTGCTGCTGCAAAGGGTGTTTGCAAGTGTTCCTATCATCATTATAAGAAGAGCGCATATGGTGAATACAGCAGTGATTATTGAAAAGTTTTTAGGACTGCTCGCAACGTCGTTTACTGCAAGATAGCCTGATGTACCGAGACGGCTCCTGCTGAGTCTGAACAGGCTCTTTTTACGGAAGCGCTCCCCGGTCTGACCGCTTCTCACTGCATCTATCGGTGAGAGCTTCTTTATCTTCGCGGTACTCGACCAGCTGAAGAAAACTATCAGGAGAATTACCGCGATACTGCTCAGTATTCCCATAAAAGTCTTATTATCAGATGTGAACATAATGTCTCTGCTTACCATTTCAAGCAGCTTGTTTCCAAGGGGCAGGCTTGCAATATAACCTATTACCGCACCGATAACAGCTATGGCTACATACTTTGTCAGATACAATGAACGTATGGAGTTATTTTTTATACCCATAGCCTTCATTACACCTATCTCGCGGAATTCCTCGGATATGGTGAAGGAGATCGTGAAGCGGAGTACCACGAAAGACACTATTATAAGGCATATGCTGACTATAAGAAGCAGAACTGCTACGAGCATATCCATAATGTATGATGTCTTTATCATAGCTCTGTCTCCGTCGAACATTATTCCGGTACTTGTTGCCTCGGAAAGCGACGTTTTTACTGAGCTGACATCGTTCGTGTCAATGTAGTACACTCTTGAACGCAGGTCGTGAACAGCGTCCGCATCTGACATAATATCAGCGTAATCCTCATCATTCATTATCATACGCGGATTGTTCATCAAACCCGAACCCAGCAAAGCGTCCCTAACTATTCCGGCAATTTTATAAGTAAACATCCTCTCACCGATCGTAAAGCTGATCTCGTCGCCCTCACTGACAGAATAGTCTCTTGCGAGTGGCGTAGTGATATAGACCTCTCCCTTTTTCACCTTTGCGAGTTTGTCATTGTCGGAGTCGAAGAAATTCAGTCTGACATTGCCGATGCCCAGAAAGAAGCACCATTTTCCACCGCCAGTGAGCTTGTCGCCGTTTATGTACAGCTTTTCTGTCGTGTACATAAGCTGCTCTTCTCCGCGCCATTCGGTAATGCTCGGATCGTTATCGAGAATATCAGTTATTGCGTTGTTTTCGCCGTTGTCCTTTGATGCTATTATGACATAATCACCTATCCCAGCTTTGTCAAGATAACTGTCTATGCCGCCGGTCACAGCAATTATATTATTAATACTGCTCGCTGAAAACATTGTCGCAAGAACTACGAACAGAAGCAGTATAACGTTCATAGTCTTTTTGCGTTTCATATCCTTTTTCAGAATTCTCAGATACATAGTGCTCCCTCACTTTCTGTACTGAGTATAGCATATCAATTATTAAATAATCCTTAAGTCGTATTCTATACATAAATTATACTTTGAATAGCCGCAGCTGTCAAGAATACAGAAAAATAACCCCGGAGCTAAACTTCGGGGTTATTGAAATATACAGAGATCAGTCAATATCGCCAGCGTTAAATCTATCGGTTCTGCCGAGGACAAAGTTGTTGATCTGAACTATATCAGCAATCGTAAAATATCCGTCTGAATCGACATCAACGACCTTAGCAGCATCACTCGGAACAGGTGTTCCGTTGAGCTTTTCGATGTAGTATCTGCGCGCAAGCATTGAGTCAAAAACATTTATCTTGCCGTCAGAGTTCACGTCGCCGAGAGTAACGGTGATCTCCTTTCCGCCGCCTGCACCTGGTATCACCGTACCGCCCTTGGCAGCATATATCTCGTCGACATAGAAGTCTACCGGCGGATCATCATTCTCAGTCTCGACATAGATGTTGCACTTTGAAGCGCCTTCGGGTATCTTGAATTCAGTATTTGCAAGCTGAGTCCATTCGCCCTTCTGAACGATTTTCGTATCTATCTTATCATAGATAATGTCGCCGTCGGCGTTTTCGTACTGGAGAGTAAAGTGGAACTTCGTCTCCGGATCGCCGGAATTATACTTGACGTTAGCGGAAAAGCTGTAAGTCTCGCCCGCTTTAAACTTGTAGTTGAGTGACTTGACAACGCCCTGCCACGAGGAAGTTCTCTCGCTGACAAAAACAGAACCCGTACCCTCATAGAACTCGTCTGTGCTTGCCGAAACAGTCGCACCGGCTCTTCCGGTCCAGCCGTCGGTCTTGCCGTCAAATTTACTGCGGAAGATATAGCCGTCGTCCTCATGGGGCTTAGAGCCTGCACCGCTGAACTGCCACCAGTCAACGTTCAAAAGATAGCCGTCGCCGCCCTTGAATACAAAGTACACATCGTGCTCACCGCTTGCGCTGACATCACAGGAGACCTCCTCCCAGCTCTGCCAGCCGCCGGTACCGCTCACCTTGCATGAGCCTGCAAGCGGTCCGTCCTTGGCATCAAGATGTATCTCGATAGTACCGCCGCTCTCTGCGGAAGCCACACAGGCAGTGAAGCTGTCAGCGCCTTCACTGAAATCAACACCGCTGACTTTGATATATGAACCGTTCCTGATATTACCAATATTAACTCCGCCGTTTGAACACTTCTCGGTCTTGACGCCCTCGCTCCAGCATATAGTCTCGGCTTCGTTGCGGACGAACGGATCAAGAGGCTCTATCTGGTCGGGACCGCTCTTGGTAGACGGGAGCTCCGGTATCGAGCCGTCGGGATTGAATGTGAACTCCTCACAGGCAGCACTTCTGTTAAAAACGCCGCCGCCCGGGATACCGCTCATATGGTAGAAATAGTAGGAATGATCCTTGTAATCGACAATACCGCCGTGGATAGTGTAGCAGTTTGAGCCCTTCTGTATCTGACCGCGGTAAGTCCACGGACCTGTCACAGACGGACCAGTTGCATAGCCCATACTCTCGCCTTGATCCGAGCCTACGAACGCTGCATATACAAGGTAGTAGAGATCGTTATGCTTGCAGATCCACGGACCTTCGCCGTAGGCGCAGGTCTTCTTCGGATTAGTGTTTGGACCGAAAGCCGCTTCGGTCATATCAAAATGCTGGATAGGACCGTCGAGTGTTACCATATCCTCTTTCAGCTTGACATAGTAGCAGGTCGGATTGCCGAACATAAGCCATGCCTGACCGTCATCATCTATCATAACAGTCGGATCAATATAATCCCAGTTAGGGCCGCACAAAGGCTTTTTCAGAACATCTTTATAAGGTCCCTCGGGACTATCTGCGACTGCAACACCGATTTCTCTTCCGCCGCCGGTCGGACTTGTTGAAGTGAAATAGAAGTAGAATTTGCCGTTTCTCTCGATACACTGCGAAGCCCACGCATCGTTCTCGCCGCACCAGCTGAAGCTCGTATCCTCGAGAATTCTGCCGTGATCGGTCCAGTTTTTCATATCCTTAGTGGAGAAGCACTGCCAGCCTGTCATCTTGTAAAAATCATTATTCCCCTCACGATCACAGCCTGTGAAAACATAAAGCTCGTCACCAAAAACGACCGGCGCCGGATCTGGAGTAAAAGACGTCTGCACGATAGGGTTCTCCGCCTTGACGCTCCTTGGCGCATAATAACTGAACGCAGATGCCGAGAGGGCAAGTGCAAGAACAGCCGAGATCACCTTTTTCATTTTAATATCCTCCTAAATTATTTACATTTTATATATATTCTTTGAACGTTTTATTCACTTATTATCAATATTTTACCATAATCGGTTGATAAGTCAACCCTCATTTTTACAGAAGTGGTGGACAAAACGAATATTTGTAGTAGTATTCTGCATTTTTTGGCACAAATATGACCTTAAATAATAAAAATAACAGCTTCCCTTACGGAAGCTGTTAACCAGTAATTAATGTACCTTTTCTTTATTTATGAATGCCTCGTGTGTATTCATAACAGCATCGACACTCTTCATACGCGCTTTATCATCGTACATTTCAGCGTCTGCCTTTTTCATAACGGCATCGAAATCCATTCCCTTCCTGTACTCAGAGCTTCCCATCGCAACGCTGTAATTCCTTTCACTGACATCGTGCTTGATGTACGCTTTGAGTTCCCTCACCTCTTCCTCATTTGCACCGGGATAGAGAATTGCAAACTCATCGCCGCCTATCCTGTAAAACTTGCACTTCGGCGGAAGCTGGGCAAAAGCTGCATCGGCAACTGAGAGTATGGCCTTGTCTCCCTCATCATGACCGAGGTTGTCGTTTATCTGCTTCAGACCGTTCAGATCCATTGAAATTACAAACATCTGCCGCTTTTTCATATCCTGAATGTCCTTGTAGAACGAATGGCGGTTGAGAGCGTTAGTGAGTGCGTCGCGCGTAAGCATCTGCATTGCAAAGAACATATAATAAAAAATCGAACTGAGTACAGCCATTCCGCTTATCAGGAACTTATAGTGGTAAACTGTATTTAGCATTACAGCTCCAGCTATATCTATCGTCAGAAACATTATGAACGCGCTCTCACGGCGGAGTCCGAGCCTGAACTTTATGACCGACGATGCAAACAGCACCGCAACGTACATCGCACTGAGCATAAACGGTATGGGCGCAAGCGGACCGAGCGAGGTCTCACCGTTGTTGTCTATCCTGAACACGCACGAGTTGAAAATACTCACGATCGAAAGCACAACATTCAGTGCAGCGGCAGCCTGTATTATAACCCGGACACGTTTTGAGATAACGCCTGACAGAAAAATAAACGGTATTATGACCGGTCCGCTGACGGAATAGCTGAGGGCTGTAAAGAGTTTTATCAGCCAGATATGTTTGCCCGTCCCCGCGAAAGCGTAAGTAACGAAATTGCAGACTATCATTATCGAGGCTATCACATTAGCAATAAGAAAAGCCGATTTTCTGACATAATTCAAGGTCGAATTGAAATATATGAACAGAAACAGAGTAATATCGGCAACTATTATCAGGTAACTCATCTGTATCAATTCTTTTGCCATATTTAACACTCCTGATACCCATAATCAGAATAATTGCTGTAAATGTAAACAGAAATACTAATATACTGCTATTATAACACACTTCTTATCATATTTCAAGGCATTTTGTATAGAATTAACAATTATGAAACAAAAAAACAGGACGACTATTGCCGCCCTGCTGTGTTAATCGTAATCTTTTACGAAAACGATCAATGCTTTGGTATGCTTATATAATACCATTTGTATCAGAATTTGTCAATAACTTCTATATTTCTTTACAACTTGTATACATTAATTTTCCAGAATGTTCATTTTTTGTCTATATCCAAATACTGAACGGAAGCTATATACCGTATTATACGGGGAGTTTCTCAACGAGTCCGAGCTTGAATTTCTGGATAAGGAGAGCGTCTGCATTTGTAAGCCCTGCCTTGCCGTCAACATCTGCGTTCTTCTCACCTCTTTCAGTGATGCTCACTTCTGACTTGCCCTGTGCGTACTTGTCAGGATTTGTAGCTACCTGCATTACAAGTACTGCATCTGCGATGTTTATCTGTCCGTCGCAGTTAGCGTCGCCGTACTTAGCATCGGGATCAACCTCGGAAGCTGTACTTGAGGACTCGCTTACAGTCTCGGAAGAAGGCTCTGTGCCTGAGTTATCCTTCTCGTAGACCATTGTGATAGTGTTGTATGTTACAGATACATCTTCGCCCTTTTCGGAGTTTGCAGACGACTTCCACCAATCCTGGAATTCGATGTAGGTGTCATTGTATGTGCCTTCGATCTCGAGGTTTGAATTCGGCTTGTCAGGATCAGGGATAGTAAATGTGCCGTCCATTTCAACGACGATGTCCTGTGTGCCGCCGCTGTATGAGAAGGACTTGCTGCCCCAGCCTACGAGCTTACCGCCGGAGACGAGCTGATTGAAGCAGAGTCCGCCGCCGCCGCAGTACCAAGCTGAACCTGAATTTGAGCTTGAAGTTGCATTGATGATAACCTTCTTGAGAGTCTTAGCGTCCTTGATCGGTATCATCGGAACCTTGTTGGGAGACATTTCAAGCTCACTGAATACGAACTTCTCTTCTGTAACTGTTATGTCAGGCTCCTTGTAGAGCTCGGCGTCTGTCTCCTTGTCGGAAAGAACTATCTGAGCCACTGAGAGGGGAGGCAGCTCAACTGTAAGTTTATTTCCGGAGAGATCGTTCTTTACGTCTATGACTCTGATATCGCTGTGATCCTGAGTAACAGCGTAAACAACTGCGCTCTTGTAGTTAGTAGAAGTTCCTTCGAGAGTGATCTCGGCGTTCTCAGCATTAGCTGTGTCTTTGTTTGAGAGCACCATTGTTACCTTTGTATCGTCATCGCCGTTGATAGAAGCAAATGCAGCTGCCTTCGAGAGATCCTCAGTCTTTGCGGATACGAGGGTATCGCCGAACGAAGAGCCCTTGCCGTCGTAGTTGGTGTAAAGGTTGATAGCTGACTCAACATAGGGACAAGCAGAGAGGGTTCCCCAGTAAGTTGCAAAGTAAACGTTGTTCATAGCGAAAGCACCGAGGCACTCTGTTTCAGCGATAGCTGAAACAACAGACTTACCGGTGTTCTTCTCATCACCGATGTTAGCAACGTTGTACTCAGATACAGCGATCTTTGTGCCGGGATAGTATTTGTCGACCGACTTCTTGAGGTTCGAGAGAAACGGGAAATACTGCTTTGCCCACGGCATCAGCCAGCTGTTCTCTTCATAGTCGGGATCGTAAAGGCTTCTTGCAGCCTGAAGTCTTGCAGCATCTGTGGAGCAGTCCTGAGCGTAGTAGTGAACGTCTACAACATCGAGGAGACGCTTGCCGGTTTCCTGTTCAGCCTTAGCCATCTGCTCAAGGTAATAGTCCAGATACCAGAAGTAGTTGCTCTTTACAGCAGACCACTCCTCATCAGTGAACTTGCCTGTTACCTGACCGGAGCTGTCCTTGATATCGGAACCGTCGCCGCAGTTCATACAGGGAAGCATTCCCCAGAAAGCAGGTCCGAAGACCTCAGCCTTGGGATCGATTTCCTTGACGACCTTTGCAAGCTCAATTGACTTGGAGATGAGCTCCTTGCTTGTAACTTCCTCCGGGTGGAGAAGCGGGTGTGTGTCGTTCCAGAGAACCGGCTCATTGTCAAGGCTGTAGCCCTGAATACCGGTCTTTGAGGAAGCATCACCGAGCTTATTGACGATGTAGTTGACATACTCGTCCATATAAACTGTACCGTCTGTGAGATCGGGCTCGAGGGAGAGCTCTCCGTCCTTCCTGAACTCAACCTTGTTCCATCTGTTTGAAGGAGCTACCTCGTCAGCCTTTACAGAACCGTCCTTGTCAGCTGAAACATAGCCTGCCATCTGAAGAGTTGCGAGCTTGTAGGGGATATTCTTCTTGCCTGAAAACTGTGAGAAGTTCCTTACAGCATAAGCGGGGCCGTCACCGATGTCGCCCTGATTGGTGTCGGAGCTGTGATGCCAGTCCTCGCCGGCATTTGACCAGTTTGTTTCCCAGTTGTAGCCTGTGAAGCGGTTGCCGCCCTGTCTTACGTTGTTTACGGTAACATTCTTGAGACTGCTTGAGTCAAAAGCGTTCACGCCGTAGATGTAGGGGCTGATGCTCGTCTTCTCACCTGCAAGATCAACGGACACTTTCATAGTGTAGCCGGCGGTTCCCTCCGCATTTGCTGATGTAAAGGGTACGGCAGCGGCGCTTGAGATAACACATACTCCTGCAAGCAGACCTGCAAAACTTCTTTTTATCATCTGAATTGACCTCCTGTCAGCCGTCTGCCTAAGGACGGCTGTTTATTTTTGCGACCTGAACGGAGGCTTCTCCCATATATCTATATCCGGTTCACAGCAGGATATATAATGGATAAGCGACTCCGCCAGAGTCATTATCCCGACGAGCGGGATATTATGGACATAACCGTATATAGGGAAGGATTCCCTGCCTGTGTCGGCTGTGAGCCGCCACATAATGCCGAAATTACAAAGCCTTTCTACAATGTCGGAGACTATTTCCTCATCTATGCCGAGCTTATCGGAGATAGCCTTTTTTGTGATAATGAAATTTCTGCCGAAAGTCTCAGCGTAGCTTATAACTCTGAGCGCGTTCTCGTCAGCGAGTATGCTGAAAAGCTCAAGCATACGCGGCTGGACCTTCGCATAGCTGTTGATGCCGTTCTCGGGTATGCGAATAAAGCAGACATACTGCATATCGGGGTTGAGTCTCGCAAGACCGAGCTCGTTGTCAGTGCGCAGGTGGGCAAAAGTCTCACGCGCAAAGGCTTCCGGAAAGCGGATATTCTCGGGTGCAGTATTCATATTGTACGCAGAGAGCATACTGTAAAACTGCTCCATAATGAACTTGCCTTTTTCTTCAGGTGGGAGCTTCTTGATCTTCTGAGCGGCACTTACTCCGAGTTCGACGTTGCCGTCGTCGTCTCTGAGACCGAACAGCGAATCGAGCGAAACGCCGAGCGTCATAGCGAGCTCCGGAAGAAGTTCACTGTCGGGGTAGCTCCCCTTCTCCCACTTTGAGACCGCCTGTGGAGTTACCATAAGAGCGGCAGCGAGCTGACTCTGTGTGAGTCCTGCTTTTTTGCGGTATCTGATAAGGTTCTGACTGAATTTCGTATCCATAATAAGAGCGTCCTCTCCGGATGAAATTCTGTGTGGTGCCTGTTGAACTCGTTCGTACAGCAGTTTGTTCTTTACCATGACTACATCATAACATTAAACTGAGTTGAATTCAAGCAAGGCTTTTTTCACAGAATTAAACCCTGCATTTACTTATAAACCTGTGGTTGAAAATATTATATCACAGAATTTTCATAATAGCAACACATTTTTACAATTGACATTGGAAATACTTTGTGATATAATTTAAAAAATTTCAGATAAAATCATATTAATTATGGGGGATATTCCATGAAAAAACTCGTTATATTCGCACTTTCGCTCTCAATGCTCGCTTCCGCGGTCTCATGCTCAAAGAGCTCCGGCAGCAGCTCAGCTTCTCAGACAGAAAACGTCGCTTCAACCGAAGCGGCTTCTGACAGCGAAGCATCGACCGGAAGTGAAACAGAAACTGATAGTCCCGAAACTCCTGCTCCGACTCCGCTCAAGAACAATATGTCCGACTACGAGCGTTCAACCGTCAAGAAACACGCTCTCACGCTACTCGATGAACCCGATAAGGACGCACATACCGTCAGACTTGAGGTCAAGGAGTACAATGCAGACGAGATCATTGCCAATGTCGAGAATGACCGTGAGAATTACAGCGACGAAGTGTATCAGTTCAACATTGACAACATAAAAAAGAACACAAACGCCGAAGGCAAGCTATTGAGCTTCACACGCGCCTTCGTAGACGGCGAACAGATATTCTGTGTCATGCCTGATTTCAACTATAACGGCGGCGAGATCGGTTATATCAATTACTCAGAAGATGATAAGGGCGAGCCTGTTCTTGAATTAAAAAAATTCAAGGACCTCGACGAATACTGCGATTACGAGTGGAACGAGCAGCAGAAACTGGAAGGTGCGAGCGTTACAAGGTCCAATTATGACATCAAGAAGATAAAACTCGTATATGAAGCTGTCAAGAACGGCACTTACGAAAAAGTACCGGCTGGCGTTCTCCCTGAACAAGGCTGGGAATATTATTCCCGACCGGACATCTTTGAAGATCACCGCAATGACTGGGAATTCGACCGCGACGCCGTTTCAGCTATAAAGGACTCGATTGACGAGATCGAAATGTACGACACCGAACTCAACACAGATTTTCTCGTTCACGTCGTACTGCCGCCGAACTATGATAAAAACAAGGCATATCCTGTATTCTTACTGACTGACGCTGTATGGCGCTTCGGCAACACTCCGCAGCTGCGCAAACTAATGGAAAACGGTGAAGCTGATGATGTTATCCTTGTGACTCTCGGCTACAACTACAAGATAGACGGCGCTGGTGACTACACCCGCTTCAATTATCTTATCTTACAGCGCGACCTGACTATTGACTTCATCACCGACAATCTGATGCCGTATCTCAGCGAGAATTACCGCATAGACTACGAAAATTCCACATTCTACGGTCACTCAAACGGCGGCGTTCTCGCACACACAGCGCTTTGCAAGTCGGACCAGTACGAAAACCAGCCATTCGGCAGATACATCATCGGAAGTCCTGCTTTCTGGGGACTTTACGATGACGACAACGGACATTTTCAGCTCCACCCCGATGAATATATCAAAGACTACGATTACTTCACCCGAAACGATAAGCTGAACAAGAAGGTCTACCTTTGCGGCGGCGAAAAAGAGGATATGGACTACATCGACCATTACAACGGTCACGACTCTACCCTCGAGGGACTCAAACATCTCAAAGAACGTCTCGAGGCTCATAACGCTTCCGTAAAATACAAGCTCTACGACTCCCACCACTATCAGTACATTCCTGAAATGCTCGAGGAATATCTCAAAACGGAGTATCCTCCTCAGAAGTAACAACGAAAAATCCCTCAGAATTTTCTGAGGGATTTTTTCTTACGAATTATTCTCAATTCTTCTCTTGACTTCGGCGGTCAGCTCATCAAAATAGACTTGCGTGTCGATCTTGGAATACGCTTCGTTGTACTCATTCCACGTTTTCTCAAAGTCGCTGCTCATTACCAGCAGCGGCAGATACTTGTGCTTTGCCGCATCTATCTGTTTCATAACCTTGCCGTAGTCGGTTTCGTCTGTAACAGCGTTGCTGAACGACCACATCGGATACCACGGAGAATTCGGCTCAGGATCGTTGAGCATTTCAGAGTAAGTCTGTATACCGTAGGCGCTGAAGCACTTTTTCAGCGGCTCGGCGAGGTGATCGTAGAAGATATTCGGCTGATTAGACGAAGTATAGGCGTTTATGCCGTCGGGAGCCATACCAAAATAGTAAGGCATATAATCATATGTGCAGATGTGATCGCGTCTGTAATCCTTTTCGCGCCACCTTGCGTACTGCTCATCGTTCTGCTCAAAAATGCCGTCCTCGCTGACATTATAGTCAACACCCTCTACGCCCCAGAAACGCAGCTGTACGATCTCCGGCTCAAGTAGGTCGCTGAGGAACTTCACGGCGCCGTCAGGATCGCTGCAGCTTACGGATATTCCGACTCCGGTCGAGTCGTTGAAGGCTGTATAATCGCGGTAATGCTCCTGAACGCTCTCGTCTATCGTTATGCCGAACGGGATATATGTACATTCAGGGGAAAGCTCGTTAGTCGAACCGCTGAAATTCCAGTTCTGATCGACCATACCGAGAACCCTGCCGCTCGCTATCTTCTTGTAATACTCATCAGAGGACATCACAAAGCATTCCTGATCTATAACGCCCTTCCTGTACTCCTCATTGAGCTTGCTGAACCACTTCTTGGCTGTCGGTGACAGATTGTAGTCCTTAGCCTCGTGAGTCTCGGTATCAACGATGCAGCAGCCGTCATTCGGGTAGCCGTCGAGAAACATCGGAGGATTGTCAAGTGCAAAGAACCAGTTATCATTCGCCTCGATCTCGTAGCCGTAATAGGGCTCACCCTTTTCGTTGGTGGGATTTGCCTTGAGATAGCGCTCAATCAGGTCAAAGTAGTCATCAAGCGTTTTCAGCTTCGGGAAGTTAGCCCATTCGAGAACTTTTTCCTGCACCCAGAAAGCCTCTCCGCTGTGGGTAGGTGTTGTCTCCTTGACGTTGACCGAGGAGAACAGCGGAATGTAATAGATATGCCCGTCATCGGCACGGACTCTGTCCCACTGACTGTCAGTGCAGAGGTTCTTGATATTCGGGTAGTCGTCCCAGTAATTGTCGATAGGAATGAAGGCATTTGCCTTGAGGAGCTTCTGGCAGGTCACTGCATCAGGCGAGATGTAGTCCGGATACTTGTTCGCAACTATCATTTCGCTTATCATCTTGTCTATGTCGTCCTGATCATCAACAAACTCCTGCCGGACGAGCGCACCGGTCTTTTCGGCTATGATCTTCTGTATCTCGTTATTTTCAGAGATAGGCGTGATCCTTGCGGCATAGAAGCCAGTAAACTCCTTTACTTCTTTGTCGCCGCTATCTTTTTTCTTTCCGCAGGCAGTGACCGGTACTGTAACTGCCGCTGCAAGAAGTGCTGCCAATGTCCTTTTAATTATCATAAACGTCACCCTTTCCTGTCTGAAACGTGATCCTGAAGGTTATACTGAGTTTGTTCTTGGAGATTATAGCTATATCCGCGTTGCTGCCGAGGCAGTGCTTGAGACGGAGGTACGGATTGAAGCGATAGTTTCTGTCAAAATTATAGTCATCGCACACAACATCGCCCTCGAAAATAGCGTGGAGCTTCAGAACATCTGTCGAGCGCGGAGCTCTGTCTCCGGTGAAACGTATCTCTGCTGTGCTGCCCTCTGCCGAGACGTCAACCGCTTCACAGTTAAAGTGCTCAAAAATATCCTCCGCTATGAGTACGAGCGAATACGCCGGCACGAGCCACTTGTCGTTCTTTACGATGTCGCCGTCGTAACGTACTCCGTACTTGTCAGCGAGCCTGCTGATAAGAGCACTTTCAATCGAAAGTGGGAAATATTCGTCCGGTATTTCGAGCCTGATGTCAGGGAGTCTCCTCACAACTGCGAGCTCTGCATCAGCACGGATAGCCTTGGTAAAAAGCTGTCTGTAATCGGTATCCCTGCGCATAAGAGAGTCGCTGCTGAGCTTGAATTCGCTGCCTTTTTCGGTAAGCCTGTCCGACATTTCACAGCATAAGTCAATGAGCTTTCCGATCTCATCAGAACCCATAGTTCCCTTTCTGACAGACTGTATGCTGCCATTCGATCTGTATTCTGCAAGCAGCGGCTTGACTCTGCGCCTGATATTCAGCGAGAGTATCTGTCCGGTAACAGCAACGAGAACTACAAGGATAAGAAGTGCCGTAAGGAGGATTTTATTCGCTGAAACGAAAGTGCCGAAGCCATTTCTGCGGGCATAGGCATAATATTCGATGTCGAGCGTGTAGTAGTTCCTTGTGATGCAGTTGAAATCCGGCTTTATGTCAATATCATCAACTAAAGCGATCGAGTCATTTGCGTTGAACAGCAGTCTCGAACCGCTGATAACATAGAGCTCACCGTCAAAATCAAGACTATCAATAGCTTTGGTGATCTCGTTTGTATCTATCTCCATACATACAAAGCTCTCGCCCTCATCAATGTTCATATAGTCGAGTCTGCGAACAAGATATAATCTGCTGCTGGCGGGATCTATGCACAGTACGGTGGACTTTCCGAGCTTTTGAAAAGCAGTGTACCAGTATTCGTCCTTAACGGAATCTGTTCTATGAACATTACCGCCGGTCAGAATGGTCGGGTTTTCGGTATAAATAGTACAGCCATTGACTATATTGGTATCAGCGAGCTTCATTGCGGTGTTCCGCTGGAGCGTATAATAAGCCTCGTAGTAATCCGACGAGGAGTTATACTTTCTGTTCAGGAATTCATATATAGACTCGTCCGTGTAGATATTCTTGGCGATGGATACTGCATTCTCTACTGTCATATTAACTAACTGCTCGGAAACTGTCACTGCCGTCTGTTCCATCTGACCATATTTACTCTTCTGCGTCTTTGAAATGGTGTTCAGCATCGCAGCCCATACGAGAAGCACTGCAAGTACAGTCATAATATCAAGCAGCAAAAACTTTTTTCTGACAGACAGATTTGAAAACGGAAAAGTTCTTTGCTTTTTTGTTTTCTCCACAATAACACCCCATTATCTTTCAGGCATATTAAGCTGTTTTTTGAGTTCTGCCTTCTTCAGATACATATTATCTTCAGCCTCAGCGAGCATCTCCTCGTAGACATACTCCCCTCCTGCATATGCGCAGCCGTAGGAGATCGCACATTTTATCGAATCCTCATCGCTGCTGAGAATATAGGGCGCGTCCTTATCGAGCCTGTCCATTATCCTGTCAACATATCTGTAAGTGCAGTCGGTCATAATGAGCAGGAACTCGTCTCCGCCCATTCTGAAGCAGTAGTCGTTCTCACCGATGAATTTTCTCAGATAGTCAGCGGCAGCCTTGATAACGTAGTCGCCGTGTTCGTGGCCGAGAGTGTCGTTCATCAACTTAAGATTGTTGACGTCAAAGTAGATCGCAGCGATAGTATTGCAGCTGCGGAACTTCTCCACCATACTGTGATAGCAGCGCTTATTGAGGTGCTGAGTCATACCGTCGTGATTGGCATCGTAGAGAGCCTGTGAAAGGTGCTCCGCGCCGCTGTTCATATTGAAGAAGATCTTTTTAAAGGCTTCACCGAGCCTTCCGATCTCATCGTTGCGGTCTGTATCAAAGATTACGGAAACGTCCTTACCTTCGGAGGCACTGTCATCACCGGTAAGATAAAGCGCAGCCTTGGTCATTCTTCTTATCGGACGAAGCAGTCTGCAGTTGAGGACGCACACAAAAACGATAACAAAGACTATGCTCAGCAGGAGCAGTCCTGCAAATGTAAAGAGTATGTACCTGAAATATGCGTTCTCATAGGGCTTGCGGAGCTCAACGATTATGTAGCCGCAGAGTGTGTCATCGACTGTTCTGATCGGACGGTAAACAGTCAGACCGTCTCTGTCCTTGCGCTCGATAGTATTTCTGCCGTTGATAAGCTCAGCTTTCACTGAGGAAGTATAACTGTCGTATTCGAGACGGGCTCCGAGTGCCTTGCCGCCTGTATCGTAAATATAGCCGCCTGCGGAGTTACTGAAGCTGACAAGGGAGATGTTCTTTATCGCCGAGCTGTTATTCTCCTGATAGCTTGCGAGCTTTCTGCTGACACTGTCGTAGTCGCCGGAGCGGTTCCTTGTGAGGAAGCTCTCTTTCGCCTTGTCGGCGTCGATAGTGAGCTCGGCAAAATCGAGTGCCGAATAAGCGAGCGATCTCTGATATTTAGCTCCCATAGCTCTGACGCAGGCATAGGAAACCGCAAAACTGATCATTACAAACAGTACAAGAGCTGCAGCAGCCGAAAAGCTGATGCTCTTTTTGATAGATCCTGCCATTGTTCACACCATTCCGTCATATATTGATTTTTCACGCAGTAAAGCGCGATTTATAGTTTTATCTTATACATTATATTTTACATCTGTTATGCTATTTTGTCAACCTTAAACCTCATTTTACGATAAATCTTAACAAAAAAATAACATTTGTATAAATTCTGTACAGAATATTACTCGGAGGATAATCGTTTCCGGCAGGCTCACACTTTTCTCCGCGCCTGAATTAACAAATATGTGAATTTTTACGCCGCTAATTGTAGATATTCGACAAATTCGAGTTTTGTTTGCAGTAATTATTGACAAGTACGATGTAATAATGGTAAAATATATGTGTAGAATTCTTTCGCACAGCTGATGACGGAGGGGGTATTTTATGTTTACTTGGAACTTCCAGTATATTTCCAAGGCTCGACTCGCTGAGGCGTTCCAGCAGCTCCTGCTGGATTCCGCCAAAGGTGACATACTTATAAGGATACACACGGCTATCCACGGCGGAGATGAAGCTGTTGATCTTGCGCGCTTTATCAAGACTCAGGTCCCCAGCGCTCATATCTTCGGTACGAGCACTTCTGCTGTCATCGTGGGCGGCAAGCTCATTCAGAACCAGTGTGTCGTTTCGGTCACACAAGTCTCAGGCGGCTATATAAGGAAGGCTCTCCTCCCTACCTTCGACGACAACAATAAGCCTATCCCTCCCATCACGCTCACTCAAAACATCAAAACTGCTATCATAGATAAAGAGACACGTCTGCTCCTCACTTTCCTGACCGGAAAATATCTCGATGTTTACAGCTTCATCGAGAAGTGCAACGATATAATCCCTGGTGTGCAGATGACAGGCGGTCTCGCCAACACCACTGACATCAGTCTCAGACAGTTCACCGCCAACGGCTTCCTATTCGACGAAAATGGCTGGACCGACAAAGGAATTATACTCGCTGCTATCGGCGGAGCTGAAGTCGAAAGCTATTCCTCATACGCGACCGGAGTCCAGACCATCGGTGACGAGCTCGAGGTGACCGACACATTCGGCACCTGTATCCTCACAATTGACGGTATGGACGCCGCTGAGATGTTCCGGAAGAGCATCGGCGACGAGATCGCTGACAATCCGGAGCTCGCAAATATGTTTCCTTATGTCTACGCCGATACCACTAATATCCCGGTGTTTGTGAGCTATTCAGATAATCGGAGCATAAGCGAGGTCTTTGACGAGGACGCTCCGATGAACGAGTCAAAGTATCAGAAGCACCCATATCTCGACAAAAACAAGAAGCGCGAGATGATAAACGCTAATCACAACATCAGAATAGGAAAAAAGCTCAAGCGGGCTTTCATTTACGACAGGAAGATCGTCGAGGACAACAAGGAACTCTTTGGCAATATAACAAGCTTTTCCAAAGCCGAAACAATTTTTGCCTACTCCTGCATTGCCCGCTCTATTATGTACTCAAACTGCGTAAAATGGGAACTGTCCGCCTACGAGAACTCAAATATGTGCGGCTGTATCACAGAAGGAGAGATAGTCAACGTCAACGGCAGGAATACTTTCTCCAACTGCTCCTTCGTTCTCACGGTCATAGGTGAGGAACCGTCAGCACAGCAGTTCAACCCCTACGCCTTCTCGTATACCGATGTCCTCGAAGATGATAACAAGCCGCTCCTCGACTATCTGTGTGACTCGGAAGCGAAAATGGCTGACACAGACGCTGATACCTTCTCAGAACAGCGCCGCAGCTTCGTTTATAACTGCGAGCTGAAGCTCCTCTACTCAGATGTGAATAATATACCGAATGCGGCTTCAATGAATATCGACCTGAAACTAAAGGGCTACGACCGCATTTGTATGATAAATGTATTCGAGCTCAACAGTATGGAGACCGTCTTTACAAAGGATCTCATCGACCTGACATACAGGAATTATCTCGATAACTGTATGACATTTGCACACACATACGGCTACACGCTGTACCTCGTCAAAGGCTGGAACGTTGCTGTCGGTTCTTCTTCAGCCGAGGTACCGCTCGAAAAATTTGTTGCAGATATGAAAAAGCTCCAGAAGGTGCTCTTTGACTCGAATGAGGAATTCATCGCTATCGTGCCGATGTTCTGCGTTATAGATGACTGCACTCCCGATAATGTTTACTCAACATATTACTCAGCGCGTGTCGAGATGACACAGAAGAACATACAGTTCTATGTCCGCAGCACAACTTCCGGACAGCTTGACGAGGAAAGTATCCGTGAGCGCTATCATATGGTGAATGTTATTAACTACGCCATAGCACACGACAAGGTCATTCCCTATTTTCAGGGCATTTACGACAACAAAACCAAATCTATCCACCATTATGAGTCGCTGATGAGACTCGAGGACGAAGCCGGCACCGTCTACACACCCGGCAGATTTCTCGATGTGGCGCGCTCCTACGGACTCTTCTACGACTCAATATCTAAAATAATGATAACGAAGGTCTTTGAGAAATTCAGGAACATTCCCGACAAGAGCGTCAGCATAAATCTCTCTATCCGCGACATCAGGAACCGCGATATCATCGACTATATCTACGAATTTCTCTCGACCGCAAAGCACCCCGAGAACTTCGTCTTTGAGATACTCGAAAACGAGGACATCAACGATTACAATGAGCTCATCACCTTCGTTGATAAGATACACGACCTCGGCGCACAGATCTCGATAGACGATTTCGGAAGCGGCTTCTCTAACCTCCAGCACATCGCCAGCATTCACTCCGACTACCTCAAGATAGACGGTTCGATAATCAAACGCTGCTGCGATGATGAAGAGTCCGCAAACATCGTTGCACTCGTTGCCGGCTGGAAAAAGCTAAGCTCGCGCAAGATGCACATAGTTGCTGAATTTGTCGAAAATGGGGCGATACAGGACGTTCTCCTCAGCTACGGCATCGACTTCTCTCAGGGGTATCTCTTCTCAAAACCGAGCCCGATTATACAGGGACTCTGACAATTTAAGAACGCCTGCCGCTGCTGAATGCTCCGGCAGGCTTTTGTTTGCACCGCGATTGACACACCGTCAGCTTTAATGTATAATAATACTGTCAAACCTTCAGAAATACAGAAAGGAGCTCCTATGAGCCATATTTTGATAATTGAGGACGACGTTCCCATAAGGAAGGAGCTGTCGCAGCTTCTCGTGAACGCCGGCTACGAAACTTCGGCTGTCACTGATTTCTCTGAGCCGCTGCCGCAGATACTCTCCTCACCTGCCGACCTGATCCTGCTTGACATCAACCTCCCGAACGTCAACGGCGAGATGCTCCTGCACGAGATACGCAAGGAGCTTGATACACCTGTGATTATGGTCACGAGCCGCACAAACGAGCTCGACGAAGTGCTCTCGATGAGCTACGGTGCTGACGACTACATAACAAAACCCTACAATCCCACGATACTCCTCCTCAGAATATCTGCTGTCCTGAAACGAAGCTCTGCACCTTCAAAACAGCTCACCTACCGCGGACTGACTGTCGATGCAGCAAAGGGTACTCTTTCCGGTGCCGGCGGAGAGCTTATACTCACCAAAAACGAAATGATAATTTTCCGGACTCTCCTCGACCGTCAGGGACAGATCGTCTCTCGCGATCAGCTTATGACGGCTCTGTGGGACAACGAGGAGTACATCAACGACAATGCTCTCACGGTAAACATCAGCCGTCTCAGGGCAAAGCTCGCGGAGATAGGCTGTGCCGAGTCTATCGAGACCAGAAAGAAGCAGGGGTATGTACTGCTATGAGCTTTTTCAGATTTTTGCGTGACAGGATACCGGCTGTACTGATATATACCGCGGTAACAGCTCTGACAGTAATTTTCCTGTACGCCACGCGCTGCGGCAATACGGCAGTTGCCGTCACGATACTGCTGTATATTCTCTCCGGAGCCATTATTCTTTTGTGGGACTACTTCCGGCGCAGGAGTTTTTACGCCCGGACTATATCGGCTCTCGATGAGCTGGAGCAGAAGTATCTCATCTCTGAGATGCTGCCCGATGCTGACTTCGCTGACGGAGAGATACTGTGTGAGCTTATGACTGAGACCTGCCGCTCGATGTACGAAAACGTTGCTGCCCACAAGCGCAGCTCCGATGATTTCAGGGAATTCATAGAGCTGTGGGTACACGAGATAAAGCTGCCGGTCGCAGCATTGCTGCTTATGTGTCACAACGACGGAGGCAAGGCTGCGGAGTACAGAGAGCAGATAAAGCGCATCGACGACTGCATCGAAAATGTTCTCTTCTACACTCGCAGCGAGAATGCCGAGAAGGACTACATTATAAAAGACGTTCTTCTCAGCAGAGCTTTCAACGCTGCTGCAACAAAAAATATCTCCGCTCTCAGGAAACGCGGCGTGTCCATAGAGACTGACGGGCTCGACACCGCTGTGATGACTGACGGAAAATGGCTCGAGTACATCCTCGGGCAGTTTATGAGCAACAGCCTGAAATACTTCTCCCCTGACCGTGAGCCTGAGATAAAGGTAACAGCTGAGGAATTTCCCGACCGGACGGAGCTGCATTTCCGCGACAACGGCTGCGGTATCCCGCAAAGTGACCTGCCTTATATCTTCGAGAAGTCGTTCACTGGCTCGAACGGCAGAGAGGGTTCACATTCTACCGGTATGGGACTCTATATCGTTCACAATCTCTGCAAGAGGCTCGGGCACAGCATAAAAGCTGACTCGGTGCAGGACGAATATACCGAGCTTATTATATCTTTCGGCAGGAATGACTTTGCAAAACCGGTCTGATATTACAGATTTGTAAGGTTAAGTAATAATAAAATATCGACAAAGCCTCCCTTTTAGTGTATAATCATTAGTAAAGGGAGGCATTATTATGGAATTACTCACAATAAAAAACATTGAAAAATACTACGGCAACCGCTCAAATCTCACGAAGGCTATCGACGATATATCGTTCAAAGTAAGCAGCGGAGAGTTCGTTGCGATAATGGGTGCGTCCGGCAGCGGCAAAACCACACTTCTGAACTGCATATCGACCATAGACAGAGTTACCGCCGGAAACATCTTCTTTGAAGGCACTGATGTAACGCATCTGAAAAACAAGCAGCTCAATGCTTTCCGCCGCGATAAGCTCGGCTTCATCTTTCAGGACTTCAATCTTCTCGACACTTTGACTGCGTATGAGAACATCTCACTTGCGCTCACAATACAGAAGCGTCCTGCAAGGGAGATAGACTCCGCTGTCAGAAAGGTCGCTGAACAGCTCGGCATCACCGACGTGCTTGACAAGTACCCCTATCAGATGTCCGGAGGTCAGAAGCAGAGAGTCGCTTCCGCAAGAGCTATCGTTACAGAGCCGAGTCTTGTTCTTGCCGATGAACCGACCGGTGCTCTCGACTCAAAATCCGCCAAGCTGCTGCTTGAGCGTATGAGCTACCTCAACCGCGAGCTCGGTGCAACGATAATGATGGTCACCCACGACTCCTTTACTGCAAGCTATACCTCGAGAGTCATTTTCATAAAAGACGGAAAGATATTCAGCGAGCTCAGCCGCGGTGACAACAGCCGCAAGCAGTTCTTTGACCGTATCATAGACGTTGTTACACTTCTCGGAGGTGACGTAAGCGATGCTCTTTAAACTCTCAGTAAGAAATATCCGCAAGAGCATAAAGGACTACGCTATCTACTTCTTCACGCTCATCGTCAGCGTAGCTATCTTCTACCTTTTCAGCTCGATTGAGGATCAGGAGGCATTCAGGAAGTATATCTCCACAGATCCTCTGTCGGGCAGGACTATCAAGTCTTTCCTGAAAGGTCTCAGCATATTTATAGCAGCACTCCTCGGACTCCTTATAGTCTACGCGAACCGCTTCCTGATGAAGCGCCGTCACAAGGAATTTGCCATATACCTTATGCTCGGTATGGGCAAGCGCAAGATCTCAGTTATCCTCTTCCTCGAAACGCTCCTCATCGGTCTCGGCTCGCTCGTAGTCGGACTCATCGTCGGCGTAGGGCTCTCGCAGTTTATGAGTGCCCTTGTCGCTGACCTCTTCGAGGCTGATCTCAACGCATACAAGTTCGTTATCTCCAACAGCACCATTGCTCGTACTATCCTGTATTTCGGAGTTTCATACCTTGTTGTAATGCTCTTCAACGGCATCATCATCACTAAGTGCAAGCTCATCAACCTGATGCAGTCCGCCAGAAGATCAGAAAAGATCAGCCAGAAAAATCCGTGGCTGTGCGTAGGAGTATTTATCGCAGCTGTATGCGCACTTGCTTGGTCCTATCACAAAGTCACTCACAACACACTTATGCTCAGAAAAGATGAGCTTCTCTTCTGTATCGGTCTCGGTGCAGTCAGCACTCTCCTGCTCTTCTGGTCAGTATCCGGACTCATGCTCCGCGCAGTTATGTCGGTCAGGGGCTTGTATTATAAGGGACTCAACACCTTCACCTTCCGCCAGATAAGCAGCAAGATAAATACAGCCGTCATCTCAATGACGATCATCTGCCTTACTCTGTTCATAACTGTTTGTACGCTGTCTGCTTCATTTGCCTACCGCGGCGCGCTCAATAAGACTCTGCGCGAATGCTGTCCGGCAGATATTGAGTTTACGATGTCAAATTATGAACGATTAAAAAATAAAGATAAACTGGAATTCCAGCCCATAAAAGAAAAACCTGATGAAATAATCAGATTATCAGGAGCGGACAAATATCTGAGAAAAACCGAGATGATAAGTGTATATTTTGAAACAAAAACAAATGATACCCAAGTGACTTACACAGATATTCTCGGAAAATACAACACTGAATACAATTCTCAGCCTTATGAACGCATACAGGTTGAAACAAACTCTTCTCCGCGCATATGCAGCCTGAGCGACTACAACAAGCTCGCAGAATTATTCGGCAGCGAAAAACTGAATATGGAAAAGGACGAATACTTCATAGTCGCTGACGAGCGGAGCATATGTCCGTTTCTTGATAAAGCTGCTGCCTCAGGCACTGAGCTTACCTTCAACGGCAGAAAACTCAAGCCGGCATTTGACAAGCATATCCACGGAACTATGGAGCTTTTTGAAGCACCGATAAACTGCGGAGTCCTGATAGTAGATGACAACTTGCTCACAGATATGATGCCTATAATGTTTGATCTGTTCGGCTACTTTAATTCTTCCTCAAAGGACGAAATGAGAGAGCAGAACAAACAGCTTGATGCAGTGGTCAATAAGTGGGTATCGCAGAACTACCCCGACTATAAAGGCGAAGCTTATGTTGAAAGCAAGGTCAAGATCTCTGATAATCTTATCGGTGAAAGCGCAATGATGACGTTTATCGGACTCTATCTCGGTCTGATATTCATAATCATATGCGCAGCCGTAATTGCTCTGAAACAGCTCTCCGACTGCACCGACAGCACCGGCAGCTACGAGATACTGAGGAAGATAGGCGCGGAGGAAAATAGTATCAGCCGCTCGCTGTTCACGCAGACCGCTGTTTTCTTCTTCCTGCCATTGCTTATCGCTGTTGTACACTCTATATTCGGACTGAAGATTTGCACAACGATCATCAGGACATTCAGCAGCTACAATATAGTTTCCTCTATACTTCTGACAGCCGGCATAATCATTCTGATATACGGCGGTTACTTTATTCTCACCTACTTCTGCGGACGTTCGATAATCAGAAGAAAAAAATAAGGATAAAACTCAAGGAGAGCCTTTATGGCTCTCCTTTCTTTTAGCAATATTATAGTTTAAAATTCTGTTATCGTACCTGAAAGATACTTCTGAAGGAGTCTGAAATCGTTCCAGTCGATGTCACCGTCGAAATCAAGATCAGCCTGAGCGTTCTCTGAGGTTGTGAGTACCTTAGTATTTGAAAGCGCTCGTCTCATAAGGATAAGGTCATCTGTAGACAGAATGCCGTCTCCGCTGAGATCGCCTAACACTTCATTGGTATCAAATATATGGACTCTGTTGAATGCAGTCTTGATCTTTGTGACAGTATCCTCCAGAGTACTGTTGCGAACGACCTTTAAAGCAGCCTGAATGAGTGCATTTCTGCAATCAATGAAGGTCGCCTTATTTACTCCCTTAGGGAGGTAATCAAGAGAAGTGAACCATATCTTCGCAGCAGTATCTGCGTCTATGCCAAGGTGATCCATCCAGTAAGCAACATTGGAAATAATAAGAGAGCCGGTATGTGAACCGAGTTCTTTTACCTGATCGCTGTCAACATAGACCTGCCTGATGCGCATATCTCTGCCGCAGTTCGCCTTTGGATCGGAAGTGTTCTTGCCTTCGTTGTCCCTGAAACGGTCTGTACCATGCTGCCATTCGCGTGTAGGATCTGCATACTCTCCCATAATATCGCTGTACGCTTCATTGAGGGTGCCTGTTTCTCCTGCACCGCTGCCAGCCCAGCTGACCTTGGAACGTGTAACAGTATGTGTGAACTCGTGAGCAACTACATCTATATCACTGCCGTAATGCTGCTTGTTGGTGCTGTTACCTTCACCGAAGCACAGCCTGTTGACACCTGAACAGGCGTTAGCCCATTTTCTTCTGTTACTTCCGTCTTCATCTGCCTGCTGGAGAGTCGGGATAACATACGTCGCGGAACCCTTTCCGTCATAGCCCTTATAGGACAGCTTATTGTTGTAAAAATCGTAGGTCTGTTCAAGATTATACATCACAGCGGCTGAATACTGATCCTCCTGACATGAGAACTTAGTGTCATATGTTATAATAGTATATTCGGGAGACGGTATTGATCTTACATACAATGCGCCATTTTTGCTGTACACATAAAACGAAGGATCGTCAATAAGATAAAGATTGCGGTCTGTATCGTGAAATCTGTACTGAGCACCATTCCTTACAACGTTGATGCTGAAGCAGTAATCAGTATTGGGCAGTATCTTGTTATCCCAGTCCATAAGAATGTTATTGTAATATATAGCGTGATCGTTATCTGCTGTTTCACCGTTGACCTGATCGTTGAGTATCTCAGCAGTTTCAGCGTCAACATAGAACAACTCAGCTCCCATATTATCGGTGATTATCTCCCAGACGAGCCTGAAAGTGACATTGTCCTCCGAGTAGACCGCGAGCTTGTGAGATGTACAGGCAGTACTGCCGTATTTCTCAGCAACAGCTTCAACAGCCTGCTGAGCGCTTATTCCCGGAACGGTATTCACAGTGAAATCGGAAACGACCGAGCTGTTCAGGAATTCAGCCTCGCCTGACTCTTTATCAACGACCACTGTTATGTAGGAATTGACCATCTCCAAGCTCTGATAGAACTGCTTGAACGTATATATCCTGTTGTATTCGCTCTCGGAAACATCATCGAGACGAATTTCACGATTAACATTCGTAATACCGAGAAGCTCTGATGTTTTAGCGATTATATCCTTTGCGTCATCGCTGTCATCAACTGTATCCTCCGAAAGAAGTCCGTTGATCTGTGTAACTTTGTTATTGCTGTCAACTCCTACTGCAAAATCAGAGTTGTTGATCTGAATAAGATCGGAGAGTGCGTTCTCAGCCGACGGGCTGCTAAGCTCAAGACCGATCTGTTCTGCATATTTCTCGGCTTCACTCGACATATCAACAGCTGCCGCCGGCATTGCTGTGAAGCACTGCTGAGCTGCAATAAGAAGTGAAGAGGAGATAGAAAGTAACGTTTTGGCGTAAGATCTCATTTTCATTCCTCCTGATGAACTGCTATATACCGCAGTCATCTTTTTGTTAAAAGTAAATTGTTTCAATACTGTTAATATGTACTATCATTCGCCTATAAATGCTGCACATATTATTATTATATTATTACATAAAGTATTTGTCAAGATTTAATCAACATTTTGTTAATTATGTCCAGTGAGCAGAAGATTTATATGTGCAATACGACAAATTATAGGCACTATTACGGCTGATCATACAATAAAAAAAGACGATACCACACAGTATCGTCTTTTGGGCAGATGATTAATTTGAAACTGTTGAGCTTCTCTTCTTATCGGGATGCAGCTCGTAATATCGTTTCTTGTCCTCATACATACGCTCGTCAGCAATATGAAGAGCTAAACGGATATCCTTCGAGTCAGAGCTATAAGCGACACCGACCGAGAACACAAGATCTTTATAATGCATAGCCGTCTCCCTGATACGCTGAGACTTTATCAGGAGCTCTCTTTCGGTAATATCCGTGAGAATAACAACAAACTCATCGCCGCCGGCTCTGTAAATACAGTTAACCGGAAATACCTCCCTGAGTGCGAGAGCAGCATTTTTCAGAAGAGTATCGCCCACTGCGTGACCTTCGCTGTCATTGATAACTTTAAGTCCGTTGAGGTCCGCGAAAATGACGCCCACTGACTTTCCGCTGCTGCTTCTGATAAGCTGGTCAACGTAATTATTCATCTCATTTCGGTTCATAACGTTCGTGAGCATATCGGTCGAACTGAGGACATTCAGTCTTTTCAGGAGCTGGTAGCTGTATATCTCAGAGGCAAGAATAAACGTTGTGAGTTCAAGTGTCTACTTGATAGTATCAGCAAGATTAGGATCAAAGTTGATAGCCCACATATAGCCAAGTATCTCATTCTTGAATTCAAGCGGAAAGAGTACGATGGTCTTGCCGCCGGCACTCGTGATCGAGTCGTGCCATACCGGATTGCGCTCCTTGACAACATCCATATCGTGCTTATTCTTGACGATTATGCAGTTGCTGCCTGCAATAGTTCCCTTCCACGACTCAGCAATGGCAAAGAAATTATCGTCGATGTAGTTCTCCATAGGAAGCAGCTTGCTTTCGGGGGAAAAAGCTTCACACAGCACAGAACATCTCCTCTGAACATTATCCATAAGGAGTATGCAGCAGTGCTCAGAGCTGCACATATCACGGAGATCCTCACAGATAATTTTCATAGTAGCCTTGAAATCCTCATAGCTCCGGAGCTTTATACAGGTCTCGAGAACGGAAGTAGCAACGTCCGCAGAGATAGTGGAAAGACGCTTTGCATCTGGCTTGAAGTTGATCTCCATCATATACAGACAGTAGCAAAGACCGTTCTTCTCATAGGAAAGCGGAATAAACGACATATCGAACCATACATCGAACCTGTCCGGATGCGCATAGGCGTGAATGTTCTTTTTCAGAACAGCAGCGTTGTAACAGGCGTCCTCGAAATTCAGATCGCGTGTAAGGTAGTCCGTATACTCGCTGTTCGGAACAAACTTCTTTGTGAGCATCTGAACATTGTCAAAAGGATGCTCGATAGAGTTGATATAAGGCTTGTTTCCGGTAACTATCCGCAGTTTTCCGTAGTTACCGTCCCCGAAATTTTCTACTGATACAACGCAGGTAGCGGCGTGCATAGAATCAACAACTGCTTGAAAATCCATAAAACTATCTGTGTGACACCATATGTATCACACTGCTCCTTCCTTGAAATTGTATTCGGTAAACATCATCACTTCTGCTTGATCGACTTGAGGTAACGCTTGCGCTCGTACATCTTCTTGTCAGCTCTCTCGAAAACTGTCGAGAAATCTGTGTCTATCTCAATGTCATACACATCTATGCCCGTCGAGACAACAACAGCGTCCTCCGCAAGATTTTCCTCGATGACGGCGTTGAAAGCTCTTATGAGCTCATCTCTGTCACGGTAATCCTTTCCTTCAAGTATAACGGCGAACTCGTCTCCTCCGATACGGTAGACCGGACTGTGTCCGAACGTATCACATATCAGCTGGCAGCCTGCCTTTATATACCTGTCTCCGGCATCGTGTCCGAGTGTATCGTTGATATTTTTCAGACCGTTGAGGTCAAAAACGATAACTCCGAATTCAGTAACAGTTTCATCTGCAAGACCATTGTTTATTTGTTCTATCGCTTCAAGGTAAGCGCGTTTGCTCTTGACACCGGTAAGAGGATCGGTATATGCGAGGTGGATAGCTGAACCGAGCTCCTGTTCCTGTTCAAGCTCACGCTGCAAGGTCTCCTCGAGCTTTACGCTGATCTTCTTCTTTTCGCCCTCAATACTTGACGTATGTATCAGAAGTGCAAGCACGATTGCTATGGTCAGCGTAACCATAGAAAGCATTATCACGACCGCTTTCTGTGAATTCACCTTGCTGTTATACCAGTCAGCGTTAAAGTCAACTCCTACGATACCGGCAACGTTACCATCCGAGTCAAAGACCGGACTGTAAGCCGAATAGAACTTTCCCCATTTGTCAGTGCAAGCTGTCTTATCGACGTCCGGAGTACCGTTAGCGGCATTCCTGAGAGCGTCGGTCGCTTCAATATCGGAGCCGAATTCACCCGGATCGTCCTTATCCGGATCTATCGTAAAGGTAAAACTGCCGTCGTAATTTGCTCTGAGAGCATAAATATAGTCGAGCTGGATATTCTCCTGAAACGAGCGCAGAACACTCATTGCCCTGTTATAATCGTCAGTGCCGACGTCCTCAGCCTTCATAGTTTTCAGGTAGTCACCGTCAAGCTGATAAGCGGCAGTATTAGCAACGTCGAGCATACGCTGATCTATCTGTTTACGCAGTTCCCTCTTTGACATACTCATCAGAGCGTAGCCCATAATAATGTTGGTCAGAAGGAGCGTGAGAATAATTAATATGAAAATAATTTTTCTTGTTCTGGTTTTTATGGCATTATTCTCCATAATACACCCCATTTACAAGTTTGATCGCAGATTACTGTAAGAAGGCGATCAAGTATTTATGTTATAAGAATATTATAACATAATCTCTGTAAGATTTCAATAGTTTTTTTAGTATTTTGATGCAAATATTTTCTAAATTGACTGTGATTGTTGCTATTGGCACAATTATGTGTTATAATGCTATGTATATCAATAAACGCCGGAAAGGAAAAACAAGCAGCATATGAACGTTTTTGATTTCGATAACACACTCTATCGCGGCGAGAGCTCCGTTGATCTCGCGCTGTATATGATAAAGAACAACAAAAAGATCATACTTTATCTGCCGAAAATATTCTACAATCTCCTCAAATACAAGCTCTGCATAGTTGACAAGTGCAAGACAGTTGCAGCTATCAACGACTTTATGAAGAACGCTCTCAGCGGCAGGGAGGAACTCCTCGGAGCAGTCGAAGGCTTCTGGGCTGAGCACCGTAAAAAGCTCAACAGACATATGCTGAAACGTATCCGCAGCGGCGATGTTATAATAACTGCCGGTCCGGATTTTCTGATAAAGGGCATAGCAAATGAGCTTCATACCCGGAACCTCCTTTGCAGTATCATAGATACAGACAAAATGGAGGTTCGCTATCTCAACATCGGCAGCAACAAGGCAAAATACTATAAAAAGAAATTCGGCGATCAGAAGATAGACTGCTTCTACACCGACTCCTACAACGACAGAGCTCTTATGGAATTAGCCGAAAAGGTCTACATCGTCAGGAACGGTGTGCCTAAGCTGCTCCCGAGATAGTATAGCAGTAACTCCCCTTCACGGGGAGTTTTTTGCGTCCACAGCAGCTTTTTTGAAAGTTTTGAAATTATCTGTTGACATTTCAGATGTTTTCGTGTATAATTGTATACAATAATACAACTGTACAAATATACATCTTTAGTAATGGCTTCGCCGATATTTTTATGAAACTGGAATTATAGATCTGAAAGGAGCAACCGTTATGAACCACAAAATGCCCAGTATAAACCTGAGCAAACGTACAAATCTTCTTGACTTCGATACCTATGAGTATGAATTGCAGGAGGTCGAAAGCCCTGAGCTTTTCCGTGAGATGTTCCCCTATTCGGAAGTACCAAAGGTCGCTTACAACTACCGCCACGTTCCGATGAATATGCCGGACGAGATCTACATTACCGACACTTCGTTCCGCGACGGTCAGCAGTCAAGAGCTCCATATACTACCGCACAGATAGTCGAGCTCTACAAAAAACTGCACAGGCTCGGCGGACCTAATGGCATCATCAGGCAGACTGAGTTCTTCGTTTACTCCAAAAGCGACCGTGACGCTCTGGAACAGTGTATGGAGCTCGGATACAGCTTCCCGGAGATCACAACATGGATAAGGGCAAACAAAAAGGATTTCGAGCTTGTCAGAAACATCGGCATCAAAGAGACAGGTGTTCTCGTCTCCTGCTCTGACTACCATATCTTCAACAAAATGGGACTCAACAGAAAACAGGCTCTCGACAAATACCTCGGCATCGTCAAGGAATGTATCTCTGCCGGACTGCGTCCGCGCTGCCATTTTGAAGATATCACTCGTGCAGATTTCTACGGCTTTGTTGTACCGTTTGCGATCGAACTGCGCAAGCTCTCCGAGGAGAGCGGAGTTCCGCTGAAGATACGCGCGTGTGACACTATGGGTTACGGTATTCCCTACCCCGGCGCTGCTCTGCCGAGAAGTGTTTCCGGTATTATCTACGGTCTACAGCACTATGCAGGCTTCACAAGCGATATGCTCGAATGGCACGGTCACAACGATTTTTACAAGGGCGTGACTAATGCTGCAACTGCTTGGCTCTACGGTGCAGGCGCGGTAAACTGTTCTCTCCTCGGCATAGGCGAACGCACCGGAAATGTTCCGCTCGAAGCAATGGTTTTTGAGTACGCCTCCCTCAAAGGCACTCTCAACGGAATGGACACATCTGTAATTACCGAGATCGCTGATTATATCGTCAGCGAAACGCATTACGATCTGCCGCCTATGACGCCGTTTGTCGGCAGGAGCTTCAACGTTACCCGTGCCGGTATCCACGCAGACGGTCTTATGAAAGATGAGGAGATCTACAACATTTTTGACACTTCCAAACTGCTGAACAGACCGCCGCTCGTTTCGATAAGTGCCTCGTCCGGACTTGCCGGCATAGCCTGCTGGATAAACAATTATTACAGACTTTCAGGTGACAGCTGCGTGGACAAAAAGTCCCCTGCTGTCGCTAAGATAAAGGAATGGATCGACAAGGAATACGAGAGCGGACGTGTAACTGTCATCAGCGATGACGAGCTTGCAGCGCTTACCGAAAAATATCTGCCGCAGATCGCAAGGAGGTAATGCTATGTTACTTGAAACAGATGACCGTTCACTGAGAATAAGAGTGTTCAATGCAATAGAAAATGCCATACTTGACGGCGAATACAAAGACGGCGACAGTCTTAACGAGCTGCGTCTGTCCAAAGAACTCGGCGTCAGCAGGACTCCGGTCCGTGAAGCTCTGATGCAGCTCGAGCTTGAGGGACTTGTTAAGAACGTTCCGAACAAAGGCGCGGTTGTGATAGGTGTCACGGAACAGGATATTCACGACATCTATGAGATACGCATACGCATAGAAGGACTTGCGGCAAGGCTCTGCGCCGAAAACATTACTGACGACGAACTCCGCGCACTTGATCAGATAGTTGACCTTCAGGAATTCTATCTCCTGAAAAATGATATGGAACAGATATGGAAGCTCGACGGTGATTTTCACAAGATCATCTATGATGCGTCAAGAAGCCGCCCTCTGCGTTTCACGCTTTCCAATTTTCATAACTACATCAAGAAAGCCCGTGATATTTCGGTTCAGACCGAGGGACGCGCAGAAAAGACCGTTGCCGAGCACAGGGCTATACTCAATGCGATAAAGGAACACAACGGTCCTCTCGCAGAGCAGCTTACTGCAAAGCACATCTCCAATGCTGAGGATAATCTGTTCGACAATGCTATGAACAAAGGCTGACCGCGGCTGCACGGAAATCTCAAAAAAATTTTCAAAAAGCTCTTGACAAATCGGAATTTGTGTGCTATAATCCAAACATAAGCTATGAGGAAGACAAGCAGAGCATTGCCAATGTCAACAGAGAGCCGACGGTCGGTGTGAGTCGGTGATATGCAATACTATGTATCCCTTCTGAGCCGGAATGCCGAAAAATATCAGTAAGCGTTCCCGTGATTCTGCGTGAATGAATAGGACTTGCTGGAGTCTGAAGTGGTGTTACGCAATAGCGGCACAATTTGAGT
>CACXEJ010000012.1 GCA_902766595.1 Ruminococcus flavefaciens | reverse complement strand
GGCTCTCCAGTCTATCGGCTTTGAGACTATCGCAAGCGGTGACAGCTACAACGACCTCGCTATGATAAAGGCAAGCAAGGCTGGCTTTCTCTTCAAGAGCACCGACAAGATCAAGGCTGACAACCCCGAGCTCCCTGCCTTTGAGACATACGGCGAGCTTATGGCTGCAATAAAGAAGGCTATGGACTGATAAGCAGTCCTTACAATGATAAAGGAATTGGATATATGAAGATCATAAGAACTGCCGTACTGCTTTCAGCTCTCGTCCTCACCTGCTCGGCTGTATCCTGCGAAGAGTACGTTGAGTCATCAGAGAGCAGAAAGAGCAAAGGCATACTCCCGTCTATTACCACGACCGAAGCGGTCTCCGAAACCGAGTCCGAGTCTGAAAGCACCTCCGAGACCGAAAGCAATACCGAGGAGAGCTCCGAACCGGCTTCCGTGAGCTCATTCATAAACGATACTACTCCGGAACCGGCTATGTGGAAGGTCACTGATCCTGCTACCGGAAACTCGATAAACCTCATCGGCACTCTTCACATACTCGACCTCAACGAGATAACTCTCCCCGACTATATCCTCGAAGCATATGACGAATGTGAGGGAGTTGCGGTCGAATACGATATGTCCGATGTAATGTCTGATACGACGAAGATGCAGGAGCTCGCTTCATACCTGATATACACGGACGGTTCAAAGGTCACTGACCATATCTCCAAAGAGGCTTACGAAAACGGCAAAAAGCTCCTCGAGGACGCTAACGCCTATAATCCGATATATGACAGCTATAAGGCAGGTGCGTGGCTTGATCTGATACAGTCCGCTGCAAGCTCAAAGGTCGAGGGAGTAACAGCTGCCGGTTTCGAGACCTACTTCACGGATATGTGCAGAAAAGACGGCAAGGAAGTCGTAAACATCGAAACGCTTGAGATACAGGCTAATGCTCTCACCGCTTACAGCGACGATTACGCCGACTACCTCATCAAGAATTACAAGGTGGAAAACGTCGATCCTGCTGTAACAAATCTTCAGCTCAGTTTTATGTACGACAAATGGGCTACCGGCGACATCGACTGCTTCGTCGAGCTCTTTACTGACAACTCTCAGGTCCCCGACGACCTCAAGGACGATCAGGAGGACTTCAACAACAAAATGCTCTTTGACCGCAACAAGGGTATGGCGGAAAAGGCTTCCGAATATCTCAAGGAGGGAAAGAAGTACCTCTTTATGGTGGGAAGTGCTCACTATGCCGGTGACAAGGGCGTTGACGATCTTCTCAAGGATATGGGCTACGAAGTTGAACGTGTAGCCTGACGGTTCTCAGAGATCAGAGATCAGATCATAGAAAACAGTAGGGGCGCATTCCGTGCGCCCGCGAATAATGAAAATTTATGCTGAAATCAATGTAGGGGCGCCCTTCGGGCGTCCGTGCCATTTGGCATAATGCAACGCGGGACGTCGAAGACGCCGTCCCCTACAAAATGAAAACATAAAACAGCCCGAGCGTAGGGGCGCCGTTCCGGCGCCTGTGATTTAGGGAATTATTAATATTAAAAAGGGCGCCCAAAGGGCGGCGTTCCCTACAATTCTGATTTCTGAATTCCGGCTTCTAACATCTGATTTGCGGGCGGCGGAACGCCGCCCCTACGGTTGCTTAATTATTCCGGATTTTATTTATACTCTCAAAGGACAGCTTTATGCTGTCCTTTAACTTTTTCCGGCAGTCTGCATATAATGGAATGTACCCTGTTCAGGCTGTACTGCACAGTTCCGGTCAGGGGGGATACAATGACAGTATGTATTGCGGAAATGCCCTCTTACACCTACGCGGTGAAAGGAGAAAAGCTCCTGAGAGCGAGAGGGTATCCCTGTGAAATAAAGAGAAATGAACGTCCCGGAGGCGGCTGCGGATTTTCCCTTATCATAAAGGGCGGCTGTCCGGAAGCACTTGATATACTCCGGGCATATTCCGTGCCCTATACCAACGTCCGCGGAGGAGGGACTGATGATGCCGGTAAACTTTGACAACGCTGCAACTACCTTCCCCAAACCCGAATGTGTCAGACGTGCTGCTGCCGATGCAGTCAGGCAGCTCGGCGGCAATGCAGGCAGAGGCGGTCACGCCCTCGCTATGAAGAGCTCCGCGGCAGTCTATTCCGCAAGGGAGACCGCTGCCACTTTCTTCGGAGCTCAACCCGAAAACACAGTTTTCACCCTCAACTGCACTCACGCTCTTAATATGGCTGTACAAGGCATTATGCGCGGCGGCGGTCATATGATAATAAGCTGCCTTGAACACAATTCCGTTGCCCGTCCGGCAGCGGCTCTCGCTTCTTCGGGGAGGGTATCGCTCTCGGTTGCAAAGGTCTATCCCGATGACGATAAAACGGTCGAGAGTTTCCGGCATCTGATACGCAGGGACACAAAGGCGATAGTCTCTACCCTCGCGAGCAATGTCACCGGACAGCTCCTGCCGTGGAAACGCATAGGCGAGCTCTGTAAGGAGAACGGTATCTGCTTCATCGCAGACGGAGCTCAGGCTTGCGGAGTCGTTGACGTAAAGCTGAGCGACGGCATCAATATACTATGCACAGCAGGTCACAAGGGGCTGTACGGTCTCACCGGAACAGGACTTCTGATAAGCGACGGCAGATATCCGATAGAACCGATAATACAGGGCGGCACAGGTACTGCTTCGGCCGACCTCGAACAGCCCTTGCTGCTGCCGGAAGCCCTCGAGAGCGGAACGCTCAATATCCCCGGCATAATGTCACTGAAAGCCGGGATCGAGTTCGTCAGCAGACTCGGCACTGAAAGGATATTCCGGCACGAGACCGGTATATGCCGGCGTTTTATCAACGAGCTCGTTAATCTGCCCGGAGTGACCGTTCTGAGAGACAGCACAGCTTCGTATGTGCCGATAGTTTCGTTCACCATTGACGGCATAGCGCCGGAAAAGGCTGCCGCGAAGCTGTCCGAAGCCGGTTACTGCCTCAGAGCCGGCTACCACTGCGCTGCCCTCTCTCATACCTGTCTCGGCACAGAAAACGGTACTATCCGCTTTGCGCCGTCAGTTTTCAGCCGTGAAAGCGATGCCGCTGCACTCGCAGATGAAATAAAAAAGCTGTTAAGAGATTAAAAAATTCGCAAAAACTATTGAAATTATCTGAATTTGTGGTACAATATTAATATGAGGGATTGTGCAGTCAGCCAAATGTTAGCTCTCCCTCATTACATAGACTTTTACAGCGCGATATATATACAGCGCTGCTGCAATTGTGGATCAGAAGAAACCGAGAAAGGAAGTGAACCATTATGTCGCTGCATGATATTAAAGATGCTTTTCTCAGTATTATCAGCACCCTCCAGTTCAGAGACCTTGTAGACGTACTCATTCTTGCCTACGTCATTTACATATTACTCAAGCTTATCCGTGAAACAAGAGCCGGTCAGCTCGTAAAAGGTATCATACTCCTTGTTGCCGGCTATTTTATCAGTGATTTCCTTCAGCTCAAGACGGTCACATACCTCCTGAAGCAGACTCTCAGCAACGGTTTTATCGCTGCCATAATACTCTTCCAGCCTGAGCTACGAAGAGCTCTCGAAAAAGCCGGAAGAACAAAGTTCGGTATGAAGATATTCGGCATCGGTCAGAGTTCCGATGAGGTGGAACAGATGTGGGAACACGCTATTGATGCTATCTGCGACTCCTGCGTTGAACTCTCCGCGACACTTACCGGTGCGCTGATAGTCGTTGAACGTCAGGTAAGGCTCGGCGAACAGATCGAGACCGGTACCATACTCAACGCTACCCCGAGCAAGGAGGTTTTCGGAAACATCTTCTACCCCAAGACTCCCCTTCACGACGGCGCGGTGATTATGCGCGACGGCATCATACTCGCTGCCGCCTGCTTCCTGCCCAAGCCGCAGAAGGACGAGCAGATAAACAAGCGGCTCGGTTCACGTCACAGAGCTGCTATCGGTATGAGTGAAAACTCCGACGCTATCGTTATCGTCGTTTCAGAGGAGACAGGTCAGATCTCTGTCGCTATGAACGGCGTTCTCACAAGAGACTACACCCACGATAAGCTCAAGAACCTCCTCACCAAGGAGATATATGATCAGAACGAGCTCTCTATCCCGGGCAGAAAGCTCTTCTCCTCCCACTCGGAAAGGAGGAAAAAGGATTGACAGTCTTCAAAAAAATCAGATCAAAGCTGGTGAAAGGCGCTCAGAATAACCTTTCACTGGCTATATACTCCCTGATAATCGCGATACTGCTTTGGTTTGTCATCTCGATGACCTTCTATCCGTCAGTACCCAAAACTATCGAAAATGTCGAGCTGAGTCTCGACCTGAGCGGCACCTCCGCTTCGGATATGGGACTTACCGTCATCGACTGCGATGTCGAAACAGTCAAGGTCAGGATAAAGGGCAGCCGTACTCAGGTCGGCAACCTCAATTCCGACAGCCTTACTGCTTACATCGACGCCAATAACGTCACAACGACAGGTAAGAAAACTCTCTCGATAAAGGTCAGGGGCAACAGCAATATCAACTACGAGGTCGATTCTATCACCCCTTCGACCGCTACCGTCTTTATCGACAAGTACGAGACAAGGGAGTTCAAGGTAAAACCCAAGATCCAGAATATCAAGCTCTCGGGCAATGACAAGATCATCGACAACGATGCCGTCACCTGTGAACCCGATGTTGTCAACATCACCGGCCCCTCCGCCCAGCTCGACAAGATCGACACTGAAAACGGCTGCTTCGCTGTTTCGGAAAAAGAGGAAACGCTCAACGCTTCCTACACCGTTCAGAGCGATAAGATAGAGCTCTACGGCGAGGACGGTTCTATCATCAATCAGGATAAGATGACCTTCGACAAGACCAGCTTTATCATAAAGGTGCCGGTACTCACTCAGAAGACCGTACCGCTAAAGGTCGCTATCGACGCACCTAACGATTTCGACACAGACTGGCTGATGAAGCGCCTCAAGCTATCGAAGGAGTCTATCACGCTCGCTTCCGGAAACGCTCAGACCGAGCTGCCCGATACTTTTGACATCGGAAGCATCAAGCTCAGCGATATAGGTCTCGATTACTCCGCATCGTTCGACATCAGTGCAAACATTAACAAGTACGGACTCAAGAACCTCAGCAACTTCAACACTGTTACCGTCGAACTTGATAAGACCGATCTCGATACCAAGGACTTCTACATCAATAATATCAATCTCCTGAACAAACCTTCGTCTGATTACGAATACAGCGTCATTACCGATACTATCAAGGTAACTGTTATCGGTCCGAAGGAGACGCTCGCTGAACTCACAACAAATGACTTCACGGCTAATGTTGACCTCCTCTTAAGCGACGCTACAAGCTCCTCTGACTTCAACTCATCGCAGTTCTCAGCAGATGTTACAGTAAGCTGTTCGGAGCACACGAGGGTATGGGCAATAAGCAAGTCCAAGATCCAGATACTCAAGACCTCAAAGGAAGCTTCTTCCGAAACGACCGATCATCAATGATCCATAACAGCCGGTTTGAAACCCGGCTGTTTCTTTTGTATATTTCTCTATACAAGCGGTATTATTTAAGCAAGTATTTACAATATGCACATTTCAAAAGCAAATACTTACGATCTTTTCGGGTATTTTCACAAATGTTCACAATTTGTTAACATATTCCAGCCCGCAATGTGATAAAATTAGTATATGCCATTTGCAAATACTTATTTTGCCAGCTTACCGTATGCTGCATACGGTTTTACTACTATAACAAACTTCCAGAGAAAACTTCCGGACCATAGCAGTCCGGTCGTTTTCATTTATACGCAAATATCGGGACTGCCCTCTGCGGATAGTCCCGATAACTATATCAAAGCAGCCGTCCGGATAACGCCTTTCGTCCTGAAGCTGTTCACGGGCATCATACCACTCCGGACGGCGCTTCGTTATTGCTGCTTATTCTATTTTATGCTGAAATGCCCGAAAGGTACAAAGAAATTTCTTACAGTCTTATGATATAAAAAAACAGCATTGTCACTTTTGTCAGAATTATGTAACTCCTTTATATCGCTGCGTAAGCAAAAATATCCCAAAATGTTTCAGAGCTGAAAACTCCCTGTTATTGCATTCAGGCGTTCTATGCGCTATAATATGAGCATAGGATATAAACAAGACATAACAAACCACTTTTCCATCTGCGCTCCCTTATACCTCCGGAGCGCTCAGGGCAGCCGCCGGTCCGCACACTGCCGGCGCTGCCGCACACACCTTTCAGATAAAAGAAAGACCGGCAGCCAGTAGACTGCCGGTTTTTCTCATTATTCGCCGTCCTCTTTTTCAAGCAGGAACATCATTCCGCTGAATGGAGGTATATTCAGTTTTATAGTATCGTCACTGTAAGTATAGTCGCTTTTGCCGTCGGGAGTCCTTCCGCTGAAGCTCTGCCAGTCTGAGTCAAGCAGGAGAGTCAGCTTGTGTCCCTTGCCAACGTTAACTGTATAATCCGCCTGATACCAGTCAGAAAAGTTCAGCACAGCCAGTATGTCTCCCTCTGCACTCTTTCGCCTCATCGCATATACACATCGCAGAGCCGAGTTGCAGTCCTCCCAGCAGAAGTTGGTGGGATCGAAGTCGTAATGCAGCGCACTGTATTTCAGGTAGATCATATTCAGCTGACGTATGTACTCCCGGAAAGAGTCGTGCATCGGGTATTTCAGCATATCCCAGTCCTGCTGGCGCTTCTCGTCCCACTCACGGAGCTGTGCGAATTCACTGCCCATAAAGTTGAGCTTCTTGCCTGGGTGAGCGATCATATACATATACAAAGCCCTTGCCTGCGGGAATTTATCGGGGTACTGACCGTTCATCTTCTGCGCGACGGTCGCCTTTCCGTGGACGACCTCGTCGTGCGAGAGCGGAAGTATGAACTTCTCATTGTAGAAATAGAGCATCGAGAAAGTCAGCTTGTGGTAGTCCCTTGTGCGATACATCGGCGCGCTCTGGAAATATTCCAGCGTGTCGTGCATCCAGCCGAGATCCCACTTGTAATCGAAGCCGAGTCCGCCGTCGAACACCGGAGCCGTTACCTTCGGATACGAGGAGGAGTCCTCCGCCGCTATCACCGCAGAGGGGTGACGCGCTTTCAGACCGCTGTTCATCGACTTCAGGAAACCGATCGCCTTGAGGTTCTCACCGCGTCCCTCTTCACCGTTCCAGTATATCATATTGCGGATAGCGTCCATACGCAAACCGTCGAAGTGGTAGACACTCAGCCAGTAGTTCGCCGCTGACTGGATAAAGCTCTGCACCTCGCCCTTGGAATGTATGAAATTGCGGCTTCCCCACTCGTTGTAGCCGATGTCGTCAGTGGGGTGCTCATAGAGCTTCGTGCCGTCATACTCGGTCAGACCGTAGTGGTCAACGGCAAAATGTACCGGTACAAAGTCAACGATGACTCCTATGCCGCGGCTGTGACACTTATCCACAAGCTCCATAAGCTGCTTCGGAGTTCCGTACCTTGCGGTCGGAGCAAAGAAGCCTGTCGCCTGATAGCCCCACGACTCGTCACAGGGGTGTTCACCGAGCGGCATAAGCTCAATGTAATTGTAGCCGTATTTGCCGGCATATTCCGCGAGCTCGTCGGCGATCTCCGAATAACTGTACCAGCCCTCCTCGTCCTCATCGGACTTTCTCCTCCAAGATCCGAGGTGTACCTCGTAGATGTTCATAGGCTCACTGCGGTGATCGGTACGCTTTTCAAGCCACTTCTCGTCTGTAAAGCTGAAGCCCTCTATGCTCCGGACAACAGAACAGGTCCCCGGACGGAGCTCTGCTCCGAAAGCATAGGGATCGGCGTGATCTATGAAGCTGCCGTTTTTGTCGTAAATACGGTACTTGTACCGCATACCTTCCTCAGCCTCCGGGAGCGTCAGTTCGTAGGATCTGCCGTCGATGATCTGTTCCATAGGCAGCTCCTCCCACTCGGAGAGGTCGCATATCAGCGAGACCTTTGAGGCGTTCGGCGCATAGGTCCTGAAAACAACGCCGTCCTCAGTGATATGAGCGCCGTAAAACTCATATGCCTCGAATTCATTGCCCTTGTAAAAGCTCATTATGTCCACAGATCATCAACTCCTGTCATTCTCAGCTGTAATTCTTTGCAAGCCTGTAATCGACCGCTCCTGTGAACGGATCGAAGAAAATGTCCTCGTTGTCCTTGTCGGCAACGAGATAAGAATTCTTGTAGAACACCGGCACAAAGCCGTATTTTTCGAGTATCGCGCGTTCAGCCGCAGTACACTTCTCCGCAGTTTCGGAAACGGTAGTGCAGCGAAGTATCTCCTCAAGGTGCTTAACGCCGTCGGACGCTGACTTGAGTTTGCTGTCGCTCTCGAACTTTTCAAAAACAGAATAAGCTGCACTGAGGCTGCCCCTGAGAGGATAGAGCGCTATTGAGAAGTCGTGCTCGTCGAGCCGCCTGTAAAACTCCTCCTCGGAAACGTCCTCGATGCCGATATACACGCCGAGAACGTCCTGCCAGTTCTGCGTTATGAGGTGGAGGTAGGAGGAATTCACCGTATCGGCACAGACCATTATCTTCACATTCTCGAGCGAACCGACACCGAGCTCGTTCTTTGCCCTCTGAACGAGATCCTTTGCCTTTTCGGGATCGTAGCAGTCGAACACCCTGTCCGAAGCCATTTCCCTGTAACTGCGTCCGGCAAGCCTTGCAGCCGGCGGTATTATACCGTATGCAGCCTGTATATCGTCGCTCAGCTCATCAGCAAGCTGCTCCCTGTTGACCGAGAGCGCAACTGCTTTCCGAAGCGCTGCACTCGCAAAATAACCGTTCTTGTCGTTGAAAACGAGTCCGAGCGTTGTAGCGCTCTTGCTCGTGATATTGTTCTTCTTTGCGCTGTCCGAACCGCTGAATGTCGTGAAGCACTCTATCTCGTCGTCCTTGAAGCAGTCGCGGACGTCCTCTTCATTGTTCTGGATAGTGAAGCTCAGATAAGACGGTATCACCTGATAGTCAAGGTTGGTGTTGACGTCGTTGCGGCGCATATAGAGGATATTGTGGTGACCGTAGGGATCAAACATCCACTGGCGCATATAGAACGCTCCGTTCGACATAACCGACTTGTCATTGAGTCCGTATGTGCCCTTGGTCGAGTCGAAGAACTCCTTGTTGCACGGGTAAGAAGGTGCAGCCGCGAGCAAATTCAGGAACTCCGATGAGGGATAGTCGAGCTTTATCTCAAGCGTGTAGCTGTCCTTCGCCTTTACGCCGGCAGAAGCTGCTTCGAGCTGTCCGCTGATTATCTTGCTGCCGCCCTGTATGCAGGAGTAGTATTCAGCGTAGGGCGACTGCATCTTCGGATCGAGCACCCTCTGGAGCGCATAGACGTAATCGCCGGCAGTTACCGGGAAATACTCGTTCTTTTCGATGTTGTCGTTGCCGTTTTTGTCGATGAACCAGTAGTTGTCCTTCCGGAGCTGAAATGTATAGGTCAGACCGTCGTCGGAGACCGTGTACTTCTCCGCGTTGCAGCAGCTTATATTGCCGTTGTCATCGGTCTTCATCAGACCGCTGTACATATTTTTTATGACCGTATTTGACGAGGGATCGCTGGCAAACTGAGGATCGAGACTCTTGGGGTTGCCCTGGAGCGGAGCATCATACATATGTCCTGCACCGTCTCCCCTGTCCTTGCTTCCGCAGCCGCCGCAAGCTGCCGCGAGCATCACCGCGCACAGCATAAGGGGTATTTTTCTCACTGTTATCTCCTTTTTTCCGTATATCGAACACGTCCCCCTTACGGGGGACGAAAGTTTTTAGTTTAAGCTGACTGTTACGATAAAGCCGTCCTTGTTGTTGCCCGAAACTGTATATGTCTTGTTCTGAGGCACGGGAACGTCAGTATTTCCCTCAGCAGAAGCCGATACATAGTATACCTGATAGAATGACTGTCCGACTGTTATCTCAAGAGGATCAGTATTAGTATATGACTTGATCTTCTCAATATACTCCTCAAGGCAGAGACCGTTCTGCTTTATGTAGACTGAATGAGGCTTGCCGACATAGCGGTAGGTCTGGGTTCTGGGGTGCTCACCTGTGAGCTCCTCCTTGCCCTCGGGAAATCTTACGATAAAGCCGTACTCAGCAGCGTTCTCGTCGAGCCAAGCGTAGTCACCTCTCGGTGAGTAGTATCCGGAGCTTGAACCGTCCTTCGGGAAAATACCGAGGTCGAAGGTCCTTGCGGTGTGGTAGTCGGAGCAGCCGCCTCTGAAACCGGAATAGCCGCCGTTGTACTTGTCATTCTGCTCTTCGAGAGTACGGTAGCCGCCGATGACGGTGATGTCGGTGTTCTTCTTAGCCTCGTAGAAGCCCTTCATCCAGTTATCGAGGCTGGCGAGAGTCTCCTTGTCGAGCTTTACAACATAATCGCATACATTGTAATATTCGTTTGATCTGTTATTGTAGAGTGTGAGGGCGTCGGTATCGCCTTCCTTGAACTTATACTCGTTATCAGCGTTTACGAGAACGAGATTTCCCATATAAACGTCGTCTCTTGAGTGGCTCTCAACGACGAATTCGGAAGCAGTCGGCTTCATATCGTCTATCGAAGTGATAACGAGCGAGTCGGTCTGTTTGCTTGTGTCGAGGTTATCGACTATCGAGGACTGTGCTGCGGTAGTGCCTGTTGCTGTTGCTGAAGCTGTATCGCTGCTGTCGGACTTCTTGTCGTCCTTTGAACAGCTCTTCACACACGATGTAAGAATAACTATAAGCACGATGAGGACAAGAGCTGCTGCCGCTATCCTGTCAAATCTGATCCTGTATCTTTTGGCGGACTGCCTCCTGCGGTTTCTGCGCTGGCTGCCGTTACTCATAAAAATCTATCTCTCCTTAGAACATCTGCCGTAATATAGCAGACTGTAATTATCATTGATATTACACCAATCTTAATTATTATATCACATTTTTCAGCAAATGTAAAGAGTTTTGGCGATTTTTATTCATTATCGTTTCTTAAACGGTACCTGAACTCGGTCGGAGTGCAGCCCTTATGCTGCTTGAACTGCCGCATAAAGTAGGAGTCGCTCTCGTAGCCGCACTCCTCCGCTATCTCGCTGACCGACATATCCGTGGTTTCAAGGAGGTCAGCGGCAGCAGTGAGTCTGCTCTCTATGACGTCCTGACGGCAGGTCACGCCGAACGCTGCAAGATACAGCCTGTGGAAGTAAGTCCGGCTGATGCCCATTTCATCGGCAAGGGACTCTGAGTCCCAGACGCTCGTCGGATCCTCGTATATGGACTCGCGGATAGCCTTCAGCTCAGAATACCGCGGAATTCGCTTCTCTTTCACGTCGCTTTCGCCGTCAGCACTGCTCACTACGGCGATGAGTATGAGTCTCATTGCAAGCTCCGAGAACTCGGCAAAGCTCTTTCCTCCATTCACGGACTGAGCTTTCAGGCACTTGAGTATTCCGGATACGACAAAATCGTCTGTGACCTCCACCGGCTGACCGTAGACTATCCCGAGCGATGCTATGTACTGCTTTTCTGCGAAATTAAGCCGGAAGGCAACCGTGTCGTATCGCATAGGCTGACCGTCGGCGCTCTTTATGTCGCTCTCAAGTCCGGCTGTTATTAGGACTGCACAGCCGTTTTTCATAGTTACAGTCTTAGCACCGCTCCCGAACGTCACCGGCGAACGGAAATAGTAAAAAGCCGTTCCCGAACCGAGCTCACCGCTCAGCGAGTCCCTGCGGCAGCCGAGCCTTATCTTGTTCACTTTCATACTCTCACCCCTCAGATTTATATTGTAGCACATTTCCGCGCATAAATCAATCAGGCAAAAAAGAAGCGGACCGAAGTCCGCTTCATATCATCAGCAAACGATCATATCTCGTTTACCTTTCTCTTTACATAAGATGTGTGGAGAACCTCGTGAGCCTTGTGGCTGCCGGGCTTCTCAAAGTACTCCTCGTAAACCTGCTTGATAGCCGGGTTTTCGTGAGACTGACGGAGAGGCATAGACTTGTCGAGGTTGTAGAGAACCTTAGCTCTCTCAGCTCTGATGTCAACGAAGTTTCTGATGCCCATAGGAACCTGAGGCTGACCGCCGCCGTTTACACAGCCGCCGGGACAAGCCATGATCTCGATGAACTGTGAATCACAAGTACCATTCTTGATGCTCTCGAGAACTTCTCTTGCGTTGGAAAGTCCGCTTGCAACAGTAACATTGACCTTGAGATCGCCGACATCATAAGTTGCCTTCTTGATACCCTCAGTACCGCGAACCTCAGGAAGATCTGTAACAGTCTTGCCGGTAAGAGTATGAACAGCTGTTCTGAGAGCAGCCTCCATAACACCGCCGGTAGCGCCGAAGATAACGCCTGCACCTGTTGAAATTCCGAGCGGATCATCAAACTTCTCATCGGGGAGAGAGTTGAAGAGGATACCAGCGCGCTCAATCATTCTGCCGAGCTCACGGGTTGTGAGTGAGTAATCAACATCAGGAACGCCAGCAGCGCTCTGATCGTCTCTGCCGATCTCGAACTTCTTAGCTGTACAAGGCATAACAGATACCATAACGATGTTCTTGGGATCAATGCCCATCTTCTCAGCCCAGTATGTCTTAGCTGTTGCGCCGAACATCTGCTGAGGTGACTTACAAGTTGAAAGGTGGGGAAGGAGCTCAGGATAGTAGTGCTCACAGAACTTTACCCAACCGGGTGAGCATGATGTGATCATCGGGAGAACGCCGCCGTTCTGAACGCGCTCAACGAACTCGTTAGCCTCTTCCATAATAGTGAGGTCAGCAGCAAAGTCTGTATCGAATACCTTGTCGAAGCCGAGGCGTCTG
>CACXEJ010000011.1 GCA_902766595.1 Ruminococcus flavefaciens | reverse complement strand
TTCGAGAGTAACGTGGTCGCCTACGATGATAGGTGACGGACGGTCGTAGAGGGGGTGCTTTGTCTTCATACCCTCGAGCTCTGCACCTGTGAAGATGCCCTCAGTGGTATACTCAGTGATACCGGCAGTCTCCATAGTGGTCTTAACGAGCTCTTCAGCCATTACATAGTACTCGTCGCCAACGTGAACGAGTGTATAGTTGTACTCCGGTCCGAGGCAGATAGCCAGGTTGCCGGGGATAGTCCAGGTGGTAGTAGTCCAGATAACGAAGTATATCTTGGAGAGGTCGAGTCCCATACCGCTGAAAATTCCCTTGTCATCGGTAACATTGAACTTGACGTAGATAGAGTAGCAGGGATCGTTTGAATACTCGATCTCAGCCTCTGCGAGAGCTGTATTACAGTCGGGGCACCAATAAACCGGCTTGAGTCCCTTGTACATATAGCCCTTCTTAGCCATTGTGCCGAATACCTCGACCTGCTTTGCCTCATACTCAGGACGGAGCGTGAGGTAGGGGTAGTCGTAGTCGCCCAGTGAACCGAGTCTCTTGAAGCCCTTCATCTGGTTAGCGACCTGTGTCATAGCGTATTCGCGGCAGTGCTTTCTCAGCTCTGTGGGCGGGATAGCACCGTCCTTTACGCCGATAGCCTTCATAGCCTTGAGCTCGATAGGAAGTCCGTGAGTGTCCCAGCCGGGAACGTAAGGAGCACAGAAGCCGCTCATATTCTTATACTTTACAATAATGTCCTTGAGAGTCTTATTGAGAGCGTGTCCCATGTGTATCTCTCCGTTGGCATACGGAGGTCCGTCATGGAGAATATAAGATTTCTTTCCCTTATTCTTTTCTACCATTTTGTAGTAGAGTCTCTGTTTTTCCCATTTTTCGAGAGTTTCGGGTTCTCTCTTCGGAAGGTTTCCACGCATCGGAAATTCTGTTACCGGTAAATTCAGGGTGCTATTATAATCCTGTGCCATTTTCACGCGAGCCTGCCTCAGTCAGACAAGCTCCTCCTTTCGTGCTTAATATTTATTGATATACTGTCTCCGGAGACTTATTCAGCTGCAACAGCAGCAGCGATCTCCTCAGCTGTCTCAGGCTCTGAAACCTCAGCAGCGTCCTCAAAGGTCTCGGGCATAGATGAGATGAGTTCGAGGTGGCTCTTGTACATATCGAAGAGGCTCTTCTTGAAGTCAGCTACCTGCTGCTGAGCCTCGATGAGAGCTTCCTTCTCCTTAGCGATCTCCTCGCGGTTCTTCTCCATAGCCTCAGCGTGCTGGCGTACAGCCTCGTCCTCGAGGGCGTCAGCCTTTGCCTGAGCCTCAGCGATGATAGCCTCAGCCTTTTCGTTAGCCTCGGAGATGACCTGATGTCCCTGCTTCTGAGCGCCGAGAAGAGCGTCCTTGAGAGCGTCCTCGTCCTTCATATATTCTCTTACCTTGTCGGCAAGTATCTGTATCTTGTTGTTAGCCTCAGCGCGCTCGCGCTCCATCTCGTCGAGCTCAGCCTCGAGCTGTGAAAGGAATTCGTCGATCTCTTCCTGCTTATAGCCGAAAGCTGCCTTTTCAAATCTCTTATTTCTTACGTCCTTTGCTGTTATCATTTTCATTCACCTCTAAATATATTTACGAAGATTTATGTGTATGCGGCCTTTTTTAGTCAGACCGTCTATACCGGAAAGGATATATCTGCCGCTGCCTCTTATTGATAATACGTCTCCCTCATTCAATTCCTGCGAGACAGAAGCCGCCGGAAAGTGGTTTATCTCCACCTTATCGGAACGGATAAGTGCAGCAGCCTTTTCGCGGCTGAGACCTGCGGCGAGACTCACCACACAGTCGAGTCTGAGAGAAGCGACTGTTCCGCCTATCTCCCTGAAGCTCTGTTCCGTATCGAGCTCAAACTCTCTGCTGTCAGTCAGTTTTACGCCGACTCTTCCGATCTTTGTCAGGGACGTCATCAGCAGCTTGGCTGCGATGTCCGTAACAAAGGTCTGAGCTTCACCGTCACCGACTATAATATCCCCGATGACCTCACGTTTTAAACGCTGTCCCATAAAAGTTCCGAGAATATCCCTGTGTGTGAGCTTGTCCTCCTTCCGGAAGGTCAGCGTCAGGCACTTCATAGGATACTCGTCATCAACATATTCCGCACAGAACACCGGAAAGACCGCAAGCATTTTTCTTCTTGCTCCCTCATATCCGCCGCTGAAACTGTACCCGAGCCCGCCCGCATTGCGCTCCAGCCACTGCTGTGCGACAACACACTGTCTCTCGTCAAGGAACGAGGAATACACCGGTGAGGAATATCTCTCACAGCGGTCGGTCATATCTCCGAGTTTTGCCTCAAACAGCTTGTCCTCAGGGGTGTTCATCAGATAAATACGCCGTTATTCTCCAGCTCGCCCACGAGGTCTTCGCCGATAAAGCCGACGTTATAGGGAGTGATGATATATGTCAGGTTCGCAACGGGCTTGAGGCTTCCGCCGTTAGCATATGCAACACCAACGAGGAAATCAATGATCCTTCTCTTGTTCTCGGGAGAAGCTGTCTCAAGGTTGAGAACTACTGTCTTCTTAGCGATAAGATGATCTGCGATCTGCTTAGCATCTGTGAAAGCAGAAGGCTTTACGAGAACTACCTGAAGCTGTGCAGTTGTCTGTATATTTACGACCTTGTTTCTTCTGCCGGTAACGCCCTCGCTTGCAGCCATAGCAACTGCTGTGGGATCGTCGCCTTCTGAACGTGAATAATTAGGTCTCTCACCGCCTGCGCGTACCGGTACATCTGCCTCGTCGAAATCCTCGTCCTCAGCAGCAAAGAAAAATTCCTTAATGTTCTCAAACAATTTCATCCTAAATACTCCTTCTCCGCATTTGATATATTTATTTTTTGACACCGCGGGAGCAATGCGGATCTCCGTGGTCTTTCAGCATTCCGCTGTAATTGCTTTTTCGATCATTCTCAGCGTTTCTGAGAGTAATCCCTTGCGCCGAACAGTCCCGTTCCGACTCTTACGAGCGTTGAACCCATACGGACTGCCGCCGCATAATCGTGAGTCATACCCATTGACAGCACATCGAGGTGGAATTCCTCTGCAAAGCTGTCGTAGAGCTCCTTCATTCTTCCGAGGAAGATGTCGCTGTCGGACGGGGGCGGTATAGTCATAAGCCCTCTCAGACGGACACCCTCGGTATGCGCTGCCTTTTCAAGCAGTCCGCGGACCTCGCCGGGAGCGATACCGCTCTTCGAGTCCTCGCCGCCGATATTCACTTCACAGAGAATATCCATAGTCCTGCCGTTCTTCACGGCAAGGCGGCTGATCTCACCGAGCAGCTTTTCGCTGTCCACTGACTGGATCATACTCACATCGTTTATGATATATTTTACCTTATTGGTCTGGAGCGTGCCTATCATATGCACCTCTGCGCTTTTAAGGTAGCTGTCTTTTTTTGAGAGAAACTCCTGAACGCGGTTCTCGCCGAGGAGGTCTATTCCCTGTTCTATCGCACAGTTCACGATCTCCGGAGCGACTGTCTTGGTGACAGCCATGATCCTGACGCTGTCCTCGCTTCTTCCTGCCTTAGCGCAGGCTTCGCGTACATTGTCCCTGATGCGTTCGAGGTTTTCACCTACATAGCTGAAGTCGTTCTCCACTTAGTCATCAACACCTTCGATCATAATATCGTCATAAAGAACAAGATAGCTGTCATCGCCTGTATGGTCGAGAGAGGAGAGAACGTAATTGCTGCCCTCATAGATAACGTCTATCTTCTTGAACTGCACCTGTTCGCCCTTGAGAACATAAACGCCCTTGTAGGTGACTTCGGTAGTAGTAGCGTTTTCGCCTTCGCCGGTCGTTTCTTCAGCCGTAACAAATCTGATAGCCTCACGCGGTACTTTAAGTCCGCGGTAGGTACCTCTTACGAGCTCGATATTCTCAGTTCTGTGCTGAACGAGCTCACTGCTGAATTCGCGGCAGGCAAGTATCAGCACCGACTTCTTCTGATTGCCGTCGTCCCTGATATCGAGAACCTCTGCCGAGAATATATCCTGTGACGACTCCGGACGTATGCGCACATAGTCGCCGACCTTATACTCCTGATGGGAGTTGTCAACGACTCCGGCAAGATACCAGTTATAGCCGTCAATGAGCTTTCCCACGACCTTCGGATCGTCCGAACGCTCGTCGGTTATCTCAAGCAGCTGATCTGCGGTAAGGCTGTCGAGAGAGCTCTTGTTGAGCGTTTCCTCGTAGCCGTCGCAATAGCTGACAAAGTAGCAGGATCTCGGGGAAGTAACGACCTCTGATGAAGTCTTTTCCTGAAGCTTGAGCTTGTTGAGCTCATGCTGAAGATCTATGATCTGCTGGCTGAAATCCTTGACCTCACCGGTTATGATCTGATAGGTACTCATATTGACGACGAGCTCGTCCTTGAGGTTTGAGATCTCCTTATAGTCCTGCTTGTCACGGCAGAGCATAAGGTTGCGGTAGATCTCCTCGATACTTTCGGAGAGCTCTGCCGGCTGGGCAGACTCACGGGTACCGGGGTTCTGTATCTTTTTCAGCAGATCGAGCTGTTTCTCCACGGCAGCTTCCTCGCGGCGGACGGTAATCTGAGAGCCGTCCGGATAAGCCTCGGCGATAACGCTTCCCTTACCCAGCTTGCCTCCGTCGGAGACATTGTACACGAGAACGCCGCTGCCGCTGTATTTCATCGGCTGTTCGGCTCTGATAAAAACGCCCTTGAACTCTGCGGAGGCAGTAGCTTCAGCGATAAGTGCGCTCTCGGTATCGCTCTCTCTGTTCTTCATATTATAGATAACGCTTATGAAGACAACAACGAAGAGAATGAGCACCGTATTGCGCAGCATTTTCACCATAAAGCTGCTTTCCGTCTTTAGAAAGCGCATTTACCTCACACCTTATTCGCTTTTTTCAGCAGCGTCGAGGATAGAAACAGATCTTGCAGGGATAATGGTAGAAATAGCGTGCTTGTAAACGAGCTGCTGCTTACCGTCGCAGTCGAAGATAGCAACATAGCTGTCAAAGCCTCTTACCATACCCTTGAACTGAAATCCGTTTGTAAGGATTATCGTAACCATGATCTTGTCTTTTCTGCACTGATTGAGGAATACGTCCTGCAGATTTATCGTCTTGTTCATACACATTGCTCCTGTCTTTAATATTTACGGTAAGTGACCGTATAATACATCTCCGTGATAATTTCTGATTATAAATAGAAATACACACATTACATTATATCATATATTCCAATAATTTGCTATACATTTTTGTGATTTTTCTAAAATTTCAGTCTTTTTATCAAATTCGCCCAAAATAATCCACTTAATACGGTCATTTTTTCTAAACCACGTCAGTTGTCTTTTGGCGTAACGGCGCGTTTCCTGCTGAATTTTGGCGACGCACTCCTCAAGCGGCATCTCTCCGGTGAAGTAAGGAATGAGCTCCTTATAGCCGATAGCGTTCGCGGAGGTTCTCATTCCGCCCCGCTCCCAGAGCTCCCTCGCCTCTTCGATAAGCCCGTTTTTCACCATTTCCTCCACACGGAGGTCTATCCGGCGGTAGAGGACCGCTCTGTCCTCGTAGTTCAGACCGAGTATCAGCGAATTATACGGGCTCTCCTCGGTACGGCTCTCAGCTTTCAGCTCACTGAAACGCCGTCCGGTAACGTGACAGACCTCGAGCGCGCGCACAACTCTGATGATATTGTTCGGGTGGATAGCCGCAGCGGCTTCCGGATCGGTCTCCGCGAGCCTTGCGTGAAGGGCTTCCGCACCCTGTTCACGCGCAAAAGCCATAAGCTCCTCGCGGTAAGCCTCATCGCTGCCGCCCTCGGAAAACTTCACGTTTTCGAGGAGAGAGTCCACATACAGCCCGGTCCCGCCAACGATCACCGGCAGCTTTCCGCGGCTGAGAACTTCCTCTATCTTCTCCTTTGCCAGCTTAACATAATCAGCAGCACTGAAAGGCACGTCCATATTGAGGAAGTCCATAAGATGATGCGGTATCCCCTCTTTCTCCTCCTCAGAGGGCTTCGCGGAGGCTATGTCCATACCCTTGTATATCTGCATAGAATCGGCAGATATGACCTCTCCGCCGTACAGCTTTGCGAGCTGTACACCCAGCCACGTCTTGCCGGAAGCGGTCGGGCCGACGACCGCAAGCACTCTTGGTTTATCCCCTGTCTGAGTCATCTTCGCTCTCCTCCTTATGTGCGCCCGAACTGGTGCTCGATGCTCGACTTGTTCATAACGAACATAACCGGTCTGCCGTGCGGACAGTGACGTATGGTCTCGTCCCCGTAAACGCGCTCAGCAAGCGCCTGAAGCTCCTGCTGAGAATTCTTGTCGTTGCCGCGTATCGCGGACTTGCAGGCGACTGTGTGCAGCATATCGTCCAGCGTATGAGACTGCGGATCGTGGCGGTAAAGCCGGAGATTTTCGGCTATCTCAGCGATTATCTCCTCCATATCGAGCTCCATAATAAAGGTTGGGACGGCAGTCGCCACAACGCACGGACGCTCCGAAAAATCGAAGCTGAAGCCCATATCCTCAAGCATCTCCGCATTCGACTCAAGCGCACTGAAATCGTCTCCGGCAAGCAGCACCTTAACTCCGGTCATCAGCATCTGGCTGTACTGGCGGCAGTTCCGGCGCTTGAGATCCTCGAAGATTATGCGCTCGTGCGCCGCGTGCTTGTCTATCATCACCATTTTCTTGTCGGCTGTCTCAGCGATTATGTAAACACCGAAAGCCTCCCCTATCACGCGGATCTCCGGCTTTTTCGTCCACTCGGACTCCTCAGGTTCGGCAGGCTTCTCCGGCTCGGCTGCCCTTTGCAGGCTCGCACTGCTTATGTAGCTGAAGCCCTCGACCTTTTCAGGCTCAGGAGCTTTTTCCGGCTCCGGAACAGCCTCCGGCACAGGCTCCATAACTCTTTCCTCAGCGGCAGGCGCAGCAGTTTCCGGGACAGTCTCCTCCGCCGGAGCTTCAACAGCAGGTCTGCTGTAAGCCTCAAACGGCTTTATATCGGCAGTCTCAGGCTCGGGCTCAGGTTTTGCAGCCGGAACGTTAAAGACAGGCTTTACAGAAGCGGCTTCCGGAGCTTTTTCCGCCATTTTCTGCTCTGTTTCGGCTATCTTGTCTATCGGCGTGAAGATGAACTGCTCCTGCTTTGCAGGCGGCTCGTCCATATGCTTTTCCTTCCAGTCAACGCGCTTTCTCAGCTCGAAATCATATATCAGCCCAGCCTCCATAAAGGCGTTCTTTACCGCAAAATATATAGCGTCCGCGACATTTTTCTCGTTCGTGAAGCGCACCTCCGCCTTTGCCGGGTGGATATTGACGTCCATCTCGACCGGCGGCAGGTCTATCATCATAACACAGCACGGGAATTTCCCGGTCATTATCATATTGGTGTAGGCGTTTTCGAGTGCCGACGAGCACAGTCTCGAACGGACATATCTGCCGTTCACGAAGAAGTTCTGAAAGGTGCGGTTGGCGCGGGAATAAAGCGGTTTTACGGCATATCCGCTGACATGGACGCCGTTGTAGGTGTAGTCGAGCTCGATGAGGTCGCGGACGAAGTCCCTGCCGTACACCGCATATACCGCAGAATACAGCTCGCCGTCGCCGCTCGAATTGAACTCGACCTTGTTGTCGCGTATGAACTTGAATGCAATGTCCGGGTGGGACATCGTTATCTTCTGAAGTATCTGACTGACCGCATTCGCCTCTGTTACGTCCTTTTTCATAAACTTCCGGCGCGCAGGAACATTGTAGAAGAGGTCACGGATGACGATAGTCGTACCGTCAGGACAGCCGCTCTGCTCGTGTGAGACCTCTTCGCTGCCCTCTATTTTGTAGAGCGTACCGTAGGTGTCACCGCGCTGCTTGGTCATCACCTCTACGCTGGACACAGCCGCTACGGACGCAAGAGCTTCACCTCTGAAACCGAGCGTCTGTATATTATCGAGGTCGCATCTCTCGGTTATCTTGCTGGTGGCGTGGCGCAGGAAGGCTTTCGGAACATCATCAAAAGCCATACCGCAGCCGTCATCGGTCACGCGCATATAGGTAGTTCCGCCGTTTTTCACCTCGACGGTTATGTGTCTTGCTCCGGAGTCGATAGAGTTTTCCACAAGCTCCTTTATTACGGAAGCCGGTCTCTCAATGACCTCTCCGGCAGCTATGAGCTCGGATATTTCTTTGCTAAGGACTTTTATCGCTGGCATAATGCTTCCTTTCTGAAATGAACGGCGCTCAGCCGTTGGTTTGAACTATCTTTCCGACAACAGCCCAGTTCATAGCGTCTGTTATCTCAACATCGACGAACTGTCCGATGAGGGACTCGTCGCCCTCGAACTCAACTATAATGAATTCGCTGCTTTTTCCCGTGAGAAAGCCCCTGCGCTTCTTTGAAACATCGTCCGCAAGGACTCTCATACGTCTGCCTATGAACCTCTTGTAATGCTCTGAGGAGATCTCCCTCTGAGCCTCGAGCAGCTCCCTCATGCGGCGGCTCTTGGTCTCGTCGGAAACCGCGTCCGGCATCTCAGCAGCCTTCGTGCCCGAACGCTTTGAGTAGATGAACGAGTAGATGTTGTCGAACTTCACACGTCTTATTATATCAAGTGTTGCCTGAAAATCCTCATCTGTTTCATCAGGGAAACCAACTATCAGGTCCGTTGTGAGAGAAAAATCCGGATCCCTGCTGTATATGTAGTCAACTGTTTCGAGGTACTTTTCCGCAGTATAGCGGCGGTTCATACGCCTGAGAACGTCGCTGCTGCCGCTCTGTACGGGCAGGTGGAGGTGCTTGGCGACTTTTTCGCACTCAAATATCGTATCTATCAGCTCGCGCGAAGCGTCCTTCGGGTGGGACGACATAAAGCGTATGATGAAATTGCCCTCTATCGCGTTCAGTTCGCGGAGAAGCTGCGGGAAGCTCATCTCGCCGCCGAGGTCGTTTCCGTAGGAATTGACGTTCTGACCGAGCAGCATTATCTCCTTGTAGCCCGAAGCAGCAAGTTCCCTGACCTCTGCGATGATGTCCTCCGGACGCCTGCTGCGCTCCCTGCCGCGGACATACGGCACTATGCAGTAGGTGCAGAAGTTGTTGCAGCCGAACATTATCGGCACGGAAGCCTTGAAGCTGCTCTCGCGTATCTGCGGAACGGCTGCCGAAAAATCGTCGTATTCGGCTATATCAGCCCCGAATTTCTTGCCGCGCAGGCAGTCGAGCAGAAGTGCCGGCAGACCGTTTATGGCGGAGGTGCCGAGAACGATGTCCACCTGAGGATATGAGCGCTTTATCTTTTCGGCAATGTGCTCCTGAGCGGTCATACAGCCGGCTATGCCGATAATGAGCGAGGGATTTTCCTCCTTGAGCTTCTTCATACTGCCGACTATGCCGAAAACCCTGTCCTCCGCGGACTCCCTGACAGCGCAGGTGTTGAGGATGATAAGGTCAGCCTCCCTCTCGTCATCTGTGAACGTGAAACCCATACCGCTGAGAACGCCCTTTATCTTTTCGCCGTCCGACACATTGAGCTGACAGCCGAAGCTGCGGACATAAGCCTTGTGCTCAGTCTGACCGTATATTGCCTTTATCTCTTCTATCAGAGCCTTGTTGCCGTTCAAAATACGCACCTCTCATTCATTGACTGTGTTTTTAAACATACATAATTATTATATCATATTTAGATACGGCTTTCAAGCACTGGAGGCAATAATTATTCCAAACCTCCGGAAAGCAGATGTCAGAAGCCAGAATTCAGAAATCAGAATGTAGGGGCGCATTCCGTGCGCCCGATATAACAGAATTGAAATGAGGGCTATTAACAGAACAAAGGACGGACACGAGGTCCGTCCTTTCAGTATCATTCTGTTATTACTTCCGGTTCATCAGAGGAGTATTCGAGAATATCCCCCGGCTGGCAGTTCAGTTCACGGCATATAGCATCGAGCGTCGAAAAGCGTATCGCGCTGACCTTGCCGGTCTTGAGCTTGGAGAGGTTCACGTTGCTTATGCCAACCCGCTCGCTGAGCTCGTTGAGACTTATCTTCCTGTCCGCCATAACGCGGTCAAGTCTTAGGATTATAGCCATATACTCACCTCACACTGTCTCGTCGGCTTCCTTCTGAAGCTCTGCGCCGTACTTGAAGAGGTTTACGAAGAGGAAGAGTATAAGTACCGCAAATGCGATAGCTATACCGGTAGTTCCGCTTAGAAGCGATAATACTCCGAGCGGTATGAGCGCTTTTCCGAAGTTCACCAGCTTTTTGATAACGTCATCAGCGAAAGGTGTATCGCACTTTTCAAGAGCCTTAGCGAGCTTGCTGCCGAAGATGAGTGCCACGAACATTGCTGCGCAAAAGAGTGTGGCTATCAGGCACTTCTTGAATAAGAAGCCCTTTATCTGGCTGCCTGTTATCTCCTCAACTTCTCCGTCGATCGATAATGCTTCCTTGCCGCTCTCAGCCTTTTTCTCTTTCAGGTACCATTTTACGGAAAATTCGTCGATATCCCACTTTGCGTCCTTTGTGCCCTCTACCAGCTTCTCTCCGTCCTTGGGCTCGTCATATTCGACGTCCATATGTATTGAAGGTCTGATCCTTACGCTCTCCACCGGCATCCACAGCGACAATATGCAGCCGAGGAGCGTGAGCACAAAGGCTATTCCCACAAATATTCTTGCAATGATAAGTGCGATGCGCATTATCAGTCCGATAGTATTGATGTTTTTGACATTGGCATTTTTCTGTGTCATAATGATTTCCTCCATTCCCGGGAACTCTGTGTTTCCCTTTGATGACTATATCTTACCACACGGATTAGCGTTTGTCAATAGTTATTTATCGTTAAACGATAAATTTGTAATGTTATACAATAACCAGCCATTTCCATCAAGCTTCAAATATACAATTTGCACGATAATTTTTTATCGTTTATCATTAAATTCAAGAAGCAATAAGGACGGACACGAGGTCCGTCCATTAATACTTTTACATAAGCTCGCAGATGAGGTTCGAGAATTCCACGGGATCCTCGATGCTCATTCCCTCGATGAGAAGAGCCTGATCGTAGAGCAGCTTTGCGTACTTGCCGAGCTTGTCCTTATCACCGGACTCGTTTACAGCTTTCAGCTTGCCGAATATATCGTGCTCGGGGTTGAGCTCGAGAACGCGCTGTGCCTGTATCTTCTCGCCGTTCGGCATTGCGTTGAGGACCTTTTCCATTTCGAGTGAGATCTCACCCTCGCTGGTCAGGCATACCGGGTGCGAACGGAGTCTCTGCGAGAGAACCACCTTTGCGACCTTACCGCTGAGAGCGTCAGAAAGCTCCTTGAGAAGATCGGAGTTCTCCTCCTCCTTCGCCTTGAGCTCCTCCTTTTTCTCCTCAGTGTCGATGCCGAGATCGTCAGCGGATACAGAGCGGAACTCCTTGTCCTTGTACTGACGGAGCGCCTTTACTGCAAATTCGTCCACGCTGTCTGTGAGGTAGAGTATCTCGTAGCCCTTGTCGCGTACGAGCTCGGTCTGCGGAAGCTGCTCGATACGGGCAATGCTCTCGCCTGTTGCGTAGTAGATGTACTTCTGCTCCTCGCCCATTCCGGTAACGTACTCGTCGAGAGTTACCAGCTTCTTTTCCTTTGACGATGTGAACATTATGAGCTCCTGCAGCTTGTCCTTGTGCATACCGAAATCGCTGTAAATGCCGTACTTGAGCTGTAATCCGAATGCTCCCCAGAACTTCTCATAGTTCTCGCGGTCGTTCTTGAGCATCTTCTTGAGCTCGCTGCTGACAGTCTTTTCGATGCTCTTTGCGATAGCCTTGAGCTGGCGGTCGTGCTGGAGCATCTCACGGGAGATATTCAGCGAGAGATCCTCGGAGTCAACGAGTCCCTTTACGAAGCTGAAATAGTCCGGCAGAAGATCTGCGCACTTGTCCATAATGAGGACACCGTTCGAATAGAGCTGGAGTCCCTTTTCGTACTCTCTTGAATAGTAGTCGAAGGGAGCCTTTGACGGTATATAGAGCAATGCGTTATACGCAGGCATTTCGTTGCTGATGTGTGAATACTTCAGAGGCTCGTTGTAATCGTAGAACTTCTCTGTGTAGAAGTGCTTGTAGTCTTCCTCCTTGAGCTCGCTGCGGTTCTTCTTCCAAAGCGGGACCATACTGTTGAGAGTCTCGACCTCGATGAAGTCCTCGTACTCAAGCGGCTTCTTGGCTTCCTTGTCCTCCTCGGACTGCTCCTTCGGACGGCTGTGCGATACCTCCATCTTGATGGGGAAGCGGATATAGTCTGAATACTTCTTGACGAGCGACTTTATCCTGTACTGGTCAAGGAACTCGGAATAGTTCTCGTCGTCAGTATCGTCGAGCATTTCGAGGATTATCTCAGTACCGGCACTGGTCTTGTCAGCCTCTGAAATAGTGTAGCCGTCAACGCCCTCGGACTCCCACTTGTAAGCCTTGTCGCTGCCGTAAGCCTTGGAGATGACTGTCACCTTCTTGGCAACCATAAATGCCGAATAGAAGCCTACGCCAAACTGTCCGATTATCTGATTGTCCTCTTCGAGCTTGTTCTCGTTCTTGAACTTGAAAGAGCCGCTGTTAGCGATAGTACCGAGGTTGTTTTCGAGTTCTTCCTCAGTCATACCGATACCGTTATCGGTTATTTTAAGGGTTTTAGCGTCCTTGTCAGCGGTTATCCAGATAGCGAAGTCGTCCTTATTGAGACCGACCTTGTCGTCAGTGAGCGACTTGAAATAGAGCTTGTCGATAGCGTCGCTGGCGTTTGATATAAGTTCTCTCAGGAAGATCTCCTTGTGAGTGTAGATCGAGTGGATCATCATGTCGAGGAGTCGTCTGGACTCTGCTTTAAACTGCTTTGTTTCCATTATAAACATCTCCGGGATAAAATTTAGCACTCTCATTCGTTGAGTGCTAAAACAAGTATATAACTATTTGCCGCAAAAATCAAGTGTGTGGAGAAATGTTTACAATTTGTTCATATTTATCCGCGTAAAACAGGCAATTACTAATTCCAAATAAAGAAGGACGAACCCAAGTCCGTCCTTTCGCTTGTCAGAAACGCTGTATTATATTGTTTATGCGGGACGTCGAGGACGCCGTCCCCTACAAAATCAGCGTTATAATCACAAAAAGTATGGGCGCCGTTCCCGGCGCCCGCATTATTGTGTTATTATTCAACAGGAACTACCCAGCCGAATGTATCCTCGATCTTGCCCCACTGGATACCTGTCATTGTATCATAGAGCATCTGTGAGATCTTACCGATCTTGTTGCCGTTGAT
>CACXEJ010000010.1 GCA_902766595.1 Ruminococcus flavefaciens | reverse complement strand
GGAACGTTCTCACCTGTCGGTTCGGTCGGTGCTTCTGCCTACGGCAGAGGTGTCCGCCGGACACCCGCACCGCCCTCGGCGTTCCGCGTTACAATGCCAAATTACAAGGGCGCACAGAATACGCCCCTACGTTTTGGCGTCCTTTTTGTTTATTCGTTATCCTTCAGCTTTTCGCTGACATTTTCCTGATAACCGTCATAGAGCTCGCCGGCTTTTGCCTTTTTGTAGAGCTCCTCATATGTAGCAGTGTTCTCGGTGCCGGGCGGATATATGCCGACATTTCCGTCGCTTTCCTTCTTTTCGCAAACGACCATCGAAACATTTGCGTTCTTTATTACTACGAAGTAGTTGTAATCGTCCAGCTTGTCGAAATAGTTCTTCATACCGCTGCGTATATCGTCTGCATTAACGCCCGAGGGAACGTTTACATCGAGTGAACTGTTGGCGCCGAGTACGAACTTGCCTTCCGGGAAACCGCTCTTCACGTCAATATCTGTGATAGCAGTAAGCGCTGCCTTATCAATAGTGCTTGCAGCGGTGTTCGCTGATGCTTTCTTTGACTTTTTCACATATGAGAGCATTGAGAGCATAGTCACATCAAACTTCCAGCCTTCGCCGTCTACCTCATATATCAGGAATGTTTCAACTTCGCTCTTTCCGTTTGTAGCTATCATTTCAACATCTATTATTTTACAGTCCTTGACGTGCTCCACATAAGCCTTTATATCAATTCCTGCATCTTTGTACAGATCAGTGTCAGATGAAGGATCACTGAGAAATTCTTCGATATTCTGGCGGATCTGCTTCAGTGTTTCGTCATTTTCATCGTATTCTGCAACCTTTCCGAGCTTAACGGGGAAAGCTTCCTTTGCCTGCTCGGACTTCATATCCTCTTCCATTTCCTTTGCCATAGACTCAAGAGTCTTTCCCTGAGCCTTCATAGCAGCGTCCAGTATTTCAGCAGGATATGTATATTTGAGATAGCCTGCAAAATCCTTGTTGTTCAGGCAGTCAAACATCTTTTTGAGGTCTGCCATATAAGGAGCTTCATCTCCGACAATGTGTCCGGAAAGCTCCTCTGGTTCTGTTGAGAATTCCATAGAAGTGCCGGTCTGAGTTTCTCCGCTCGGGATAATGTCTTCGGCGGTGCTGCCCTCAGCAGAAGAAGCGTCAGCGCCGTTTTCGCTGCCATCAACTGTTTCTGAAGAGCCGGAAGTCTCTGAAGAAGCTGATGTTGATGAAACTGCTTTTTCGGAAGATGAGCTGTCGTCTGAATTTCCGCAGGCTGTGAGAGTGCAGCTGAGTGCCGCAAGTGCTGTAATAAATGCTATAAACTTTTTCATATTTATATGCCTCCTTAAAAGTATTATCATTATACCATATATGCGGCGGTATGTCAATATCGCGCATACCGTTGACAAAAAGGGTAAAAAAGGTATATAATAAGATACAGCGGACCGTTTGCAGTGAAAACGGTATCATCTGAAACACAGGAGGATAAAATATGAAGATAGCAGTTGCGGGTACCGGTTATGTCGGACTTTCGATAGCAGTTCTGCTCGCTCAGCACAACGAAGTAAAAGCCGTTGACATAATCCCGGAAAAGGTCGAGCTGATAAACAACAGAAAATCGCCTATTCAGGACGAATATATAGAGAAATACCTCGCAGAGAAGGAGCTTGACCTCACAGCGACTCTCGATGCAGAGGCAGCATATACAGGTGCGGATTTCGTAGTTATTGCCGCTCCGACCAATTACGACAGCAGCAAGAATTTCTTCGATACGAGCGCTGTTGAGGCTGTTATAGACCTCGTTATGAAGTACGCTCCCGACGCTGTAATGGTAATCAAGTCCACTATCCCCGTAGGCTATACACGCTCCATAAGAGAAAAGACCGGCAGCAAGAATATTATTTTCAGCCCCGAATTCCTCCGCGAGAGCAAGGCTCTCTACGATAATCTCTACCCGAGCCGCATCATTGTCGGCACTGATATGAATGACGAGAGACTGGTAAAAGCTGCACATACCTTCGCAGGTCTCCTCCAGCAGGGCGCTGTCAAGGAGAATATTGACACGCTCTTTATGGGCTTTACCGAGGCAGAGGCGGTCAAGCTCTTCGCAAATACCTACCTCGCGCTCAGAGTAAGCTACTTCAATGAGCTCGACACCTACGCCGAGCTTAAAGGTCTCGATACAAAGCAGATAATCGACGGTGTCTGCCTCGATCCCCGTATCGGCAGCCACTACAATAACCCCTCGTTCGGCTACGGCGGATACTGTCTCCCCAAGGACACAAAGCAGCTCCTCGCTAACTATGAGGACGTTCCGCAGGATATGATGTCAGCGATCGTTCAGTCCAACCGCACGAGAAAGGACTTCATCGCCGGAAGAGTCCTCGAAAAAGCCGGATATTACGGCTATTCCGAGAACAGCGAATTCGACAGCAGCCGCGAGCGCCACGTTGTCATCGGCGTTTACAGGCTCACAATGAAGTCAAACAGCGATAACTTCCGCCAGTCCTCGATACAGGGCGTTATGAAGCGCATCAAGGCTAAGGGCGCAGAGGTCATAATCTACGAGCCTACCCTCAAGGACGGCGAGACCTTCTTTGGCAGCCTTGTCGTGAACGATCTCGACGAATTCAAGAAGCGCAGCGACGCTGTTATCGCAAACCGCTATGACAGCTGCCTTGACGATATTTCGGACAAGGTCTACACACGCGATATTTTCAGAAGAGACTGATTAAAGAGGTCAGAATTCAGAAAAAAGAAATCAGACCGTAGGGGCGCCGTTCCGGCGCCCGCAAATCAGAATTCAGAAGCCAGAGCTCAGAATACAAAAAGGACGCACACGGTGCGTCCTTTTTCGTTTGACATATATTTC
>CACXEJ010000009.1 GCA_902766595.1 Ruminococcus flavefaciens | reverse complement strand
GTTAGTAGCAACCTGCATTACGAGTACAGCGTCAGCGATATTAACCTGCTTGTCGAGGTTAGCGTCGCCCCACTTAGTCATCTTAACTTCTGACTCAGACTCAGAAGATGTAGAAGACTGAATAATAGGATCGTAAGGCTCAACATCAGGATAGAGGAGAGCCATCTCACCGTATGCCATGATAGCATCACCGTGGTGCCAGAATCTGTGGAGGTAGTACTCGAAGTCGTTAACGTCAACCTTGCCGTCGCCGTTGTTATCCTTACCCTCGCCCTTGTAGTAAGACTCGCACTCCTGATACATCTTATCCTTCTTGTAAGACTCACGGATAGAGCTGAATGTAGCGCCCTTTTCGAGCTTAGAGCCATCAGGCATTGTGCCCTTATAGCTTGAAGGAATGTAAACTTCCTGAGTGAAGAGTCTGTCAAGGCTTCCGTTGTGATCCTTGAATGCGATACCGATGTCGTCACGGCCGAGGTTGTACTGAGCTGTGAGGAGCTTGTTAGCAAGGAGGAGGCCCTTTTCAGCTACTGAAGTACCCTCTTCCTTAGCGTACTTAGGATCAACATTCTTAGCAGCAGCGTAGTGGATAAGAGTATTACAGAGTGAGGATACACATCCGATATCTCCCTGTCCGTAGCCCTTGATCTCACAAGTAAGCTTCTGGTTGCCGTTCTCGTTATATGTGCCCTTCCATGTATCCGGTACACAGTTGGAGTCAGTGTGGTGACCGCCGTTACCCCAGTCAAGAGTTGAAGGAATAGCGTACTCCATCTTGTTGCCGTCTTCGTCAACATAGTCGAACTTAGTGTTCTTCTCGAACCAAGCGATCCATCTCTCGAGGAGCTTATCAAGAGCCTTTTCAAGTGAGAGTCCGCCAGGTGTGCACTTGCCGTTGGTCTTGTCGCCGTTAGTTACTACATCGTAGTAGAGCTCAGCGAGACGCTGTGTAGACCATACCTGGTTACCGATCCAGTGGTTTGAACCCGGGTCAGCGTATACAGGGTGAGCAGTGAATACCATATCATAGAATGTAGGAAGATCAGAAGGATACTTGTCGTAACGACCATTGTACATATTTGTACAACCACCAGCGAAAGGTCCGTCAACAGACTGGAGCCACTGGTACATTTCGATCTGTCTCTTGAGTGATTCCTCGTAGTCAGCGTTAGCTCCGTCAGACTTCATACCCTTGTTGATGTCCGAATCATAGAGAAGAGCGTAAGCAGCGAGAGGATTCTGATAGAACTGATGTGAGTGTGAGCAGCCGATCTGCCAAGCCCAGTCGTAAACGCCGCCGTAGTATGTCTCGAGAGCTCCGCCCCATGATGTATACCAAGCCATGAGGTAGTGCTGGCTGTCGAAGTTACCGAGTGACTTAGAAGCGTCAGAATCTGAAGGAGCAGAAGCTGACTGGCATCCGATTGCCTTATAGTACTTATCGAACATGTCGTTACGGCACTGGTCACCCATCTTACCAGCGAGAGCAGATACATCACTTGAACCTGCGCCGTAGCGGTTTGCAAAGTATACAGCCTGGATAGCACGGTCCTCAGCGTCAGGTGCGTTTGTGAACGCATACTGCTCAGGAACGGGGTCACCATTGAAGATAGCCTTGATACCGCCGGTCTTAGTACCGTACTTGAGTTCTTCTATACAAGGCTGAGGAACTGTCTCGAAGCAAGACTCTTCCTCACCTCTCTGGAATGTATTGATGAATGTAAACTTACCTGTGCCTGCACCAGGTGTGCCGCCGCCGAAACCATACCAGTCATCAACGTCTGCGAGCCAGTGCATGAGGTAGTAACCGTTATCACCTGAATATGCAGCAGCGAATGTCTTGAACAGCGGGTTAAGAGCGTCCTTACCAAGAGCTGTCTGCTTGTCAGGATAGTTCTCAGGAGTAGGCTCCTCAGATTTAGGATCAGCCTTAAGTCTTGGCTGAGTCCAGATTGTATTGTACTTGATAGTCTTGTTGATGCCTGAAGCCTCAGACCAGCCAGGAACGATAGCCTCAAGAGTCTTCCATGACTTAGCGAGATCGCCGGTTGAACCGCTGATAAGGCCCTTCTTAGCGAGTACATCGTGCATTGAAGCCATCCATACGATGTAGGACATAGCCTCAGATGTTGTCTCGTGACCGTAGTCAGGAGCCTCAACTACGAGAGTCTCAACAGCGTGGTAAGGAATTCCGAAGGAACTTCCACCATTGTTCTGCTTGCTGAGGTAACCGCTTTTCTCACCGTTTGTGATAACATCGTCATAGAGTGACTCGAACATTGCTGAGTAAGAACCGTTTGATCCCTTAGCATTTGAGTTCGTAGTTGTAGACGGTGTTGTAAGTGCACTTGCTGCAGTAGGAACGATAGCAGCAGCTGACATACCAGCAGCGAGAATGCTTGCAACGAGTGCCTTGTTCTTTTTGCTTATCATTTGTTTTTTACCCCTCTCATAATAGATTTGGTTAAAAGTGGTTTGAAAATGAATAAATATCTGCACCGCCAAAGCTGGCGGATACGCATACGAAAATACTTCGTATCTGTGTGGACTTCACGAAGTGAACACACAATTCTCAAACTATTTTCAAATCTAATTATATTCCACATTTACTCCCGTGTCAACAGTTTCTCAGTTTTTCATTTTGGGGCGGTTGTGATTTTGTCGCAATGCACACATACCAATGAGCTTTTTTGTATATTTTGCCAACTTGTTTTTTTAAGTCCCAAAAGCATTTATTAACTTTTTGTGAACGGATATTTTCATTTTACTTTACCACACGAAATTCATTTCCTCCACAATAAACTTTCACAAAATCCACACACACAGACGATAATATTTAGCTGTTAGTTAAATTGGTGTAATAAACGCCTGTGTGTCGTCTATCCGAATTTAACACTTTGTTCATCCTTTATTCACAGAACGTACACATAATTCTGCGATAATGAAATAGTGTGTTTTTTCACCGGCAGCTGCAACACCCTGCCGGCTGCATTACTGCTATCATTAAATAGTATATTTTATACAATGGAAAGGAGCAGCTTATGATCACTATTGAAAATCTGACCAAGTTCTATGGCAAGCACCGTGCTGTCAATGACATCAGCTTCACAATAAATGATAATGAGATACTCGGCTTTCTCGGTCCTAACGGCGCCGGAAAGTCAACTACTATGAATATGATAACCGGCTATCTGCCTATGTCAGCAGGCAAGGTCGTCATCAACGGCGTGGACATCACTCAGGATCCCGTCAAAGCCAAGCGCGACATTGGTTATCTCCCCGAGATCCCTCCGGTATACCCGGATATGAAGGTAAAGGAATACCTCAACTTCTGCGCCGGTCTCAAGCGTGTCCCCCTCGGCAAAAAGAGGGACGAGGTCAAGCGCGTTATGGAGCTCCTCAAGATCACCGACGTCAGCGGCAAGCTGATACGCAACCTCTCAAAGGGTTACAAGCAGCGTGTGGGCTTTGCTCAGGCTCTCATCGGCAACCCGAAGTTTCTCATTCTCGATGAGCCTACTGTTGGTCTCGATCCCAATCAGGTCATCGAGGTAAGAAAGATAATCCGCGATCTCAAGAAGGATCACTCTGTCATTTTCAGTTCGCATATCCTCAGCGAGGTCAGCGAGGTCTGTGACCGTGTAGTCATCATCAACAAGGGCGACATACGCGCTATCGACACTATTGAGAACCTCGAGAAGTCCTTCAACAGCCAGCTCGTGCTCCACATCAAGGTCAAGGGCAACAAGACCACTGCCGCTTCTATCATCGAAATGACCAAGGGCATCAAGGAGATCACCGCCATTGACGATGAGGGCAGCGATATTTACTCCTTCACCGTTGACCTCGACGGCGATGCCGATGCTATCCGCAACGTTCTTATGGCTGAGCTCCTCAAAAATCAGGTAACTATCCTCGAGATCTATACGGACAAGCCCAACCTCGAGAATGTTTTCATCGAGCTTGTAAACCGTCCGGTCAAGAAAAATACTCTCAAAGAGCTCCTCGAAGAAATGGCTCCCGCAGAAGATGCTGCTGAGTCAGACGGCAGCTCGGAAGAAAAGGAGGAAAAATAAATATGTTTCCTATTTATAAGAAGGAGCTGCATTCGTTCTTCTTCACGCCGTTCGCATATGCGCTCACGACTCTCTTTCTGCTGCTCTTCACCTATATGATAAGCGGCAAGGTCGCAAATATCGACAGCCCCATCGCTCACTTCTCCTACACGGAGGTATTCTACAACGTTATCATCTACTTCATATTCCTCATTCCGATAATGACTATGCGTACATTCTCAGATGAGAGAAAGCTCGGCACAGAGGTCCTCCTTATGACCTCACCCGTAAGCGTACTGAAGATAGTTATCGCTAAGTTCCTCGCAAACGTTACCGTTTTCCTCTTTATGATCGCCGGAACTTCTGTCTTCCCTATCCTCACAGAGCATTACGGAAGCGTTGTTTACAGCCAGCTCATCTGCGCTTACATAGGCTTCTTCTGCTGGGGCACGATGTTCATCTGCGTAGGAATGCTCATCTCGTCATTCGTTGAGAGCTCCATAATCGCAGCTATCATCGGTGAGATGATAATGTTCGCATTTCTCTTCCTTGATGATTTCGCAAATTCAGGCTTTATTTCACAGTACCCCAAGCTCCAGTCCGTACTCTACTCCTTTGCTGCACAGCCCAGATTTGCTTACTTCTCGGCTGGCTTCATAAGGCTCTCCGACATAGTATTCTTTGCTTCGGCTATCATAGTTCTTCTCTCGTGGACATACATCTCCATTGAGAAGAGACGCTGGAAGAGGGGGTGAGCACGATGGAAAACAAAAAGAAGCCACAGAACAAGCCTACAAAGAAAAAAGCCAATTTCTCCGGCACTATCGCCATTATCGCGGCACTTCTCGTGCTCGCTGTATTCGTACCGATAAACCTCATCGTAAACTACAACGACAAGGTATTCGATATGACTCCCGCAAAGCAGTATACCCTCAACTCCAAGACTGTTGAGCTCCTCGACAGCACTTCGGACAAGGATATCGAGGTCTTCTTCCTTCTCGACAGCCTCAAGGAGGTCAAGGAGGATCCAAGCTACCTCGCGCTCTATCATACACTTGATGAGCTCAGGAACCGCGACAACATCTCCCTCACCTGCTTCGATCCCGACAAGGAGCCTGCACAGGCTAAGGAGCTTGATCCCTCAGGCTTACTCGGCGTTGAAAGAGGAGACGTTTTCGTAAAGTGCGGCGAGACTATCAAGCGCGTTGCCCACAACAAGATCTATCAGACCAAGGACAAGAAGGGCGAGATCGTTGAGTACGCCGGAGAAGAACTCATCGCAGGCGCTATTCAGGTCTGCACAGCTGGCTCTCTCCAGACTATGTACTTCCTCACCGGCCACGGCGAAAAGTCCATAAACGATGAATACAAGAATTACGTCAACACCGTAAAGTCCGACAACTACGCCGTTGCAGAGCTCAACCTCGACGAAACAGGTGCTATCCCCGGCAACACTGCTGCTCTCTGGATAGCCGGTCCTCAGAAGGATCTCACCGACAAGGAGTACACACTCGTTTCCGGCTACCTCGAACAGGGCGGCTCGGTAGCTATCCTCGCAGGTCCCTGCGACACCGAGGGCAGATTTCAGAATTTGGACAAGCTCCTCAAGACCTACGGTCTCGAAATGGACTACAACATCGTTTCTGAGGGCAGCCCCTCAAACCAGTTCAAGGATCACGACGACATTCAGAACCCCAACTACTTCCGAGTAACATTCCCGCTCAAGACAGACGACTTCACGCAGGATCTCACGACCGACCTCAACAAACTTATCTATAAAAAGCTGTGTGTTGCAGGTATCTACAACACAAGATCATTCGGTCTGCTCCCCGAGTCGCAGTACAACGCCGAAAAGATCGAGGTATGCTCGATAATCAGAAACTCCGTTGACTCTGAGGGCAACTACTCTACTGTCAGCAAGGCTATGGGCGGCGACAAAGATACTCAGGATTACGCAAACAATAAGCTGAGCAACAAAGAGCTCGACCTCGGCTTCTACGCCTATGACAGAATAAGCGGCGGCAAGCTCTTCGTTGTAGGTTCAAACGACATCATCGACTCAAATCTCGAACCTAAGTATCTTTCGTCTGAAGACGAATATGCATCAAAGTGGCTCGTTATCTTCGCCAACACATGGCTCTTCGACAACGACGTCCAGATGGGTATCGGAAACAAGGTCACAGCCTACGATACAATGGAATTCAAAGATGCCTCGGAGGCTAAGCGCCTTATGGGACTCACAGCTCTCCTGCCGGCTGCTATACTCCTCTTCGGTATCTGTGTATGGCTCAAAAGGAGGCACGCATAATGAAAAGACGTCCGGTTTTAGCATTCGGAGCACTCGTTGTTGCTGCCGGTGTCTCGGTAGGAGCATTCTTCGCAGCCAAGAACAAGAAGGATAAGGACGACCAGAACAAGTCTGAGGCATTAGCCGAAAACCAGCTCTTCAACTTTGAAAACGATGCTGTCAAAAAGGTCAGCTTCAGCTGCACCGACGGCGACTATACCGTTGAGCTCAACGACGAGTCAGAGTGGGTACTCACAGAGGGCGGCGATTTCGCCATAGACCAGTCCTACGTCAAGAACGTGTGCACATATGCCTGCCAGCTCAAAGCTGAGGACAGCTATGAGAACGACGAGTCAAAGCTCGCGGAGTACGGTCTTGATAAGCCCGAAACGATAGAGCTCTTCACCGACGACGACAGCTACAAGATCTACGTCGGAACAGTCAGCCCCACTCAGGATTACTACTACATCTCAGTGGACGGCAAGGACAAGGTATTCACGATAGACTCCCTGTACGGAAGCGTCCTGAGAGCAAATCATATAATGCTCCGCTCAAAGAAGCTCATTCCCTACAAGAACAGCGAGATAAAGCAGATAACCGTAAAGAAGGGCGACGAGGTCTCATATGACTTCACCCACAGCGATACAAACGATACATGGTCACTGCCGCCCGAGTATTCAGGTCTTGAGATCGACCAGACAAAGGTCCACTCACTCGCACTGGTTCTCACAAAGGCACAGGCTGCCCTCGAGAATATGCGCGACGAGGATCCTTCCGACCTAAAGCAGTACGGTCTCGACAAGCCGACCTACACCGCAACTATCAAGGCAACCGACGGTACAGAGCGCAATATCCTCGTAAATTCCAGCTTTGATCCCGAAAACGGCTGCTCCTCCCTTTATATCAAGGAGACCGGTCAGGTAATGATATTCGTTTCAAGCGATATTGTATTCTTTGAGAGGAATGTCCTCACATTCATCACCACCAATGTTACAAATGCCGAGATCACCGATATTACCGGATTTGACCTGAAAACAGGCGATCTTGACATCAAGGCTGAATATGACGGCACGACCAAGAAGGGCAGTCTCAACGGCAAGGAATTCGATCTGATCGACTCTCCTGCCGAGACTCAGTTCAAAACATTCTTTGAGTCGATAGCCAAGGAAAACATCGAAGCTGTTGACGTAAAGGCAAAGCCTGAGCTCAAGGATCCCGTATACAGCGCAGTTATCCATAAAAAGGACGGCTCTGACTTCAAGTACGACCTCACTGATGCAGGCAGCGGCAAGTGCTACGTCTTTATTGACGGCAAGTATACCGGCGCACTCGTAAGCAGTGATATCCTCAGCGGCATCAACTCCACTTCCTACTTCTACAAGCAGTTCATCGAGGAAGCCGGTCTTGACAAGTAAAATATCAAAAGCACCCGAAAGGGTGCTTTTTAATTTGTCAGTCAATTATATATTTGTGGGCGGCGGAACGCCGCCCCTACAAAATGCAACGTTATTTTCGCCCAATGTAGGGGCGCCGTCCCGGCGCCCGTGCTGCTGCTTTATTATTCCGATCTCCATTGACAGTATGCATAATAATACTCTGCAAAAGTAGCTGTATACTTTTGTACACATCACACTGATATATGCTGCCGAAAATTGTACTAAAATATCTCAAATAAAGTACAATAATTCATTGCAAAACTCACAGGAATAGTGTATAATAAGTATAATGTGAAGTATGCGCTTTGTCTTTCAGGAGGGATATTATGTACGGAAAAACCAAAAGGCTCGCCTCATTTCTGACCGGACTCATTACAGTTTTTTCCTGCACTTCCGGAATAGTTCCGGAAAAAGAGCACTGCCGCGCCGATTCTGCTTCTGTCGGACTCCTCGCTTTCCCCGGAGCAGTCGGCGGCGGTAAGTACGCTACCGGCGGACGCGGAGGCGAAGTTTACCACGTCACCAACCTCAACGACAGCGGCGAAGGCTCTTTCCGCGACGCCGTGAGCAAGTCCAACCGTATCGTCGTTTTCGACGTCAGCGGCACTATCGAGCTCGAAAGCGCCGTATCGTGTATGGGCAACGTCACCATTGCCGGACAGACCGCTCCCGGCGGTTCCGGCATCACTCTCAAGAACTACAAAATGGCTTTCGGCGGCGATAATATCATCTGCCGCTATCTCAGCTCGCGCCCCGGTCCCTACAAGGCTACATCGTCAGGCAACGATGCGTGGGGCGGCTCGAAGGGCTCAAACTCCATCGTTGACCACTGCTCGCTCGGCTGGGCTTCGGACGAACAATGGGGACTCTATTCCAACAACTCGAATTATACCGTGCAGTATTCCGTCATCGGACCGGCTAACTCTTGGGGCGGTCACGACAAGGGTATCCACGGCTTTGCGATAATGATGGGCAACAGCAATCTCACCTACGACCACAACCTTATCGTTCACAATGTCTCACGCAACTTCCGCGGAAAGGTTCCCGGACAGGGCGTCGCGGACTTTACCAACAACATTATCTACGACTGGGGCTACCAGACCGCTTACGGTACGATAGGTCACCTCAACTACGTCAACAACACCCTCAAAGCCGGCAACTCAACCACCGGCGGCTACAACTGGGTGAACGTTGACAGCACTACCAAGCCCGAAAACTTCAAGATATACTGCAGTGGAAACCGTCTCATAAACAAGGACGGATCCGCCAACGGCATAACCTACAACAACTGGGACGGCATTACAGTCAAGAGCGGCATAGGCATCACCAAGGACAACCTCTACTCCGCTTCGCCTTTCCAGATAGACAACAGCGGCGAAAACCTCTCAACCGCCGGTACCTGCGAAAGTGCGGCGGCTTCCTACGACCACGTTATCGACTTCGCCGGAAACGGTATCGCGCCGAACAAGAGGACTGCTATCGACCAGCAGTGTGCTAACGAGACCAAATCCGGAACAGGCTCGTGCAGCGGTACAGCCGCCTACAACAGCTCTGTGACCGACCTCAATAAGTACAGCATCAAGTGCGGTGTGACTTACAGCTACCCCTCAGCCGTCCTCAAAAAGGAAATAACCGACAGCGACAATGACGGTATGGACGACAGCTGGGAGCTCGCAAGAGGTCTCGATCCGACCGATCCCACCGACTACAAGGGCGACTACTGCGATCAGGGCTATATGAACATCGAATACTACATCAATGACCTGACCGCAAACTCCTTCCCGTCCGGAACAGTCGAGCTCTCACCCGAGCAGTCCACTCCCCCCACTCCGGCTGTCTCAGCTTTCGAGACTATCGAGGCAGAGAGCTTCGCCTCTCAGGAGGGCATACAGATAGAAGATCTGGTGGAAGGCGGTCAGAACATCGGCTTCGTTGAAAACGGCGACTGGGTAATGTACCGCAAGGTGGATTTCGGACAAGGCGCAAGATCTTTCAAAGCCAAGCTCTCCGGAAACGCTGCCGGTATCGAGCTATACACTGACAGCCTCAGCGGAACTCCCGCTGCAACGATACAATTCTCCGGTACGAGCGGCTTCAATGACTATCACGAGATCGAAGCCAATATCCCGACTATCACCGGTACCCATAATCTCTATATCAAATTCACGGGCGGCGAGGGCTACCTCCTCAACGCTGACAGCTTCATTTTCAGCGAAAAGGCTATCCCTCTCAACGGCAGGCTCTTCAAAAACGTTGAGGTCGCAGAGAGCGCTCTGCGTCTCTCGTGGAATATAGGCGACAAAGCCTCTGTCGGCTCACTGATATTCGGCGACCGCGATTTCACGATCGCTGAGCTCCAGTCCAACCTTGAGGGCGCTGAGATACTTATGACTGCCTGCGACGCAAAGGGTACAACGGGCGACACGGCTACATTCACTGCCGGCGGGAATATGACTCTCCATATCGCGCTCGACAGCAGAGTCGAACAGGAACCCGACTGGCTCGCGGACTATACCCTTATGAGAACTATGCTCAATTCCTCGAACGATGTTACGTTCAAGATATACGACAAGAAAGTCAAAAAGGGCGAAACAGTCACTCTCGGCAGCAACGGTCAGACCTATATGTGCGTGAACTTCTTTGCTCTTGCTACTCAGGATATATCGATCGGCGACATAAATGAGGACGGCGAGATCAGTATCGCGGACGTTGTCACTCTCAGCGGCTATCTCCTCGGCAGAGCTCCCCTCTCAGACTCACAGAAGCAGGCTGCCGACCTCACAGACGACGGCAAGCTCAACGTCTTTGACCTCATTCTTCTCAAAAGAGAGGTCACAAAAAACAAAATGACGATCTTTACATATCCCGGAAACTGCACTTTTCCGGGATATGACGGATACAGCGTATGACAAGTCAACATACGCGCAAGGGACAAATCAGAAAGAACAAAGGCGGTTCGGAAGAGAGCCCCTTATCGCGTGATCGTGGCAAAAGCCACTTTTCCGCTAAGGGCAGCTAACTAATACGGAACCGCCTTTGTTCTTTATTGTGGAAATATTATTTTCAGTATCGGTGCAGAGATGCATACGGTCAGAAAAGCCACAAACAGCAGGAGCATTCCACACATTACCGCGCGCTCAGTTAAGCTGTGCTGGTATATCACAAGCTCAGACCAGTATGCCGCCATACCGCTTATGAAGAGCTTGTTCAGACCGAGCAGTCCGCGTATCGCATCACGGAAGATACTTTCGCCCTTTGCATTGGTTTTCAGACCGAGCTTTGCTTTCCTTGCAGCTATATCGCCGAGCTGCAAAAGCAGCAGAAATACTATGCCAACTATATAAGGATAGGCAACGTACTTCTTGCTGGCGTATACGTCGAATTCTCCCTCATCGTCAAAGTGAACGCCGGTTATTTCGGGCATACTTCCCCATTTGAAGCAGAGATGTATGAACGCCGCCGCGAGTATTCCCCAAGCGATGATATTGATAATACGATGTGCCTTCTTCATCAGTCGAGCTGCCACTCCTCGCAAAGCCTGTTTATAGCCTCTGTCAGCTTGCGCATATCGGCGTTCGCTCTGCCGTCCGACAGCTTTATCATTCTGCTCAGGCGGTCGGCAGCTGCAACGAGGTCGCTGTAAGCAACGCTCATATTCGCCGTATTCAGTGTCTTCTTCGGTATCGGCATAGGTTCAGCGTCAATGGTTATCTCGCCGGAAGCTATGTCGAACTCCGCACCGCTGTACGGTGCATAGGTGTCGATACCGAGCTCCTCGCGGAGTCTCTGAGCAAAGCTGTCCGCAGAAGCCGCGTCGCCGTGGTTGATGAAGAACTTCTGAACGCCCTTGATAGCCTTTGCCCAGTCGAGCAGACCGTTCACATCAGCGTGACCGCTGATGCCGGGAAGCTGTTTTATCTCGGCGGCAACGCGGACGGTCTCACCGAAGAGCTTGACCTTCCTTGCGCCCTCAATGAGTCCGCGACCGAGGGTATTGCTTGCCTGATAGCCGACGAAGAGAATGGTATTTTCGGGCTTCCAGAGGTTATGCTTGAGGTGGTGCTTGATACGTCCGGCTTCGCACATACCGCTGGCGGAAATTATTACCTTCGGGCGGACGTCATCGTTGATAGCACGGGAGTCGTCACTCGTTACGGTTCTGATGAGGTTTTCAAACGCAATGGGGTTGATGCCTCGGCGTACAAAGCCGAGTGCCTCCTCATCATAGCAGCTCTCGCGGTTGTTGATGAATATGTCGGTAGCTTCATTTGCGAGCGGACTGTCCACATAAACCGGGAATTCATCGTGTCCCTTGATAAGTCCCTGTTCCTTTATCTGGCGCAGGAAGTAGAGCATTTCCTGAGTTCTTCCGACTGCAAACGACGGTATGATGACACTGCCGCCGCGGTCGAAGGTCTTCTGAATGATAGCTGTAAGAGCGGTCACATAGTCCGTGGGGCGGTCATGAACGCGGTTGCCGTAGGTGGACTCCATAACGACATAATCCGCACTGTCGATATACTGCGGATCGCGTATGAGGGGCTGCATCGAGTTGCCGATGTCGCCGGAGAACACTATCTTCTTTGTAACGCCGTCCTCGGTAATGGTTATGATTATGCTCGATGAACCGAGCAGATGTCCGGCATCGCGGAAGGACACCTTTATACCCTCACAGAGCTCGAACTCCTCATCGTAGTTGTGCGGCACGAACAGCTCTATCGCACCGATAGCGTCATCCATAGTGTAGAGCGGCTCGTAGTTGTCCTCACCGCGGCGCTGTCCTTTACGGTTGCGCCACTCTGCTTCAAATTCCTGTATGTGCGCACTGTCGCGGAGCATTACGCTGCAAAGGTGTGATGTTGCAACGGTCGAGTGTATCTCTCCCGAAAAGCCGCCTGCGTAGAGCAGCGGAAGCATTCCGGAGTGGTCGATATGGGCGTGTGTAAGCAGAACATAGTCGATGTTTCCGGGCGCAGTCGGCACCTGAACGTTCTCGAACATATCCTCTCCCTGCTGCATACCGAAGTCCACAAGGAACTTCTTACCGCAGGCTTCAATATATGTGCAGCTTCCCGTAACCTCGTGAGTTGCACCGATAAAAGTCATTTTCATATATCTTGCCTCCATCCGTACTTATCTGTACAAGATAAGTATACCATATTGAGCTCAAAAAGTCTATACTATTTTGTGAATAATAAACTATTTATTTTATATTTTTCTCTTGATATTCATATTGAAGTGTGCTATAATCGGATATGGGTGGTAATATGAAAAACAGCAGCAAAAACAGAATATCAGCAGCTCCTCTGATAGGCAGCGGCGCACCGGTCTTTTCCGGTCATTCAACGGCTGATGACAGCGGCACGTTCCGGAAGTATGACGTTCCGTGCTCCATCGCCTGTGACCTCTCCGATGTTCCGTCCGCGCTCAGGCAGAGCGTCATCGCTGTGTGGTACAACGGCAGCACTTACTTCCCTATCGGCGGCTACCTCTCGCGCGATATGATACCGCTCGGCTACACAATAGAGGTCAATGCTGCTCCGGGAGGTCAGCTTCCCGAAAACGGTTGGAAAACTGCCGCCGCGGTAAACGGAAACCTTTACTCGTCCCGGCAGCATATCGTAGAATTCAGCGGCTTCAACTGGATACGGCTGAATATCAGCTCGGTGAGCGGTCAGACCGCCGGCATAGCTTCACTGCGCTTCGAAGTTCACGGCATTACCGGCAGCAAACCGGACAGCTGGCTCTTCCTCGGCGACTCCATAACCGCCTGCGGTATGGACGGCTGCTCTGCAACAGGCTTTCCTGCGTTCATACAGCATCTTGACGAACGCTTCTCACCGGTTCAGGAAAACGGCGGCATCGGCGGAACTACCTCCGCTGACGGCAGAAAACACATCGAACGCTGGCTCTCAGACTCGCCTGCCGGCTTCGTGAGCATAGCCTACGGAACCAACGATATCTGGGGCAAGCTCATTTCTCCCGAAGAATACTGCGACAACGTCCGCTGTATGCTAAAGTCAGTCATTGCACACGGGAAAGTTCCGGTGCTCCCGAAGATACCCTTTGCTGCCGATCCGGCTGTCGGAAAGAGACTTCCGGCATATAACGCGGTCATCGACAGGCTGTGGGCTGAATTTGGTGACAAGCTCATAAAAGGTCCGGACTTTGAGAACTACTTCCGTAACCATACAGACCAGCTTTCGGACGGAGTCCACCCGACTCAGGAGGGCTACGAAGCAATGCGCCGCATATGGGCAGAGACGATGTACGAAAGAGTATACAGATAGAATAAGGGGAAGGACCAAATGTCCTTCCCCTTTGCTTTTGTATGAAATTGTGATTACTTGAGGTCTGTCTGCTTGAAAATTCTTACACCGATGATAGGAAGTGCGATTATGTAAGCAAGCGCAAATAACGGCATAGCAACTCTCATAAACGAGTTCGGGTATTCACCGGGAGAAGTTATACCTTCGAGCAGCAGAGAAGTCTGCATATCAAGAACAGCACAGGTGATAAGATCAACGAGCTTGTCGTGGCCATTCAAAGCGAGCATTGCTATCATACCGAATGTACTGAGGAGCGTATTGATGACGTAAGCGATGATAGCTCCGGAAACGCCGCGGATAAGCATACAAATAAACATCGTCATTGAAGCATAAGCTAAAATGAGAAGAACACTGTGTACACAATAATATGCTACATATCCGTGAGCAAGTGAATCTGCACCGCCAAGTATTGCAAGACCAAAGATGAGTGAGGAAAGTGTTGCAACTATGTGATAGAACAATGCAACTGCATCAAAGCAGATAAGATGTGCAAAGTATATCTTTGTTCTCGAATGACCGCAGATTATCTTGTTGCGGACCGTGTTCTGAGTAAAATCACGAACCACGAACATTGCAGGAACGATTGCCATAAAGAGGCTCTGATTGCCGAGCATACCAAAGATCACGCTTGACACATCAACATTTGAATCAAGTGCTGAAGATTGCTTTTCGACTGCGTAGTTGAGAAGCACCTGAAGCAGAGAAAGTCCTATGAGTATCCATGTACATATCCAAAATCTCTTGGCATTTCTCGCTTTTGCCATACCTTCTGAGATCAGTCTTTTCATTTCTCAACACCTCCGATAAGATTGATGAAGAAGCTCTCAAGGCTTTCGTGGCGCTCGGAGATCTTCTTTACTTCGCAGCCAGCTTCGTGGAGCTTCAGAACGAGAGGTGTTACCGTGATCTCTGAGTAGATCTCAGCATCGGTCGCTGAAATTATCTTGTAATCGGCACCCATTTCCTTGAGAACGCCTTCGAGGAGGCTGGTATCGTTTACCGTGAGGTAGTTGATGCGGCGACAGACGTGGTCGATCTCCTCAGCACTCATTTCCTTTACCATTTTACCCTGCTCGATAAAACCGTAGTGTGTAGCGAGCTTTGAGAGCTCGTCGAGAATGTGGCTGGAGATGAGGATAGTTATGCCGCGCTCCTGATTGAGCTTTGTGAGCAGCTCACGGACCTCGATGATACCCTGAGGATCGAGACCGTTTATCGGCTCATCAAGTATGAGAAACTCGGGGTTGCTTACGAGAGAGAAGGCAATACCCAGTCTCTGACGCATACCGAGTGAAAAATTCTTGGCTAATTTTTTACCTGTATCTGCGAGTCCGACGAGCTCGAGTATCTCCTTGACGCAGGAGAAATCCTTGCCGAGAACTCTGCACTGCTGCTTGATATTATCTTCAGCAGTCATATCGAGGTAAATTGACGGAGTTTCAACAACAGCTCCCATCTTTGAGCGGGCACTGTCGAGTTCGGGAGAAGTATCCTTTACCCCGAAGAGCTCGAATGAGCCCTCTGTTTTGAAAGCAACGCCTGTAATAATACGAATGAAAGTTGTTTTACCTGCACCGTTTCTGCCGACGAAACCGTAGATAGCCCCTTTAGGAACGTGCAGATCTATACTATCGAGAGCCTTGAAAGCGTGGTAGCGCTTACAGAGTCCCTCTGTCTGAATAACGTATTCCATTTTATCAATCCTTATTCCCTTTTATCGTTTTAAATTTAACAATGAAAAATTTAATAAAAAGGCGGTCATGCACGATAGCACGACCGCCTAAAGTCGCTGTTTAGATTGTCAAAGAAAAATTATTCGTTGATCTTTGTAACAACGCCTGAACCAACTGTTCTACCACCCTCACGGATAGCGAAACGGAGTCCCTCTTCGATAGCGATAGGAGTGATGAGCTCAACGTCCATAGC
>CACXEJ010000008.1 GCA_902766595.1 Ruminococcus flavefaciens | reverse complement strand
GGCTTCTTTTTGTTCCAGTCCTTTACGATCTCATCGTACTTCTGACTGGAATCCAGTATCTCCTGACGGAGCATTGCAAGCTCTGTGTGTATTATCTCATCGAGTTGAGGCTCGCGGATAGTGTGAGCAGTGCAGTATTCGTTGCCGTAGCGCTGGTTGCTGTTGCAGGTGTACTCCACCCATGAGTGACCTGCTACCGTTCGCTTCTTGGCGATGAGACTTGCTCCGCATTCGGCACATTTTATCATTCCGCAGTATCTATGGATAACATTCCCGAATTTAGAACGTGCGTTATTCTTCAGTCTGCTCTCAAGGAGCACCTGTGCCTGATCAAAAGTCTCGCGGTCGATTATTGCAGGCATATAGTTATCGTGGCGATACTGTTCCTCGGGTGGTATTACATCTTTCGTCTTGTATATCTTCGATGTTACAGTCTTATGATTAACAAGTGTTCCTGTATATGCTTCATTTTGTATCAGACGTTTCACTGTTGTTTGAGCCCATAAAAATCTTTTGGCAATCTCAGTATGCCGCGGATTTTTCTTCCTGTGTGAGAAATATTCTGGCGATTTTATGCCACGGCGATTGAAGTCCTTAGCAATAGTGCTTAGTCCATACCCAGCAAAGAACTTCTCAAATACTTCTTTTACTATCGCTGCTGCCGTTTCATCGACCAGTATCTCGCCAGTGAATTTATCTTTGTAGTAGCCCATCGGCAGGTTTACAGGCATTCCCGTTTTCTGTTTCTGACGTATACCTGCGCGTACCTTCTTGCCGATGTCCTTGGCGTAGAAGTCGTTGACGAGCTGTTTGAAGCCGATTATCATATCGTCGTTCTCATTTGATGAGTCGATGCCTTCTGTGACTGAATATACTCGGACATTGTTCTCGCGCAGGTAGTCTATGAACAATGCCGTGCGAGTACGGTGTCTGCCGAGTCGGGACAAGTCCTTGACCAGCAATACGTCGACCTTTCCGTCCTCGACTGCGAGCTCGATCTGATGAAGTCCCTTTCGCTCGAATGTCATACCTGATACATTGTCATCGAAGCTCTCGCCTGTTATTTCGTAACCGTTCAGCTCTGCATAGTCCACAAGTATCTGACGCTGATTCTGAAGACTGTTCATCTCAGCGTCCTCATCTCGTGACAATCTGTAATATAACCATGCTTTCATATTTTTACCTCCATTCGTATTGGCAGTCGCAGCACCTTGCTTGGTGCTACGACACACCATACCACAGACCTTCTCAGAAGTCTACTGCTTTTTCGTATGTTTCATTTATTTCTACCTTATCAACAACATCTGTCAGTGGAGATTTGTCTACATCACCCGAATGGAGATAGTCGCTGAGCAGAGATTTTATAAACAAGTCGAAGCCTGCATTGTCTCCATTGAATCTAACATTGATGTTTTTGATTTTCGGTTCTTTAATAGTTCTTCCCAATATTCAACTCTCCTTTTATTTGTATCGTTCATGTTTCGTATGTGGTTTGCATTGTTCATTTTAAAGATTCCTTTCATTATAGATTTGGGTTACCCCATATGCATACCGAGCTCTTCCTTTTTACGGAGCTCCTTTGCGAGAACCTTGCGGTCAACGTGTTCCCGAGCGTACTCGGTATCGTCGGCAGGCTCGTCCTCAATTATCGAAGCCACAGCAGCAATGCCGCTGACGATATCAGGTGCAGGAGCTCTATCAGCACTACCAGTCGGAGCAGCCTGAATCCGTGCTTCCTGTTCTGCTCGTCGGAGCATCTCAGCTGCGATAAGGTCTGCTCGTTCAGCTTCCCAGCCTGTGATGACAGGTTCTCCGTCGTCTGTTCCAGCTTCGATACTTCTGCCGTCACGTTCTGCGACGTCAGCTCCTGTATCTTCTGAGACTGCTCCAGCACCTGATCGAATATCGTCTGTTGATTCTCCAAGTGCATTTTCATATCCTCGAATGTCATAGTAGCGTCGACTTTCGCCTTCGTTTCTATTGCCAGATCCGTCAGCAACTTCAGCTGTGATATCACCGCCTGCCAGTTGCTGTCGGGGACGCAGACCATAGTCGGTATGTCCAGCGCTTCCTCCAAATTCTGTTTGGAGGCGGCTTTCATTTCTTCGTATTTCGAACTCATATTCCATATTCTCCTTCCTGTATCTCGCGTCGTGAAGCCTGTTGTCGCGGCATCTCCTGCCGTTGGGACAGGTGTATGTGATGTACTTTCTACTGTCCTCCCATTTCACATCGTAGCCATACTGCTTCATGTAGAAGCGGAATTGTTTCTTTGACTTCGCTCTTTTCATGACTGCGTCAATGGTATTGCTGAGATCCATTTTCCAGCTCTCTCTGCGCATGGCACTCCTGTACTCACCTGTGGTCACGCCGTGAGTCTGCTTTCCAATCTCGGGCTGTGTGAGAGTTGTCACTCCGTACTTCTGACAAATCTCATCGCTGAGCTGCCGTAGTTCTTGCAGTGTAAACTTGTTGGAGTGGTACTTCAAGCCCGTGTCTGCATTGACCGCATTGAGAATGAAATGCGAGTGTATGTGGTCGGCGTCGGTGTGAGTTGCCACCACAACTTCGTGACCTTTGAAGGCTCGCTCGGCAAACTCAACTGCGATCTTGTGAGCAAGCTCGGGAGCGATATTGTATCCACTTGGATGCGACTGAACAAAATGATAGTAGCGAATGCCGTCAGTCTTGCCGTACATCTCACGAGTATTCTTGAACTCCTGATACGCTGTGGGCAGCGAACAGTTGAGAGACGTCACATATTTTTTGCCCTCAGTCTTATCGTCGCGACAGATGTACTCGAGACTTTTCTTGCCGCCTCCGCCGTGTTTGGTGCTTATCGCTGTGACAGTTGCCATCACATCACCTCTTTCAAAAGCTGCCCTATCATCTCCGTGACCTTCCTGTGTTCATCGAGGAGGGGCTGGAAGTTTACGGCGGTCAGCCTGTCCATGTTGGCAAGCGTAGCTATCTGATTGAGGTTGCGTCCGATAGCTTTCTGTTGTCGAACTATTTCGTCGATACCGTTTGCGACGACGATTTTCTTGCCGAGAGCACACCTCATCACGAAGTCATTCAACCGCAGTCCGTGCTGTTCGGCGAGCTCATGGATACGTTTGCTTTCTTCCTCTGTACAGCGTAACGCTATTGTCGTGTTTCGTTTTCTCATGTTATCTACCTCCTGACTTTTGTTTGTATATGCCTGTGATTTAAAGGGGGTTCGGGCTTCTGCCCGACAAGTCTGAGGCATACCCGATGCTCGTTCAGCAGGTCTACCGGCCTCAGAACTCAATGCAGCTGATGAAAACTCTCGACCTTGTGGATACAATGGCTGAGAGCGTGAAGCTGTACAAGCTTGTTTGCAATATGGAAATAGAAGCGGCTAAGATCGCGTTTGAGGGTATGCAATGACGAAGTTTGAAGATATTATCGAGCGCGACAGCGGACAGTATGTGCTCAGCCGTATTCTCGAAGTCCGCGATATCAGTTACCGGTAACAATTTGGCTTACAGTATTAATTTAGAAAAAATTTGCAGATCGTGTCACAATTTCTGCTTCTCAGCTGTATATAGTACAGAACGGCAAATGAGCCGTTAAATAACTAAGAAAGCAGGTATTTATTATGAAAAAAATTATTGCAGCATCAATGGTACTGGTTATGGCAGCTTCTATGACAGCTTGCGGAAGCGTTGACAGTTCATCCGGCTCTAAGCCCGGAGCAAGCATAAATACCGGTACAACATCTGAAACTATAACAGAGGCGGTAACAACTATGGCTACAACTGAGAATTTCAGAAAGATCGCAGGCGGCTGGAATGCAGTTTCAGGCGACACTTCACTCAGCGCAAACAAGAATGCAAAGGCAGCTTTTGAAAAGGCAACTGGCGCACTTGCAGGTATGGAGTATGAACCGCTTGCAGTTATCGGTACGCAGGTGGTCGCGGGTACGAATTACTGTATCCTTTGCAGAGGAAAGGCAACTGTTCCGGACGCTGAAACGTGCATCGTCCTTGTGTACATATATGAGGACTTGCAGGGCAATGCTGAGGTCACCGGTTCAAAGACAATTATCGGCGATGAGATACTTGACGACGGCTGGTCAGCAAACAGCGGCGATACTGACATAGCAAAGAATGCTGATGTGAAGAAGGCATTTGAGAAGTCAACTGAAACTCTGACCGGTGCAGTTTTAGAGCCGGTGGCATATCTCGGAAGTCAGGTTGTTGCAGGCTCAAATTACCGCTTACTCTGCAAGTCCACAGCAACGGTTCCCGGTGCCGAAACAGAGTACGCATTAGTGACTGTTTATGCTGACCTGAATGGCAATGCGGAAATATCTGACATCAGCGAGATCACATTCGGCAAATACGACGATGATAATGCAGATAATGAAACAAGTACCGGGAAGCTGAACACTCAGATCACTAATTCGTGGGCAGGCTGCGAAGTTGACGCAGATGCTGCAAAGGCAGATATTGCTGAAATCGTCACAGGAAATCACTGATACGGGAGCATGATATGGAACTTGCTTTACAAGATAATCCACTTTCTGTAAAAGGGATACTGCGCAGAATATTCTGTGCAATATATGCTTTTGCCGCAGCTCCTTTCGCAAAAAAGCGTTCAGCGACAAAGGCTGAAGCACAGGAGCAGTATCTGCGCGGAATAATGGATAAGCACGGAAACAGACTTCTCAGACTGGCATACTCATATCTCCACAATATGCAGGACTCCGAGGAGATATTGCAGGACGTCCTGATGAAGCTACTTGACAAAGCACCGGAATTCGAGAGCGAAGAACATGAAAAGGCGTGGCTGCTCAGAGTTACTGCAAATCTTTCAAAAAACAGGATTGAATAAAACAAGCTCCGTGACACGGACGAGCTTAAAGACGAGCTCGTTTCTGAGAACAGAGAGGACTTGTCATTCGTGTGGGAGGCTGTTAAGGAGCTTCCGGAGAACTACCGTGAAGTCATTCATCTGTTCTACGAGGAAGGCTATCAGACTGACGAGATAGCCGAGATACTCGGCGAAACCGGTGCGAATATCCGCACAAGGCTCAAGCGTGCGAGAGCTAAACTCAAGGAAATACTGAAAGAGGAGTATGATTTCTGTGAGCAAGTATAATGAGATTATGGAACATATTGAGCTTACTGATGAAATGCGTGAGCGTATCCTCGCAAACGTCGGAGCAAAGCAGAAACGCCGCCGCATCAGTAGAATTATAAGTGCCGGAATTGCAGCAGCGGCTTGTGCTGCGATAGTGTTAGGCTCGGTCACGGTAATGAAGAACGTTGGCAAACCGGATAAAGCTCCGGATAAACCAACTGTAACTGAAACGCAGAATACTCTGCCTACTATTGATGCAACCGGTACATACGGAGCTTCGCAATACAGCAGTGCCGCTGAGCTTTCCGAGGATTTCGGCATTGATATCCGCGATATCACAAAGCTGCCTTTTGAAGTGAAGCATACCAGCTATTCCATTTTGTTTGACAAGTTCGCAGAACTGGATTACTACGGCGGCGAAGGTGAGGAATGCTGTTTCAGAGTCGGCAGGGATACCGAGGATATCACCGGTGAATACGATGAATTCACCACTGTTGAGAACGAAACGCTGAACGGCTGTGAAGTAACTCTCAAGGGCTATGGTGATGATTACCGCTTAGCTTCGTGGATAAGAGACGGACACTTCTATTCAGTTTCACTCAGCAATGGTACGGATAAGGATACAATGCTTGAAATAGCAGGCGAAGTTATGGCAGTATGATATTGCGGTTGGCTCGGACATAGTATTCTAACACAAGCGTTTGTCTATAGACGAGATGCAGCTCTGATCGCGGATATTTGCAAAATTGAAATAAATATGTTATAATGATATGATTTCAAATCACACATATGATAATACTACAATTCCGGAGCAAATATATGAAAAAGAATAAAATCAAAACCGCTGGCCGCAATTCGTTCAAAATAATAAGCGTTGGCTTTATGATACTGGTACTTACCGGGGCACTCCTGCTTATGCTTCCCATAGCTTCACAGAGCCGAACCGTTACCCCTTTCAAGGACACTCTTTTTACAGCTATATCCGCCTCCTGCGTTACAGGTCTCGTAGTTAAGGATACTGCAACGCACTGGTCATTGTTCGGGCAGGCAGTGATACTTTTACTTATCCAGATAGGCGGTATGGGAGTTATCACAATCGGACTGACGATAACAAGACTCTCAGGCAGAAAAATAGGTTTAGGCTTTCGCGGAATGATGCAGGATTCTATCTCAGCACCGCAGGTCGGAGGAATACTGAAGCTCACAAAGTTTATACTTAAAACCACAGCTCTTATCGAGCTTACCGGTGCAGCTCTGCTATATCCGGTATTCTGCCGGGATTTCGGTGCTGTGAAAGGGATATGGTACTCTATTTTCCATTCGGTATCTGCATTCTGCAATGCAGGCTTCGATCTTATGGGCGTGCGTGAGCCGTTTTCATCTTTGACAAGCTACGGCGGGAATGCATATGTAAATGTAGTATTGATGCTTCTCATCATAACTGGCGGTATCGGCTTCCTGACATGGGACGATGTAGTTCAGCACCGCCACCATTTCAGAAAATACCGTTTGCAGACGAAGGTCGTGCTCTTCACGACCGGACTGTTACTGCTGCTGCCGGCTGTGTTTTTCTTTTTTGCTGAATACTCAGATGAACCGTTAAAAGAGAGGATACTTCACTCTTCATTCCAGTCCGTAACAGCAAGAACTGCTGGCTTCAATACTGCTGATTTTTCTGTGATGCGTGAACCAAGCGCTATGCTTATGACCGTTCTTATGCTTATCGGCGGATGTTCGGGCTCAACTGCCGGCGGAATGAAAACATCAACTGTTGCTGTATTGTTTCTCTCAGCCCTGAGCGTGTTCCGCCGCAAGAATGATGTTGAATGCTTTAACCGCCGTATTTCAGCCGATACTATCCGTACCGCCGGTGCAATACTGTTTATGTACATAACGCTCTTCCTGTCAACGGGCATCGCAATTTGCATGATAGATTCAAAGCCGCTTACAAGCTGCCTCTTTGAAACGGGTTCTGCACTCGGAACCGCCGGACTTACTCTCGGCATAACCACATCACTCTCCCTGTCTTCGCACATCATTCTTATGATACTGATGTTTGCAGGCAGAGTCGGCTGTCTTACACTGATATATGCTGCATTCGCATCAAATAATGAAGTCTCAAGACTTCCGCAGGAAAAGATAACTGTTGGATAATCATAGAATTAAAGGAGAATTATTATGAAATCAGTTTTAATAGTAGGTGCAGGTCAGTTCGGAATACACATCGCAAAACGAATGGTCAAGCTCCGCTGCGAGATAATGGCAGTTGACAGCGACGAGGAATGTATCAACGCTATATTGCCGTATGCTACGAATGCACAGATCGGTGACAGCACAAATGCAGATTTTATGAATTCACTCGGCATTCCGGATTTTGATGTATGTATCGTTACAATAAGCGACAGCTTTCAGGATTCACTTGAAACCACCGCGCTTCTGAAAGACCTTGGCGCCAGAAAAGTCATCTCCCGTGCCCAGAACGACATTCAGGAAAAATTTCTTCTCCGCAACGGTGCCGACGAGACAGTATATCCGGAAAAGCAGACTGCTGTCAGACTTGCGATAAAAGAAGCCTCTGACGATATCCTCGACGTGTTCCAGCTTGACAGAGACATCAATATCTATGAAGTCCGTGTGCCCAAAGCATGGAACAACAAGACTCTGACCGAGCTCGACATACGCAAAAAGCATAATCTGAATGTCATCGCTGTTAAGACGAAAGAACAGCTTGTACTGCCGACACCGGATATGATCCTCAATTCCGAAGACGCTGTACTCCTGCTCGGCAATATGAAAGACATACAGAAAGCTTTCTGAACCGCAGCAGGTTTGCAGCATCGTTGAAACTGATATGCACACGATCATTCTTACTGCTTATCTACTGTATCATCGTAAAAATGGCGGCACTGTATGAGCATAACATCTCGCTGCTTCTGGAAAAACACATAGCAATTCCTTCCGCTGATTGACAAATATACTCCGTTCGCTTATAATAGAGATAACCAGATTACGAGGAGGCATTCAGTATGAAAGCACACAGAATAATTGCAATAGCAGCTGCGGCTGTTCTTGCCGTCCCTGCATATTCATCGGCAGCTGACAACAATACTCCGCACAGGATAGTCGGTTACCTTCCCGACTGGAATTATCAGCCGTTCCGTGAACTTGACCTCAGTCAGCTAACGCATATCAATATCGCGTTCTGCAATCCCGACGATAACGGCAGGCTTTACTGCGATATCCCTGAGCGTGAGCTGAAAAGCATTATCTCCGCTGCGCACAGCAGCAACGTCGAGGTATTTGCGGCACTCGGCGGAGGCGGAGGCTGTGACGGCTATCTGAAGCACCTCGACACTCCCGAGGAGCGAGCGGCGTTCAACTCAAACATAATGGACTACTGCGAGAACTATGACTTCGACGGCATCGACCTCGATATCGAGCTCAGCTCGCGTAATGAGATATGGAACTACTATGGGGACTGGTGTACGGAGCTCCGCACTCTCTGTGACGAGAGGGATATGAAGATGTCGACCGCTACGGCACAGTGGGTAGCAGAGAAAGTATCTCCTGAAACCTTTACATTGTTTGATTTCGTGAATGTTATGGCTTATGACAACGACGAGGACGCGCACTCTCACGCTTCGTATGAATACTCCGAAGAATGTCTCGATTACTTCTCCGAACGCAAGAAAATACCGCGGGAAAAGCTCGTTCTCGGTGTGCCGTTCTACGGCAGAGGCTACACCGCTGACGGCGAGCTCGACTGGAATTCATATATGTCATTTGCGGATATTGTCAGCAAGGGAGACGAATACTACACTGCCGACAGATACAACGGCATTGCATATAACGGGGCTGATACGATAGCGAAAAAAGCGGAGCTCGCAAATGGTTACGGCGGTATTATGATGTGGGAGCTCACTCAGGACGCAAAGGGTGAGAAGTCGCTGCTGAAAGTGATAAATGACACGCTCCTCGGTGAGACTTTCGTTGCAGGAGATGTGAACGCTGACGGCAGCTTCAATATTTCCGACTTAGTATTATTCCAGAAGTGGCTGCTTGTCAAACCCGGTGCAGAACTGAAAAACTGGAAGGCTGGCGACCTCTGCGAGGACGGCAAGCTCAACGTGTTTGACCTGTGCCTTATGCGGAAACTGCTTACGAAATAACGAGATGTTCCCCGAATGCGTTCCACCTTGTGAGAGCATAAGAAAAGCACCTGCCGAAGCAGGTGCTTATATTATTCTCCGCTTGCGCCATAGTTGGACAGCACTCGTGCAGAAGGATCGTTGACGTTGCAGCCCTCCCATTCCTTGTTGGGCATCCAGAAATCAACTACCATATCGCTGTTTCCGGCATAATACTTCTCGAATATCTCACGATACAGGAGCGACTCCTTGGTGAAGGGCTTTGCGTGGCTGAACTTTGTGCATTCCAGCTCGAACTCCTCGTCCGAGTAGTAGTTGTTCGCATATTCCTTGAGGTAGTCAACCATTGAATGACCCACAGCGTCCGAGAACGCTGCCTTTTCACGGTAAAGGATATCGTGCGGCAGATAGTCTCCCTCGAAAGCGTGACGGAGCAGATACTTGCCCTTATTGTACTTGTTGAGCTTCATCTCAGGGTCTATCGCCATAACGTATTTCACGAAGTCAAGGTCGCCGAACGGCACACGGGCTTCAAGGGAATTTACCGAAATACAGCGGTCTGCACGGAGAACATCATACATATGCAGCTCATGTACGCGCTTGACCGACTCCTGCTGAAAAGCCTCTGCCGATGGAGCAAAATCGGTGTACTTGTAGCCGAACAGCTCATCTGAGATCTCACCTGTCAGAAGCACGCGAATGTCGGTCTGCTCGTGTATAGCCTTGCAGAGGAGATACATTCCCATACTTGCGCGGATCGTCGTGATGTCATAAGTGCCGAGGAGGTGGATAACGTCGTCCAAAGCAGCGATAACATCGTCCTTTGTGATGATGACCTCGGTGTGTTCACTGCCGATGTAGTCAGCTACCTGTTTAGCGTATTTGAGGTCGATCGCATCGGTGTTCATACCGATTGCGAAGGTGCGTATCGGCTTGTCGCTCTCGCGCTGAGCAATAGAGCAGACCAGCGAAGAATCAAGTCCGCCCGAAAGCAGAAATCCGACCTTTGCGTCAGCGTCAAGGCGCTTCTTTACGCCGGCAACGAGCTTGTCGTGAATATTTTTGCACACCGTTTCTATGTCGTCGTGAACGACCTTGTCAACGGCGGTTATGTCGCAGTAGCAGTGGAACTCGCCGTCCTTGTAGTAGTGTCCGGGCGGAAACGGCATTATCTTCTTGCAGATCTTCACGAGGTTCTTCGCTTCGCTTGCAAATGCCATCGTACCGTCGTCGGACTTTCCGTAATAGAGTGGACGAATGCCTATCGGATCCCGGGCAGCTATGAATTCTTTTGTCGTTCCGTCGTATATCACGCAGGCAAACTCAGCGTCCAGCTTTGCGAACATATCCGTGCCGTATTCGCGGTACATCGGGAGCAGTATCTCGCAGTCGCTGTCGCTTCGGAATGAATAGCCGAGCCTGATGAGTTCGTCGCGCTGCTTGCGGAAACCGTATATCTCGCCGTTGCAGACAACAAAATCGCCGTCCAGCTCAAATGGCTGCATTCCCTCGGGAGTAAGTCCCATTATGGAAAGCCTCTGGAAGCCGAGAAGACCGCCGGGGACTTTTACTATCCTCTGATCGTCAGGTCCGCGTGAGACCGTAGCTTTAAGTCCGGTCATTACCTTTTCTGTACCGCCGCTGATGCCGCAGTATGCCATTATCGTACACATAGTATATCCCTCCGAATAATAGGTATATCAAACACTGCACATCGCCATTGATGTGCGGCTTTTTTAGTTCACGTCATTTATGTATTTTTTCGTCAAATTTGTTCTTGCTTCCTGCGCCCGAAACGTCTACCGGATAGGCTCCTGTGAAGCAGCCCTTGCAGTAGCCGAACTTGTTGTCAACAAGCTCGCCGAGACTTTCAACGGGCAGATATGCAAGGCTGTCAGCGCCGATGTACTGCGCTATCTCCTCAGTGGAGCTGCACTTTCCTGCGATGAGGTTCTCCTCCGAGTCTATGTCCGTGCCGAAGTGGCAGGTGTGCAGGAACGGCGGCGATGAGATACGAACGTGTACCTCTTTTGCTCCCGCATCGCGCAGGAGCTTCACTATTCTCGCGCTCGTCGTGCCGCGGACTATCGAATCGTCGATCATTATCACGCGCTTGCCGGCAACGCTCTCGCGGACGGCGTTGAGCTTGATCTTGACCGCATTCTCACGCTGATGCTGTTCGGGCTGAATGAAGCTGCGCCCGATGTACTTGTTCTTGATGAAGCCGATACCGTAGGGTATGCCGCTTTCGTTTGCGTAGCCGAGAGCCGCGTCAAGTCCCGAATCAGGGACGCCGATAACTATATCCGCATCAACGGGGCTGTGCTTTGCAAGAAGCTCCCCTGCCCTGAGACGCGCGTGATGTACGGAAACTCCGTCTATTACTGAGTCGGGACGCGCAAAGTAGATGTACTCGAAAATGCAGATATTTCGCTTTTTAGTGCAGTTCGTGCGTATGGACCGCAAACCTTCCCTGCCTATTACGACTATCTCGCCGGCATCAACATCGCGCAGGAACTCCGCTCCCACTGTTTCGAGGGCGCAGGACTCCGACGCCACAACGTATGCACCGTCGTGAGTTTTGCCGATACACAGCGGACGGAAGCCGTCCGGATCGCGGAAAGCAATGAGCTTTGTCGCGGTCATCAGTATGCAGGAGTAAGCTCCTTTGATATATGGCATTGCGTGCTCGACCGCCTGCTCGGTTGACGAGCTTGAAAGGCGCTCGCGGACTATGGAATAGGCTATCGCCTCGGTATCGGAGGTGCCGTGGAAGATAGCTCCCGACATCTCAAACGAGCGGCGAAGCTCCGCAGCATTGACGAGGTTGCCGTTGTGGACGAGAGCCATATTTCCCTTGATGTGGCGGATAACGAGGGGCTGGATATTATTGTGGTTGTGACCGCCGGTCGTCGAATAGCGGACGTGTCCCACAGCCATATTTCCGCTTCCGAGCTTGTCAAGTTCATCTTTGCTGAACACCTCCGAAACAAGTCCGTCAGCACGCTTATGCCTGAAGATACCGTCGTCGCAGACAGTTATGCCGCAGCTCTCCTGACCTCTGTGCTGGAGCGCATACAGCCCGAAATAGACTGATGCGGCAACGTCTGAGGTCTTGTTCTCATATATGCCGAAAACCCCGCATTCTTCGTGAATACTGTCAAACATTTTCTACGCCTCACTTATAAATATTGCTCGCTCAGCTTATCTATTATCGCCAGAGCAGCAAGACTCTTTTTCTTGCGCTTGTTCATAGCGTACTGTTCAAGATAAGCGTGGGCTTCCTCCTCAGTCATACCCTTGTACTGCATCAGCATAAACTTCGCTTTGTCTATCGCCTGTACCTCTTCGAGCTTTTCTTCGAGCCGACGGTTCTCTTCGTAGAGCTTCAATGAGCGGCTGACGGCTATATCTATCGTTTTCACGATCTGGTACAGCATAGTCCGGCTGAATGGCTTGCTGACGATTATGATACCGGTCTTTTCAGCACGTCCGCCGACCTTTTCCACATATTCTTCCTTTATCATAAATATGCAGTTGGCAGTGGTGTTTTCAACAATATACTCCGCAAGCTCAAAGCCCGATTCGTCCATAAGCGGTGAGTTTATGACTGCGAGCTCCACGGACGGATCAGCGTCGAAAGCCGTCTTTGCCTGATAGGCTGATTCGACGAATTTTGGCGTACAGCGAAACGAATCGCGGAGGAAATTCACAAGAGCTTCGGAGGCGTTTTTATTACTTGAAACTACAAGAATTTTTTCCAAAGCTAACCTCCGTCAGAGACTGTAAAAATACTGTTTTTCCTCGAATGCTTCCTTGTCATAAGCGGAAGAATACTCGTGCCATTCCTCGCGGCTGTAATCGAGCAGGACCTCAAGTATATTCGCAGGAACGTACTTCTTCACGAATTCCGAGCTCTCGGTGCAGGAGACAGCCTCCTCAAGAGTGGAGGGCATACGCTCCGAGCCTGTGTTTTTTTCAGGCAGAGCAAGATTTTCCTCTATGCCTTCGAGTGCCGAGTATATCATAAGTCCGAGCACAAAATACGGATCGCAGACGCAGTCGGCGGCGCGGAGCTCTACGGAAGTGTTATCGCTTTCCGGATTCATGCGGATAAGCTGAGAGCCCTCCTCGTCCGACCATATTATATCACGGGGAGCTGTGAACTCGCCCAGTCTTGCATATGAATTCACGGTCGAATTGGTGAACAGAGTAAACTCGCGGATATGCTTCATTATGCCAGCTGCGGCACTGTTCAGCAGTCCGTTGTCACCCGACTTTGTTTCCTCAAGCATATCGCTGTCGGAGAAGATATTGAAGCTGATATGCATACCGTTTCCGCAGTCATTGCGGAGCGGCTTCGGCATAAAGCTCGCGTGAACGCTGTGAGTTTCAGCGACCGACTTTACTGCCGACTTGAAGCTGAGGAATGTATCAGCCGCTTTCAGAGCAGACGAGGCGTTGAAGTCTATCTCGTGCTGACCGCAGCCGCTCTCGTGACGTGAGGAGATCGGGTGAATTCCCATCTGCTCGAGTGTGAGGCATACATCGCGGCGGATATTCTCGCCCTTGTCGTCGGGTGCGACATCACAGTAGCCGGCATAGTCGTGAGGAGTTTTGGTAGGAAGTCCGCTGTCGTCCCTGCGGAAAAGAGTGAACTCACAGGACGTTCCGAAGCGGAAGCAATAGCCTGCCGCAACTGCCGCCTTCATTGCCTTTTTGAGGAAGTATCTGCCGTCGCCCTCAAAGGGGGTGCCGTCCTCGTAACGGATATAGCAGAACATTCTTATTACCCTGCCCTGCTGAGGTCTCCACGGGAGAACGGTCATAGTCTGAGCGTCGGGGAAGAGGAAAAGATCCTTTCCGTTTGCCGCCTCAAAGCCTGCAATTTTCTTTGCAGTGATGCGGACTCCGCGCTCGAATGTAACAGCGAGCTCCGATGAAAGTACAGAGATGTTTTTCAGTCTGCCTTTCATATCGCAGAATGTCAGCTTGACGAACTTGACATCGTTTTCCTCAATATACTGCAATATCTCATTTTCTGAATATATCATTTTAGCCTCCGTATCATAGATTGGTGTAGCCCATAAGGTATTCGTCCACCTCCGCGGCGGCGTCGCGTCCCTCACGGATAGCACGAACTACAAGGGACTGTCCGATGTGCATATCGCCTGCGGTGAATACCTTTTCAACGTCTGTGGAATGTTTGCCGGGTGCTGTTTTTACGTTTGTGCGCTGGTCGAGGGATACTCCGAAAGCATCAGCGATATACTGCTGACAGCCTAAAAATCCTGCTGCGATAAGACAGAGCTCGCAGGGTAATATCTCCTCGCTGCCCTCTACTTCATTCATTGTGCGTCTGCCGGTTTCAGGATCTGTTCCGAATTCGAGCTTGACGGTCTTGACAGCCGACAGCTTGCCGCTCTCGTCCTTGATGAACTCCTTGACGGTCGTGCAGTAGATACGGGGATCGTGACCGAATACCGCGATCGCTTCCTCCTGACCGTAATCTGTTTTGCACACCCTCGGGTATTGAGGGAACGGATTGTTCTCTGCTCTCTCGTCGGGGAGCTTAGGCATCATTTCGAGCTGTACAACGGACTTGCAGCCGTGACGGACAGAGGTTCCGACACAGTCGTTTCCGGTATCGCCGCCGCCGATTATGACCACATTCTTGTCCTTGGCGGAGATGAACTTTCCGTCGGTAAGATCTGAGTCAAGCAGGCTCTTTGTGGTCGCTTTCAGGAAATCTACGGCAAAGTAAATTCCCTCTGCGTCGCGTCCCTCAGCCTTGATGTCACGCGGATTTGACGAACCGCAGGCAAGTACGACCGCATCGAAGCTGCTGAGAATATCGCTCGCGGAAACGTTGTCGCCAACGTTTGAATTCGTCCTGAACTCCACGCCCTCAGCTTTCATAAGCTCGACGCGGCGCTCGATGATGTGCTTCTCAAGCTTCATATTCGGGATACCGTACATAAGCAGTCCGCCTACACGGTCGGAGCGCTCGAACACTGTAACATTGTGACCGCGCTTATTGAGGGTGTCCGCAGCAGCAAGTCCCGACGGACCTGAGCCGATCACTGCGACACGCTTGCCGCTTCTTACTGCCGGTATCTGAGGCTGCATAAGTCCGTTTGCGAAACCGAATTCGATGATCGAATTCTCGTTCTCCTTAGTGGTGACTGGTGAGTCGTAAACTCCGCAGATACAAGCCTTTTCGCACAGTGCCGGACATACACGCGAGGTGAATTCCGGGAAGTTGTTCGTCATCAGCAGACGACTCAGTGCCTGTTCCTTCTGACCGTGGTAGAGGAGGTCGTTCCACTCGGGAATGAGGTTGTTGAGCGGACAGCCCGAGATCATTCCGCAGAGCATTTTTCCGTTCTGACAGAACGGCACTCCGCAGTCCATACAGCGTGATGCCTGTTCACGGCGCTGCTCCTCGCTGAGCGGTAAGTGGAACTCGTTAAAGTCCTTTATGCGCTCGAGCGGCTCCTTTGCCGAAGTTTCTGTTCTTGCAAATTCAAGAAATCCAGTTGCTTTTCCCATGGCTCACGCCTCCTTTCTGATGAGCTCGAAGGCTTCTATCATAGCCTGTTCGCTGCTCACGCCTGATTTTTCAAGTGTGGAAACTGTCTTTTGTATCTTCGCGTAATCGTGAGGAATTACCTTCTTGAAGCAGGGCAGATAGTGCTCGAAGTCCGCAAGTATCTGCTTTGCCTTCTCAGAACCGGTAGCCTCTGCGTGTTCGGTGATGATAGCTTTCAGCTCGTCGATGTCCTCTTCCTCGGTGACTGTTTCAAGCGAAACGAGAGCCTTGTTCAGACGAGTGTAGAGGTCGTGCTCCTCGTCGAGAACGTACGCTATACCGCCAGACATACCTGCGGCGAAGTTCTTGCCGGTGCGTCCGAGGATAACAGCGCGTCCGCCTGTCATATACTCGCAGCCGTGGTCACCGACGCCCTCACATACTGCAACAGCTCCGGAATTTCTCACGCAGAAGCGCTCGCCTGCAACGCCGTTGATGAAAGCCTTGCCGGAGGTAGCTCCGTAGAGAGCAACGTTTCCGACGATGATATTCTCGTCAGCCTTGAATGTGGAAGCCTCGGGCGGACTGAGAATAAGTCTGCCGCCTGAAAGTCCCTTGCCGAAGTAGTCGTTACTGTCGCCAACAAGTTCGAGGGTGAGTCCCTTGGGTATGAAAGCACCGAAAGACTGTCCGCCGCTGCCCGTGCATTTAACAGTGAATGTGTCGTCAGCAAGGACGTTTTCGCCGTGGATACGGGTTATCTCCGCACCTGTGAGAGTTCCCACTGAACGGTCTGTGTTCACAACGTCAATGGAGATCGACTTGGAAGTTCCGTTTTTCAGCGCACTTCCCAGCTTCTTTATTATAACACGGCGGTCTATGGTGCTGTCAAGAGCAAAATCGTAAATATCTTCCGCGTCGAAGTGTCTCTTGCCGCTGACAGAGGTGTTTGCAAGTATATTTGTGAAGTCGATGTTCTTCCAGGCGGCACTGTCCTTGATACGGAGGAGATCAGTGCGTCCGATGAGCTCGTCAACTGTGCGTATGCCGAGCTTTGCCATATACTCGCGGAGCTCCTGAGCGATAAAGTGCATAAAGTTCACAATGTACTCCGGCTTGCCGCGGAAACGCTTTCTCAGCTCGGGGTTCTGTGTTGCGATACCCATAGGGCAGGTATCGAGGTTGCAGACTCTCATCATCACGCAGCCCATAGTTACGAGCGGAGCTGTTGCAAAGCCGAATTCCTCCGCACCGAGCAGAGCTGCTACGAGAACATCGCGTCCTGTCATCAGCTTACCGTCGGTCTCGATGCGTACACGGGAACGGAGCCCGTTGAGCATAAGTGTCTGGTGAGCCTCAGCAAGTCCGAGCTCCCACGGAAGTCCGGCATTGTAAATGGAGCTCTTGGGAGCTGCACCTGTACCGCCGTCGTAACCGGAAATGAGTATTACCTGTGCGCCAGCCTTGGCAACGCCTGCGGCAACAGTTCCGACACCTGCTTCTGAAACGAGCTTAACTGAGATACGAGCCTTGTCGTTAGCATTTTTGAGGTCATATATGAGCTGTGCGAGATCCTCGATAGAGTAGATATCGTGATGAGGCGGAGGAGAGATAAGTCCTACGCCAGCCGTAGAGTGACGAGTCTTTGCTATCCACGGATACACCTTGCCTGACGGCAGATGACCGCCCTCACCGGGCTTAGCTCCCTGAGCCATTTTTATCTGTATTTCCTGTGCGGAAACGAGGTATTCAGATGTAACGCCGAAACGTCCGGAAGCCACCTGCTTGATAGCTGAGCACTTGTCTGATTTCAGACGCTCGGGGCTCTCACCGCCCTCGCCGCTGTTGGATTTTCCGCCGATGCTGTTCATAGCCACAGCCATACACTCGTGGGCTTCCTGCGAGATAGAACCGTAGGACATAGCGCCCGTCTTGAAGCGTGTGCAGATGCTCTCAACGGACTCTACCTCGTCGAGCGGTATCTCAGCTGCACTGCCGTAGTTGAAGTCGAGCAGACTTCTCAGCGTCAGCTCGTTGTCCTCACGGGTAAGAGCTTCGGAATACTTCTTGAATGTATCATAATTACCGGTCCACGCTGCCTGCTGAAGGAGGTGGATAGTCTCGGGAGTGTAGAGGTGTTCGCTCTTGCCGCTGCGGAGCTTGTGGCTGCCTGCGCTCCTGACCTCGCTGCTGACGTGGAGTCCGAGCGGATCGTAAGCGGCTGTGTGAAGAGCCTCAGTGCGGCGGCTTATATCGGCAAGTCCTATGCCGCCGATACGGCTGACAGTTCCCGAAAAATAGCGGTCGATGAGCTCCTGAGAAATGCCCACAGCCTCAAAGAGCTTACTGCCCTGATAGGACTGGATAGTGGAAATTCCCATTTTTGAAGCTATCTTGATGATACCGTGGAGAACAGCGCTGTTGTAGTCGTCCTCTGCGGCGTAGAAGTCCTTGTCGAGCGAGCCGTCCTCGATGAGAGAGCGGATAGTCTCGTGTGCAAGATAGGGGTTCACAGCACACGCACCATAGCCGAGAAGTGCTGCGAAATGGTGTACCTCTCTGGGCTCTGCACTTTCAAGTATCATTGCAACAGCTGTGCGCTTCTTGGTGGAAACAAGGTGCTGCTGGAGCGCAGAAACTGCAAGCAGTGACGGTATCGGGCAGTGGTACTCGTCCACGCCGCGGTCAGAGAGAATGAGTATGGTCGCACCGTCGCGGTAAGCCTTGTCAGCATCAATGCAAAGGCGTTCGATAGCCTTGTCGAGAGATGTTCCGATGTAGTAGGTTATCGGGATAACAGCGCTTTTCATACCTTTCTGGTTCAGCGCTTTTATCTTGAGCATATCCGTCTCGGTGAGGATAGGATTTTCGATTTTCAGAACGTGGCAGTTCTCGGGACGCTCCTCGAGGATATTGCCGTCCTTGCCGATGTAAACGCTCGTGTCGGTAACGACTTCCTCGCGGATAGCGTCAAAAGGCGGATTAGTTACCTGTGCGAAGAGCTGGCGGAAGTAGTTGAAGAGCGGAGGCGACTGCTTGTCGAGCGGCGGGAGCGGAATATCACTTCCCATTGAAGCGATAGGCTCAGCGCCTTTTTCAGCCATCGGGAGGATAGATGTGCGAATGTCCTCGTAAGAGTAGCCGAAAGCCTTGTGGAGCTTTGCAAGCTCGTCCTTTGAGTAGGTCTTCACGCCCTTGTTCGGGATATGGAGGTCGTGAAGACGCACAAGGTATGCATCGAGCCATTCACCGTAGGGCTGACGTGAAGCGTACATCGACTTGACCTCATCGTCCTCGATGATACGTCCCTGCTTGGTGTCTGCAAGGAGCATTTTTCCGGGACGGAGACGGTCTTTTTTCACGACCTTCTCAGGTGCGATGTCAATACAGCCGGTCTCTGACGAGAGAATGAGGAAGCCGTCACTGGTTATGCAGTATCTTGACGGACGCAGACCGTTTCTGTCGAGGACAGCACCCATAACGTCGCCGTCGGAGAAAAGTATTGACGCAGGGCCGTCCCACGGCTCCACCATAGTTGCGTAATACTGGTAGAAATCGTACTTTGCCTTTGAGATAGTCTTGTCGTTTTTCCACGGCTCGGGAATAGTTATCATTACTGCGAGCGGCAGCGGCATACCCGACATCACCATAAACTCAAGAGCATTGTCAAGACGTGCGGAGTCGGAGCCGTTCACGTTTATGGCAGGAAGTATCCTGTGCATATCCTTGCTGAGTGTCTCACACGCCATAGTCTCCTCACGGGCGAGCATTTTGTCAGCGTTGCCTGTGATAGTGTTTATTTCGCCGTTGTGTACGATCAAACGGTTCGGGTGAGCTTTCTGCCAGCTCGGATTTGTATTTGTTGAGAAACGTGAGTGTACCATTGCGATCGCGGAAGTGAAGTCCTCGCTCTGAAGGTCGGTGTAGAAACGTCTCAGCTCGTCAACGAGAAACATTCCCTTATACACAATAGTACGGCTTGAAAGTGAGCATACATATGTGTCCTCGTTGGACTGCTCAAATTCGCGCCTTGCGATGAAGAGCCTGCGGTCGAAGTCAAGACCTTTATTGCAGTCAGCCGGGCGCTTCACGAAAGCCTGCATTATACAGGGCATACTGTCAAGTGCCTTGTGACCGAGTATAGAAGCGGAAGTCGGGACTTCACGCCAGCACAGGAATTTTATTCCGTTGTTATCTGTTATTTTTTCAAAGAGCTTCTTTGCACGGTCGCGGTGAAGCTCATTCTGCGGGAAGAAGAACATTCCCACGCCGAAGTCGCCGTTCTCGCCGAGGTCAGCGCCGAGCTTCTTACCTTCTTCTATAAAGAAGCTGTACGGCATCTGTACAAGTATTCCAACACCGTCGCCTGTCTTGCCCTCGGCGTCCTTGCCGGCACGGTGTTCCAGCTTTTCAACGATAGTGAGAGCATTTTCCACAACATACCGTGACTGTTCGCCATTGATGTTCACTACTGCTCCGATACCGCAGTTATCGTGCTCAAAGCGCGGACTGTAAAGTCCCTGCTGCTGGTAAGGAGCCTCTGTTCTGAAATTGTCCATATCATTCACTTGCCTTTCCGATGCGGAGCACCATTGATCCGCACCGCATTACATAATAAAAAAGACGTCCATACAGACAGTAAGCCTGTACGAACGCCCTTGTTGCTAAAAACATCTTATCACGTTAAAGCGGAAATGTCAATAGAAAAAAAGGGCATTTCAGCGGTTTCGTTAAAACTGCACAGTTATTACTCGCTAACGTCTGAGAAAAAATATGCGATACGTCAATTTTCAAAAAAGCTATTGACAAATCCGTCGCAATGAGCTATAATGGCATTGTAAACAGCAAGGGAGCTGCGGATATGGAATCCGTAGCTCTCTTTTTTGGTTTAAGCGCTAATTCCATACACAAAGGGGTGTATGAAGTCTCAGGACTTCTGCACCCCTTTGATATTTATGCTGT
>CACXEJ010000007.1 GCA_902766595.1 Ruminococcus flavefaciens | reverse complement strand
TTGCCTTCGCTCTCGCCGAAGAGCTGCTTGTACCACTCAGACATCATTACGAAGCTCGGATCGTAGGAAACGAGCATCTCAACCGACTTGCCCTTTCTATAAAGGATATTTCTGAGTGCAGCGTACTTATAGCAGTCATTGTTATCGAAATCAGCGCAGAAATCAGCCTGTGCCTTTGCAGCGCCCTTCATAAGAGCGTCGATGTCGCAGCCTGCAACAGCAATAGGAAGCAGACCAACAGCTGTGAGAACAGAGAAACGTCCTCCAACGTCGTCCGGGATAACGAATGTCTCGTAGCCCTCTGTATCGGAAAGGCTCTTGAGAGTTCCTCTTGCCTTGTCAGTTGTGGCAAAAATTCTCTCCTTAGCACCATCCTTGCCGTACTTGTCCTCTACCATCTTCTTGAAGATGCGGAAAGCAAGAGCGGGCTCGGTAGTTGTACCGGACTTAGAGATAACGTTTACAGAGAAATCCTTACCCTCACAGAGAGCGATGATCTCGTTGAGGTAAGCAGGATTTATAGAATTTCCGACATAGTAGATGTCAGGAGTATCCTTCTTGATGTTGTTGTAAAGAGGCGACTTGAGGAACTCGATAGCAGCTCTTGCGCCGAGATATGAACCACCGATACCTATAACGATGAGTATATCCGAATTCTTCTTTATCTTTTCTGCAGCAGCCTTGATGCGTGCAAACTCTTCCTTATCATAGTTAGTAGGAAGCTCTACCCAGCCGAGGAAGTCATTTCCGAGACCGTTCTTCTTGTGAAGAGAGTCAGCAGCAGCCTCTACCTGAGACTTTATACCTGCAAGCTCATCTGCATTTATGTAGTCCTTCAGGTATTTTGTGTTAAGTTTTAATGACATTGAAAAATTACCTCCAGTATGCACAGCATTGCCGTACAAATATAATTTACCATCTTTATGATACTATATTTTTAAGATTTTTTCAAGTCCCTTTGGGGCATAATTTGCACTTTTGTGTAATCTCTACAAATATCAGCCGATTTACTCCACTATATTCAACAGCATTTCCCTGAAAATATACGAATAATCAAGCGGACTGACCGAGCCGTCGGTAATAATGTCGGACTCATACACAAGAGTCTTTCCGTTGAAGAAAGCAGCAGTCCCTATTACCTGCCCATTCTTCACCGGAGCCGTTACAAATTTTGGCAGAACTGTAACAGTGCGGAGGTCACCTGCCCCGCGCGGTACTACGACCGAGCTCTGCGACCTAAGCCTGATCGGTACAGCTATATCCCTGCCGTTTCTGACCTTTATGGGCAGCAGCATCTCGTCCGGGAACATCGTTGCAGTGACCTTATACTCGCTGAAGCCCTTTCTGCACAGCTCCTTCGCCTTGTTCTGAGCTGTTTCGGCGTCCGGAGCCCCCAATACTACCGAAATGTACTTCGTTCCGTTTTCAGACTTGCCGCACTCAGCAGCACAATATCCGGAAAGCTCGCTGTGTGAAGCCTTGAAGCCTATATGCTGGGGATACGTCCGCGTAAGCTGGTTTTCACTGACAAGCTCGACCGTGCCGTCCTTTACAAAGTCGCGCCACGTCTTGAAATATGGCGTAAGCTGCTCGTATTTTGACAGCTCGGAGCATATTACAGCCATATCTGCAGCAGTAGTTATCTCCTGTTCATTATCGTACCCATAAGGTGAATAAAAGGAAGTGCAACGCAAACCAAGGTCGAAAGCACGAGTGTTCATACGCATAACGAACTTGTCGAGAGTCTGCTCCGAGGCTTCTGCAAGAACAGTCACAGCATCGTTTGCATTGCCGATGATAACACTCTTGAGCAATTCCTCGACTGTCATTTTATCGCCATGCTGGAGCCAAACTACCGAGCCTTTTGTGCCGAGGACGCTCTCAGAAGCCGTTAGCTCGTCAGTAAGGCGGAATTTCCCTGTCTCTATGTCCTCAGCTATGAGCAGCAGCGTCATCAGTTTGTTGAGATAACCGGCGGAACGCGGCTGTCTGCCGTTGTTTTCAGCAAGAACAGCACCAGTTTCGGACTCTACAAGAACGTAAGAATAATCAACTATGACCTCCTCATTCTTTTTGCCTGCCGATAATGCCGAAAAAAAGGCAGCCGCAGCAACTGCGCACAAAAGAAAAGTTAGAAACCCACGCTTCAAAGCTATCACCTCACGACAATATATGCCGTAAAATGCAGATCTATACACAATACAAAAAGGAGCAGCTGCGCATGCTGCTCCTGAATATTCGTAAGTTAAGCCATTAAATCATTATTTTTTAACAGCAGTTATTATGTACCTGTCCGAATTATTCCCGGAAATAGTATAATCACCGGAAACCGGTACTCTCACCGGCGTAGAATCGCCCTGCGAAGCTACGCTGTAAATCTCATAATTAACCCCGTTTAAGTTGTAGGTAAAGGCATTTTCAAATGAATAGCTCTTTAAAAAGTCAAGGTATTCCTCCAGACACAGCCCTTTTTCTGCCATTACAGCAGCGTGGACATTACCAACATAGCGCAGATGCCACGGGCAGTATTCATGGGAGGTCTTAGCCTCTTTACCCTGAGGATATCTGACTATAAATCCATATTTTGCACAGTTCTGCAATACCCATCCCTCGGTGTCCGCTCCGTCATAGCTTATTACTGAGCCATAGCCGTTGAGCGCAACATCAACGCAGTTTCCCATTGATGACTCAAGGAAAGTCTGCGGACATAAGGAACCGTCTCCTGTATATGTATTATTTGTTCCGTAAATAATGAAGTCTGAAAGTCCGGTTGTCTTATTATAGTCCTCCATGAGCTTGTTCCAGGCTTCTGCAGCGTCCTGATCAAGCATTATCTCTGTGGACATTAGAGTATAAAAATCATTCTTCACATCATTAAGGCTGACCATACCAGACATTCTTACCTCACCGGCAGGGTGATGCTCGTCTACTATTGTGAGCGCACCTGCTGAAAGGCGTGATGACGGAATGCTCAGTTCTGAATATCCAAGATTCTGCACTCCTGTGAAAGCAGTTGCAGTCTGGATCTCGTTTCCGAGCTCCTGGCGGCTTGCAGTTGCTCCTTCGACATACTGAGCCGAGCCGGATTTAAAATTACCGCTTACGACCAGATTGGAATTTGGCTTGAACAGGTCACGTCTGGCACTGTCAAGAACAAAGCCCATTCCGACTATCATACCCATAGCGAGTACGACTCTGCCCGGTCTGAGGCGTTTCTTAGCCATTTTTATATCCTCCGATTTTTTGTTTACACATTGTCGGGATAACCCCGTATTTTTATCTTTTTTTTATTTTTTAAACAGGCATAGTATGCCCCTTATACGCATAGTCAAGGCTGCGGCGGCTCATATTTAGAACCTCCCGCGCAGTAAATGCTGTATGCACTTAATGTATCGTATATGTTGTTCCAATTTGTTTTTGCCCCGCATAACACGAGGATATATGTCTTTTTGTTGATCTCCGCATAGGTCTCTATGCAGTTTCCTGCCTCATCAGTATAGCCTGTCTTGCCGCCGCGTATCTTAACGCCGGGCATTTCATCACCGTACATCCTGCTGAAGAGCGTACTGGCAAACGTTAATCCTTCCGGATGGACCTCAGTCGTATGAGTTGTATACTCTACCTTCTCAAGAAACTGTCTGCATCTGGCGTCCTTAATGGCATATTGAAGGATAAGCGCCATATCTTCGGCAGTTGAGTAGTTCTCCTTGTGATGGAGTCCGACTACATTAGTAAAGTGAGTATTTTTCAATCCGAGTTCAGTCGTCTTACGATTCATAAGGTCAACAAATGCTTCTTCGGAACCTGCTATGTGCTTGGCTGCTGCCAACGCAGCGTCTGCACCGGAATTCAGGATCATTCCGTAGAGCACATCCTCCAGCGCGAACGTATCTCCGGGCTGAAATCCTGCCATTGAAGCATCAAGCTCTAACATCGGGTCTACCATATCTTCCGTAATTGTAACGGTCTCTGAAAGATCCTTGCAGTTTTCCACTGCAACGATCAGCGTCATAACTTTTGTGAGTGACGCAGGATACATTTTTTCATTTTCTTTTCTGCCGGCTATGATCTTGTCATCGTCACAGCATATCAGCAGAGCGTTTTGTGCGTCAAATTCATCGCTGAATTTGACAGTTTCTTTTGTTCTTTCTGGATAAACGACAAAAGACGCCGCCGATCCTTTTTGAGTCTCAGATGCGTTTGTAGTATCCGCCTGTGCTTCCGCAGTTGTCTGTGCAAGAGTGATTGCCTCAGACGGTGCGGCAGTTTCATCGTTCTCTTTATTTTTACACGATGAAAAAGCAAGCATAACACCAAAAACTATAAGAACTAAAAGGAGTACAGCTGCGCCGAACATAAAACAGCGTGTTGTAACTGCTTGTTTCCTTCCTTTTTTGTTCATTCTACACCTCAATTTTTATCTCTATTTAACATTATAATACAATAACACCCTAAAGTCAACACAAAATTCAAATTCTGCGAATTGCACAAACTCAGGCACCATATTTTGTTATTTCTTACAATCAACAGAAAAACCGGCTGCACTATATCAAGCAGTCGGTCTTACTGAATAGTCTGCCTTTCAGCAGAACAGAGAGTTATTAATTTGTCCTGTATGTCTTAGTGACACCTTAGAACCATTCCCGTGCCGCCTGAACGGCAGTCGTCCGAACCGGTCATCCACACCGTTCCGAATTGCTGCTTGAATACTTACTGTTTCCGCCGGATACTGCTGCCCAAAAGCAGATCCTTACAATAAGCATCAAGGATCTTTCCTAATCCACCTTATATACCGGTGCCTATCCCGGCTGAACCCTTTGGTTCTCTTAAATTATACACTATTCGCCGTCTTTCCGCAATTGATAATAGTATCTATTTGAGAATTATTAATGAACAGCAACCGTCCCTGATGTACACAATCGTTTTCACTCCATTCAGTGTGCAGGCAGTTTTCGCTTATCGTGCATATGTACTATTATGCTCAATGTATAAAATAATCGCCTGTGCCATAAGGCACAGGCGATAGTGTATATTACTTGAATACTGCAAGCAGGAAACCAGCTGCGATAGCAGAGCCGATAACTCCGGCTACGTTCGGTCCCATAGCGTGCATAAGCAGGAAGTTCTTCGGGTTTGCCTTCTGACCTTCCATCTGCGATACACGAGCTGCCATAGGTACTGCCGATACACCGGCTGAACCAATGAGCGGATTGATCTTTCCGCCCGACAGCTTATACATCAGCTTGCCGACGAGAAGTCCGCCGACTGTAGAGAAGCAGAAAGCTGCAAGTCCGAGAGCTACTATCTTGATAGTCTCAAGTGAAAGGAAACGTGAAGCAGCTGTTGTTGCTCCGACTGAAATTCCGAGGAATACTGTTACGATATTCATAAGAGCATTCTGTACTGTGTCGGAAAGTCTCTCTGTCACGCCGCACTCTCTCCAGAGGTTGCCGAGCATAAGGCAGCCTACGAGCGGTGCTGTTGAGGGGAGAAGCAGGATAACGAACATTGCTACGATTATCGGGAAGATGATCTTCTCTGTCTTGGAAACAGTTCTGGACTGCTCCATCTTTACCTGACGCTCCTTCTCAGTTGTGAGTGCTCTCATAATAGGCGGCTGTATCATCGGGATAAGTGCCATATATGAGTAAGCTGCGATAGCGATAGCTCCGAGAAGATGAGGAGCGAGTCTTGTTGTAAGGAAGATAGCGGTAGGTCCGTCAGCACCGCCGATAATTCCGATAGATGCAGCTTCCTGTCCGGTAAATCCGAGACAGATAGCTCCGAAGAAAGCGAGGAATACGCCCATCTGAGCTGCCGCACCGAGGATAAGGCTCTTGGGGTTTGAGATAAGCGGTCCGAAATCGGTCATCGCACCAACACCCATAAAGATAAGTGACGGGTAGATACCAGCCTTTACGCCGATGTAAAGTATATCGAGAAGTCCGCCGTGACTCATTATTGCGCCGTAGCTGTGATAATTCTCGTGCTCGGGATCAAGGAAGTTGTCCCAGAGGTCGAGGTGATAGAGCGCATCGCTCGAACCGGGACCAAAATATGAAAGGTTTACGAGGAGACATCCGAACGCTATTCCTACGAGAAGAAGCGGTTCAAATTTCTTGACGATACCGAGATAGAGGAGCAGACAGGATACAGCGATCATTATGAGGTTTTTCCAGCCGCCGTCCACGAAAAAGCTCTGAAATCCCGAATCGTTCCATAAGGTCTTTAAGGTCTCAATAACATCCATACGACAGCCTCCTTACGCAATAACTACAAGAGGTGCGCCTGTATCTACTACTGAGCCCTTGCTCGTTACTACCTGAGCAACTGTGCCGTCCTTGGGTGATACGATCTCATTTTCCATTTTCATTGCTTCGAGAATTACGAGGATCTGTCCAGCCTTTACTGTATCTCCCTGCTTTACGTCAACACGGATGATGTTTCCGGGCATAGGAGCTTCAACAGTCTCGCCTGCTGCAAGGTTTACAGGTGCAGCGGCTGCCGGTGCAGGAGCTGCTGCCGGAGCTGCGGCTGCGGGTGCAGCAGCAGGAGCTGCCGGTGCAGGTGCAAGAGCTTCGTACTCGTCAAGAAGGACTGCCTTTCCCTGCTCTACCTCAACTTCATATGTCTTACCGTTAAGAGTAACTTTATACTTCATTGTTATTTGACCTCCTTGATGGAAATAAAGTGAAGCTCGTTAAGGGGCTTCTGCATTTTGTCCGCTACTATTGCCATTATCATAGCTGCTTCCTTATCGGGTACATCGAACAGCTTTACATGACCTGCGGAGCCGGGAGCGAGCTTCTGAGCTGCTGCCGGTGCGGGAGCAGCTGCGGGTGCAGCAGTCTTTTCTGCTGCGGAGTCTGCCTTCTGCTTTGCTTCCTTGGACTTGAAATATGCGCCTGTGCAGTAGAGCACTATCATAAGCACAAGAAGTCCTGCAAATACGACTGAATAGCCGAATATCGCAGTAACAGCAGCCTCTCCGATACTCAGCTTGTCGCCTTTCTCGGTTGCAGCCTCAGTAACTGCCTCGGTCGCAGCCAGCGTTGTAATATCAACCATACTTCTGCCTCCTTACATCTCTTCGATGGTGTAAACGGCTTCGTTCTCTTCCTGAGCCTTGCGGTTCTTGAGGAAGTTGATAGTCTGGTCAGGGTAGCAGATGTAGCTCATTACATCTTCCTCGCAGCGGCAGAGGTCGCCGAGGGCTTCCTTGGCTGCCTTGAACTCTTCACCTGTACGCTTCTTATCCTCGTCGCGGCAGTCAACAGGCTGTGCGTCGCCGAGTACCTTCTTGCTGAGCTCTGCGTTGATCGGTGCAGGTGCGATACCATATTCGCCCTTGATGTAGTTCTTTACTTCCTTGGAGATGTTCTTGTAGCGCTCGCCGACAAGAACGTTTGTTACAGCCTGATTTCCTACCATCTGTGAAAGAGGAGTTACAAGCGGAGGATAGCCGAGATCTGCTCTTACCTTCGGGATCTCAGCGAGTGCAGCGTCAAACTTGTCCATCGCGTGCATATCTGTGAGGTTTGCGATCATATTTGAAAGCATACCGCCCGGTACCTTGTATACGAGAGCCTGAGCGTCTGTTGCAAGGCTCTTGGGGTTGAGCTGACCGTTGTCGATGTACTTCTGCTTTACGGGCTTGAAGAAGCCGTTGACCTTGTTGATGATGTCCTCATTGAGTCCGCAGTCGATGCCGTACTGCTTGAATGCGTAGTACATTGTCTCGGTAGCGGGCTGTGAAGTACCGCCTGAGAAGCAGGAGGTAGCTGTGTCGATAACGTCGATGCCTGACTCGATCGCCTTTGTGAGAGTCATATATGCCATACCTGTTGTGCAGTGTGTATGGAGAATGAGAGTCATATCGCCGATAGCGTCCTTGATGCCCTTGATGAGGTGCTCAGCCTCGTAGGGGGACATCGTTCCTGCCATATCCTTGAGGCAGATAGTGTCAAAGCCCATTCTCTTGAGCTCCTTGCACATCTCTATGTACTTGTCAACTGTATGCACAGGGCTCTGTGTGTATGAGATACAGCCTGAAGCGATAGTTCTCTTTGTTGCATACTTCTTTGTAGCGTTGAGAGCTGTCTCGATATTTCTGAAGTCGTTGAGCGCGTCAAAGATACGGATAACATCTATACCGTTCTTGATAGAGAGCTCGATGAACTTCTCTACAACATCGTCGTGGTAATGCTTATAGCCGAGAAGGTTCTGACCTCTCAGAAGCATCTGGAGACGTGTGTTGGGAAGGTTCTTTCTGAGGTTGCGGAGTCTCTCCCACGGATCCTCACCGAGATAACGGAGACATGAGTCAAACGTTGCTCCGCCCCAGCACTCGATAGAATAGTAGCCTGCCTTGTCCATATCGGCAAGGATACCCTCATAATCCTTATAGGGCAGACGTGTTGCCATCAGAGACTGGTTAGCATCACGCAGAACGGTTTCTGTCAGTTGCACTTTTTTCATATACGATCCTCCTGATTATAGATCTGCAAAGCAGAATAATATTTAGAACTGTTCTTATTATAATATTGTCAGAACAGACAAGGCTGTTTGCGCCATTGCAAATAACCCAATCAAATTTATTATAACATATTCAAAATAAAATTTCCATACTTTTCCGAAAAAAATTTCAGATTTTTTTATTTTTTTCAGTTAACTCATATTCCGGTCTGAAATAACAAAATCCGGAGCAGCTGCAAAGCCGTTCCGGACTGATAGAAATATTCAGTTGACATTGCTGATGTATTCGCTGAGAGCCTTTTCCGCAGCCTTGTACCTCTGCCGCAGCTCCTCCGCCGAAATGCGCATCGCACCGTTTCCGAGTATTATCAGCTGCTCGGCACCGTCAGAGGTTGCCACACGAACTCTGTGCTTCTTTGAAAGCTCGTGGCTCACTCGCTCGATATAGGTATCGGCAGTCTCCTTCTCCTTTGTGTAAACTATGCTGATATTATAGTACCGCTCGACGTCCCTGTCCCTGCCTTTGACCTTGTATGCGTCAAAGACCAGTATCAGCTCATAGCCGGTACAGCCCTGATAGCTGCACATCATCTTCACAAGCTCGGCACGGGCTGCGTCAAGGTTTTCTTCCGCGATCTTCTTGAGCTCCTCCCACGCGAATATTATATTGTAGCCGTCTACAAGAAGATATTCAGGTCCCTCATAGTCGGGCAGGCTTACCGGTCCGTGATCTACTGCGACCGCCTTAGTCTTTTTGAACGCCCTGCGCGGATCCTTGTTCAGCTTTCCGTAGGTTCGCTCGAATATCGCCATAAGCTCCTCGTCAGAGGCGGCACGTTCCACAAAACGCCTCACCCTCTCAGGTGAGATTTCCTCCGGTTCTGCCTGCTTTTCAAGACAGGACGGCAGGTGCATATGCTCCGTAACTTCGTTCCACTTGACTACATATCCGGCTCCGTGCGAGCAGAATATGGAGTCGGCTGAGTTTTCAATGTCAGAGTCGCAGTCGTAAGCTATCTCCGCTGCCACCTTTTCTGCGTCTGCACACTCCCTGTAACCGCCAAACGTGCAGGACAGTCTTCCCTGTCCCCTTGTATAGCTGATGACCTCTGCCTGATAGCCGTTCAGCGCAGATACCGGAGCACTTCCGGTCACAACCGACATTTCGCCTATGCTCTGCGGCGGCTCGGTCTCGGCAGACATATGCTGGAGATCAGCAAGAGCTCTTCCGACTGACTGTGCAGGCACTTCAAGCTCAAAATCATAGTACGGCTCGAGCAGAACGCTCTCCGCGCTCCGCAGTCCCTGACGGACTGCTCTGTAAGTAGCCTGCCGGAAGTCGCCGCCCTCTGTATGCTTGAGGTGAGCCTTACCGGAAGCAAGCGTTATCTTCATATCGGTTATTGGTGAGCCGGTAAGCGCTCCGATGTGAGTTTTTTCTGCAAGGTGGGTGAGGATAAGACGCTGCCAGTTGCGGTCGAGCTCATCCTCGGAGCACGCTGTCTCAAAGACAAGTCCGCTGCCGCGCTCAAGAGGTTCAAGCAGCAGATGTACCTCTGCATAATGCCGGAGGGGTTCATAGTGTCCGACGCCCTCGACCTTTTCGCGTATCGTTTCGCGGTAGGTCACAGCTCCGTTCTCAAAGCTGACCTTATACCCGAACTTCTCCTCAATGCGCTGCGTCAGGACTTCAAGCTGTACCGTTCCCATAAGCTGGATATGTATCTCGCGGAGCTGCTCGTTCCAGACGATATGCAGCTGAGGATCCTCGTCCTCAAGCCTGCGCATATCACCAAGCGCCTCATAGACGTTCTTATCCGGCGGCAGGACGATACGATAGGTCATAACTGCTTCGAGGAACGCTCTGCCGGAGTCGTTCTCACAGCCGAGTCCCTGTCCGGCATAAGTGCCGGTAAGTCCCGTCACAGCACAGACCTCCCCGGCTGAAGCTGTATCGGCTGTCCGGAACTTTTCCCCGGAGTAAAAGCGTATCGAGCTGACTTTGCAGGTCTCAGACTCGCCGTCCTGACCGGTATATGAGAGCTCGTCCCGCATACGGAGAATTCCGCCGGTTATCTTCATATGCGCAAGGCGTGTTCCCTTCGGATCGTAGGAGATCTTGTACACCACAGCGCCGAACTCCGGCTTCCGCTCGGGCTCAGCGGTAAACCTGTCAAGAATGTGCAGAAATTCCTCAACGCCGTCAGTTTTCAGCGCAGAACCAAAGCAGCATGGGAATACCCTCCGCTGACTTATAGCTTTCGCTATATCGGCATCGGAAAGTGTACCGTCCGCAAGGTAGGTATTCATCATATCCTCGCAGGCAGTAGCGCAGTTTTCGCATATCTCGCCGTCAGTTCCTGAAAAATCGCAGCAGCTGTCCGAGAGCCTGCTCCGAAGATCCTTCAGCACAGCACTCCTGTCCGCACCGATAAGATCCATTTTATTCACGAATATGAATACCGGCACTTCATACTGCCGGAGCAGCTTCCACAATGTTGCCGTATGGCTCTGAACGCCGTCAGTTCCGCTTATGACAAGCACGGCGTAGTCAAGTACACGCATCGTGCGCTCAGTTTCAGCCGAAAAATCAACGTGTCCGGGCGTATCGAGCAGCATTATCCGCGTATCGCCGGCAGTGAGCTCCGCCTGATGAGCGAATATGGTTATTCCTCTGCCGCGCTCGATATTATCCGTATCAAGTGCGGAGCTTCCGCTGTCTACCCTGCCGAGCTTCCTTATCTGACCGGTCTTGTATAGCATCGCCTCCGCGAGAGTTGTCTTTCCGGAATCAACGTGCGCCGTTATCCCGACAGTTATCGTTTTCATATAATCCGCTCTCCTGTCTGAAACGTTCAATTCATAGCAACTTTAATTTTATCACAAATTACATATTTTGTCCATAGGATAGTGTCACAAATCGTTCTGCGTGTGAATATAATGTCATTGGAATGCAGTTTCTGCATAATCTACTCACAGGAGGAACACTATGAATGATAATATTTACAGACAGCAGTCCGACGCAGTTCCTGTAAAGACAGACCGCGTCTACGACAGCTGCAGCGATAAGGATTGTTTCAGCGATCTTCTGGTTACTCTCGACGAAGGCACTCTCCCGGATAATATCAATATCGTCCGCAGCCGCGCAGCTACGGTAGAAAACGTCTGCGTCAACGTCGAGCCTATCCCGTTCAACAGAGGCTTCTACTCGATAGACATCACTTACACCTTCACTCTTGAGATACTCGGCTATGAGACCTCAAGATGCACACCGACCGTGTTCAGCGGTACGGCTTACGCAAGCAAGAACTGTATCCTCTACGGCAGCGAGTCATCTGTCCGCACATTCAGGAGCACCGACGATCCCGATGTTACTGTGGAGGATACCGACAATAATCTCCCGACTGCCATTGTCTCAGTTCTCGAACCTATCGCACTCAACGCGCGCATAGGCTGCTCACAGGACTGCGGCGATCAGGAACAGTCCGAAAGAAGCGTTTTCGTGACTCTCGGTCTGTTCTCGGTAGTTGAGCTCACAAGACCTGTTACGGTATTAGTTCCGACTCTCGATTACACTATCCCCAGAAAGGAATGCAATATCGACTCAGACTCGCCCTGCGAGGTCTTTGAAAAGCTCAAGTTCCCTGAAGATGAGTTCTCACCTACCGCTCTGACCGACAGCTCCGACTCCTGCTGCTGCAATAACGACAGCCTGAGCTGATAGCCTATGAAAAGGCGCAGGCATCGCAGATACTCCGGCAGAACGCTCTTCGGCGCTGCTGTATTTGCAGTCATACTCGTCCTGCTCGGTATAGCTCTGAGACGCACAGACAAGGCTCTCCGCCCGGTCGCTGCTATGCAGGCTGAGCACTTCGCCTCGGCTTCAGCAAATGAGCTCATCGGCACGGCGGTAGCAGATTACCTCGACGAAAACAAATTCACTTACAGTGACTTCGCTGCTGTTCTCTACGACGAAAACGGCAGAGCCGTGGCTGTGGAGTCAGTTCCGTACAGCATCAACAAGGTACAGTCCGAGCTGACTATAAAAATCAACAGGGCACTGAGCACCTCCAATGCACGGACAGAACGCATCGCTCTCGGTTCACTGACAGGCTCATATATGCTCGTGGGAAAAGGTCCGAAGATAAAGTTAAGGATATGCCCTTCCGGTTCCGCAAAGGTCGAGCTGAAAAGTGAACTCACCGGTGCCGGTATCAATCAGACCTGTCACCGCATATCAGCTGTCGTAACAGCGGAGCTCCATTCATCTGTGCCGCTCTACTCGTTCGATACCGAGGTCAGGTTCGAGTTTCTGCTCGCTGAAAACGTCATCGTCGGCAGCGTTCCGGAGATCAGCAGGTACGCCTTCGGTCCACTATAAAAACAGGCACGTCCCTCTCCGAGACGTGCCTTGTACTTTATGATGCAAACTGGCTGTTGTAGAGCTCCGAATAGAAGCCGTTCTGCTTCATCAGTTCCTCGTGGCTGCCCTGTTCGACGATGTTGCCCTGCTTCATTACGAGTATCACATCGCAGTTCTTGATCGTAGACAGTCTGTGGGCGATAACGAAGCTCGTTCTGCCCTCCATAAGTTTTGCGAACGCCCTCTGTACCCTCTGCTCTGTGCGGAGGTCGATGGAGCTCGTTGCTTCGTCGAGAATGAGTATCGGCGGATCCATAAGCATTATCCTTGCGATACATATGAGCTGCTTTTGTCCCTGTGAGAGTCCGCTGCTTTCGCTGATGACCGTGTCGTATCCGTCAGGCAGTCTCTTTATGAAGCCGTGGGCGTGTACCGCCTTTGCCGCAGCGATTATCTGCTCACGGCTGGCTTCCGGAGCTCCGTAGGCGATGTTCTCGGCTACCGTACCGGTGAACACCCACGTCTCCTGCAATACCATTCCGAAGCAGCGGCGGAGACTGTCCCTTGTGATGCCGCTTATATCGTGACCGGCTATCTCTATCTTTCCGCTGTCAATATCGTAAAAGCGAAGCAGAAGATTGATAATCGTGGATTTTCCGCAGCCCGTTGGTCCGACTATCGCTACCCTTTCGCCTGCCCTGACATCAAGGCTGAAATCCTGTATCAGCTTCACATCAGGTCTGTATGAGAAGCAAACGTTCCTGAAGCTCAGTTCTCCGCTGCAATCGGTCAGCTCATCCTTGCCGGAGTCGTCCGGAACCTCCTCCTCGTCAAGCAGATCAAATACTCTTCCGGCTGACGCAACTGCATTCTGAAGCTCGGCAAATACTCCCGAGATCTCGTTGAAAGGCTTCGTGTACTGGTTGGAGTATGCAAGGAAGCTCGACAGTTTTCCGACCGACATCTTTCCGATGAAAGAGGAATAGCCGATAGCTCCGAGGGAGCCCATTACGCCTACCGCAGCATAGATGAGTCCGTTTACAAAACGTGTGGTCGGATTGGTCATCGAACTGAAAAATGTCGCCTTGAGTCCTACCTTTCCGTACTCCCGGTTTATCTCAGCAAAGCGTTCCTCGGCTTTGTCTCCGTAAACGAACGCCTTGACAAGCTTCTGATTGCCGGCACATTCCTCGGCAAGTCCGACCATATCGCCGCGCAGCTTCGACTGCTTCATATAGGAGTCGTGTGCCGCCTTGGTTATGCAGGAAGCGGCTATGAATGAGAGCGGTGTCATCAGTACGACCACAAGCGCTATCCTGTAATTGATCGTCATCATAAATATGAGCGTTCCGATTATCGTTATGATGCCGCTGAAAAACTGCGTGAAGCCCTGCAAAAGTCCGTCCGAGACTATCTCGATGTCGTTTATGACGCGGCTTGTGAGTTCACCCTTTGTGCGCCCGTCGATGTACTTTATCGGGACACGCTCGAGCTTGTTGAACACGTCCGCACGAAGATCACGCACAGTCAGGAAGGACAGCTTATTGGTGCAGAGACTCATCAGCCACTGGAAAAGCGTACTCGCTGCAACTATCGCTGCAAGCTCAATGACTATCTTTTTCAGCTCGTCAAAATCAACATTCCCGCTGCCGATACAGCAGTCAACCGCCTCTCCGATAAATACCGGCACTGCCAGCGAGAGCGATACTCCCAGCACGGCAAATATGACCGTAAATACAAAATATCCGATGTAGGGACGGGCATACGAGAACACCCTCTTCAGAGTCTTAAACATTTGTCTCGCCCTCCCTGCTGTTCATCTGCGAAAGGAAGATCTCGCGGTATACGGAGCAGTTCTCAACAAGCTCGCTGTGAGTTCCGATACCGGCAGCCTCTCCCTCGTCCATAACGATTATACGATCCGCCTCCATAAGAGAGGTCGTCCGCTGCGAGATCATAACGACTGTCATTCCGGACAAGTCGCTCCTGAGAGCTTTTCTGAAAGCAAGATCCGTTGCGTAGTCAAGTGCGCTGGTCGAGTCGTCAAGTATCAGTATATCCGGTCTGCCGACAAGTGCTCTCGCTATTGAAAGACGCTGCTTCTGACCGCCGGAGAAGTTCTTGCCGCCCTGCGATACGACCGTATCAAGTCCCTTTGGCAGCTTCGATACGAACTCCCACGCCTGTGCAGTCCTGAGCGCTGCATTTATTTCTTCATCGGTCGCAGACGGTTTGCGCCACTTCATATTGTCGCGGATAGTTCCTGAGAACAGCACGGCTCTCTGCGGAACATATCCTACTGTATGCCGGAGAGCTTCAAGCTCCCAGTCGTTCACGCTGACGCCGCCGACTTTCACCTCGCCCTCAGTCGCTCTGTAATAGCACGGGATAAGGTTGGCGAGGGTTGTCTTGCCGCTGCCGGTAGCTCCGATGATGCCGAGAGTCTGTCCCCTGCCAATCGAGAACGTTACGTCCTTGACGGAGGCGTCGCCGGCAGTCTCATATGTGAACGAAACGCCGCGGAACTCGATAAAACGGCTGTCTGCTGCTCCGGCAGGCTCAACGTCGCCGCTCTGCTCCGGAGCTATGTCGAATATCTCGTTGATACGCGCTGCTGCTGCGAACGCTTTGGTGAATATCACGATGAGATTTGCAAGAACGACCAGTGCAAGCAGTATCTGCGTCATATAGTTCGTGAAAGCCGTGAGTTCGCCCTGAGTCAGACTGCCGCCGTCTATCCGGACTCCTCCAAACCAGATTATAGCTGCGATACCGAGGTTCATCACCATAAATGCGACCGGATTGAGTATCGCGGAGATCTTGCCGACCGCTATTGAGCTGTCAGCTATATCATCAACGGCTTCGCGGAATTCGTCTATCTCCTCCTGCTGACGTGAAAATGCCCGGATAACTCTCGTTCCCTCAAGATTTTCACGCGTGAGCATTGCGGCACGGTCGAGGTTTTTCTGAGTGCGCTTATACATAGGAACGGTCTTTCGCATTATGACGAAGATCACAAACGAAATGAGCGGTGCTGCCACAAAGAATACCAGTGAGAGCTTAACGTCGATCATCACAGCCATCGCCGCCGCTCCGATAACGAGGAACGGTGCTCTCACCGCAAGGCGTATGAACATATTCACGCCGTTCTGCACTGTCATAGTGTCGTTCGTAAGGCGGTTCACCAGAGAGGACGTACCTATCCGGTCGATGCCGCTGTACGAGAGCTTGTTTATGTGGCTGAACAGTGCTTCCCTCAGCTCAGTCCCGAAGCCGTAAGCGCACCTTGCCGCGAGATACTGGCAGGTCAGAGCAAAGCCCAGTCCGCACACTCCGAGCAGAACTATCAGTCCGGTCATTCTGAATATATAGGCGCTGTCGTTTCCGGCAATGCCCTTGTCTATCATCTTTGCCATTACCATCGGCACCATAAGCTCGAATATAGCTTCGAGCAGCTTGAAGAACGGTCCGAAGACGAGTTCCTTTTTGTAGTTTTTCAAATATTTGAGCAGTCTTTTCATTTTTCTCCGATCACGAAAACACGGTTGTTTACAATAAAAAAACTCCGGCACTATTGCACCGGAGCTTATGGGGTATGCTGGCTGCATACTGGTCTGAGTGACGGGACTTGAACCCACGGCCTCTACCACCCCAAGGTAGCGCGCTACCAACTGCGCCACACCCAGACGACTTTAACCATCGCAGTCAACGATATATATTATAGCACCTCTTTTTCGATTTGTCAATACCTTTTTTGAAAAAAATCCAAAAATTTTTTTGAGGTGCAGTCGGACTGTCAAATTCTCAAGCGGGACGTCGAGGACGCCGTCCCCTACAAAGACTTATGCAAACAGACAAATTACAGCAGCTGCCATTCCGACTTAATGCTGCGGACTATAAAAAACGCACCTGAAATTCAGGTGCGTCAGATCCATTATTTCTTGTTTGCAGGAAGGTCAGCTTCAAGGAACTTATGCAGTACAGCTGCCATAAATGCTCCGATGAAAGGTGCCACGATGAACACCCAGAGCTGCTTGATAGCGTCGCCCATTGCAAATACTGCCGGCCAGAGGCTTCTTGCAGGATTTACAGATGTTCCTGTCATACCGATACCGAAGATGTGTACCAGTGTGAGTGTGAGACCGATGATGAGTCCGCCGAAGGAACCGTGGTTTGCCTTCTTTGAAGTTACACCGAGAATTACGAGTACGAAGATGAATGTAAGGATTATCTCTACGATAAGTCCTCCGAGAATGCTGTCGTCAACACCTGCGAGAGTGTTAGCGCCCATTCCCCACTTCTTTCCGTCAGCAGCAGTCTGGTCGCCGAGGTCTCTGATAGCAAAGAGTATCCTGAGCATTACTGTTCCGAAGAGTGAGCCTGCACACTGTGAACCAACATAGCCTGCAAGGTCGGTGGAAGTCATTCCGCCGTTGAGGAATACTGCGAGTGATACCGCAGGATTGATGTGGCAGCCGGAAACGTTTCCTACGCAGTATGCCATACCTACGATAACGAGTCCGAATGCGAGTGCTGTTGCAATGTAGCCGCCGGGTGTGTCACAGCCGAGGAGCATTGCAGTTCCGCAGCCGAGGAACACAAGTGTGAATGTTCCGAAGAATTCGGCTACATACTTTCTGATAGATGCCTGATTCATTTGTTTTTTGCCTCCTGTTTTATATTTATTTGTTTGCCGGCATTACCGACTTAATTCATTATAGCACTTAATTCTTAAATAGTCAATGATTTATGAGCGGTATTCTGAATTTATTTTTCTTCGCCTATCGAATGAACGGCTGACGCTTTCTTGCCCTTGCCGCAAAACACTGCATACACTACGAGCATACCAATTCCGATGACTATCGCCGCTATCTGTGATGCCATAAAGGCTTCCGTAAGACCGAAGAGCGACTTCGTATATGCTGCAAAGACCTGCGGCTGCTTTATCGAAAAGGCATTGTAATACTTCGTTGCTATAAGGTACGCTGAAGGGATAGTTCCCATTATTCCGGCTATTAGCGACGATATGCCGCACCAGTAGAGCAGCTCGTATATCCTTTTTCTGTGCAGCACTGCAAGTATGATTATGAATAATACAGTCGCTGCTATGACCACAAAGGTCAGCTTGTATCTTATCCGGTACAGCTTCGAGAGCTTTTTGAGCAGACCGTGGCTGTTCATCGAATTCACCTTGAATATATCACAGCTGCTGCCTATCGTCTTGTAAGCATTTTCCTTGGTCGAAGCCAGCTTCTTTTCGTAGTTTTCGTCCTTCTTGTAGCCGGTCTTGTCAGCGTAATCGCTGAAAAAGGTGTCGATCGAGTTTTCGAGCGCGGTATTCTTTGGAACTTCCACGCTAAATCTGCCGTCATTCTCAAGAGCACCGTAAGTCGCGTCGATATAGGCTCCGATGACCGTGTTCAGGTAGTCCTTGTCAAGACAGTCCATATATACGGAAGCCGGTATTCCGGTCGCATTCGCCTTGCTTCTGTAATACTTGTCAAGATCGGTATGGACTTTCTCTGCAAGATCTTCCTTCTCCGAAAATGTTTTTGTTTTTGAAGCTGTAACGTTCAGATCAGCTATGAGCAGCGCTGAACCTGCTATCACGCAGAATACCAGCAGAACGGATAAAATCACGGACGGGATATAGGTACTTGCCTTCTTCATTCAGCACCGCCCCCTTCCGCTCCGACATAGAACTTCTTCTCGATGAGCTCGCATATTACACCGATACGCTCGTCCGAACGTCCGAGGACGTCCTTTTTGCAGGTGTACATAGTGAGGCGGTTATCCTTGGTTGAAACAACATATTTGTTATTATCCTTTGTGAAGGTAACACATTCCTTTACCTTATATGTAAAGTAGCCGTAGTTCGTGTTGATCGTTACCGTGTCTCCGACCTTTAACTTGCTGAGTTCCGCGAAGTATGTGTCCTCATGGGCACTGATGACCGAGTTGCCGTTTTCACCTGCAAGTACAGAACCGGAGGACTGGCAGGCTCCGCGCTCGAAGAGCTCCACATCGCTGCCCCAGTATACCGGAACGTCCAGCGATAATGAGCTGCACTTTATCACAGCATACATCTCTCCGAATTTAGGACGGATAACTTCTCCGGTATCCGAAGTCTCACCGCTGTGTTCCTCCTTGATCTGATTGTCACGGATTATGAGTCCGGAAGAGGCATTCTCGGGATCAGTCTTTAATTCGTCCATAAACGCGATGTTGAGGTAGACCTTGAGCTTATCAGACGGTTTTACCACTGCCGCCATCAAGCCTCCGAACGCTATTGCCGCTACTATGAACGGTGTTGCTATATGCAGCACCGCACTGCTTTTCTTTGATTTTTCTGCCATTTCAGTCTCCGATCGTATCCTTTCCGAAGCATTTCTTTTTTAGTATTATCATTCCGGCACCGGCTGCTGTTACTATCAGGGCTGCAACAGCATAGATGCCGCGTCTGTCATAGCCGGTATCCTCCACACGGTTTCCGGCTGTCGCTACTCCTATGAGCTCACCCTTATCGTTGCGCATAGCTATTGATACGGAATCATCGCTTATCTCGTTTACGGTTATGTTCATACCCATTACATCAGCAGCCTTTGAAAGCTCGTCAACAACGTCCATTTTTGTTGTTGAAGGAGCCTGCTTCAGCATTTGTCTGTACTCCTCGGGTGAGAAGTCATTTATGATGATCTGCTGCTGTTCCGGCGTAAACGTTCTGAGGTATGCCATTTTATCTGCATAGCTCAGCTTGATGAAGTCTGCTCTGCTCATTCGCGTGAAAGTCGTTCCGTCACTCGTTTTGTAGGTTATCTCGCCTGATGATGAGGACTGTCCGCCGTTCTGACCTGAGCTTCCGCTCTTGCCGCTGTTTACATCAGCCGGTGACTGAGACACTATGCTCGTTACTGTTGAACCGGCTTCGTTAGTTACTATCGCTATCGAAGTCGTCACCGGCGCTTCGCTTGCGGGCACAGTCGTTACCGTTGTGTCTGAGGTCGTAGTATAGGCATTCGGATCCTGAGGAGCAGTCGTCACAAGCTGACTGCCAGCCTCTTCAAGTTTTTGTATCGCATAATCGAAATCATCTGATGTATAAAGATTGGGATCCTCGTAATATCTTTCATAACCCTGCCTTATGTATTCCTCAGAGTAACCGTACTTCCTTGCTGTCTCTGCAACGTCATCGACTGTTGTAGCTCCGGCACTCATAGAGAATGTCATCAGCGAACAAGCTGTTGCCGCAGCAGCCGTTATATATGCTAAATATCTTTTGAACATCGCTTTACCTCCATTAGTCTGGGTGCTGTTTATAAGCGCAGATGCTTTAGTTCATTTTATTATTATAGCCTTTTCTGCCCCGATTGTCAAGGAGATCAGCCCCTCACGCGCCTTTTTTCGCCTTATTATCACAAAAGCAGCTCACGAAAAGAGCTTCCTGCGCAGAAGAATAAGATCATAGACATTGAGTTTTCCGTCTTGTGTGAGGTCATACTTGCTGAAATTCGCAGCTGTTATACGCTCCTGCCTTCTGCCGAGAAGATGTGACGCAAGTGCAACAAGATCCGCGACCTCGTACTCCTTTTCAATGATCTCGCCAGAAGCAGGCTCAGAAACGTTCTGTGAACCGAGATATCCGTCAAGCACCTCTGCCCAGTACAGTCCCATTTTTTCGTAGCCGGCTTCGTTCGGGTGAACTCCGTCGTAAAGGTCGCTCGAAGCATCAAGAACGCTGTTTATGTCACCGAAGCGGACATTTTTGCCCTCGCTCTGCATTTTCCTGACGAGCTCCGCTACCGAAGCATTGTAGGTGTCCACATAGCCCTGAACTATCGCCGCAAACTCTTCCTTCGTGCTGTTCCACTTAACCTCGCCGTAGGACCAGAACCAGTCCGCAGCCGTAACTGCGTCCATATCGGGAATAGTCGTGACAAATACCTCTTGGTCAGGGCTTCCCTCTGAGAGTATGTAGTTTATCAGGTTCTCAAGACGCTCGGCAGCACCGTCGTTATATGAGCTGATAATGTCGTTCGTGCCAATCTGGAGCAGAACTATGTCCGGCGAGTATTCCTTGATATAATCTCCGGCGCTGAGAGTCTCAAGGATACCGCTCCTCGGCTCGGCACCGTTCATATTCTGTATGGCATAGCCGCTGTAACCGGCATAATTTCCGTCATAGTTGACCTCTTTGCCGTTGTAGGTGAAGCTCTCCCTGTCAGAGCCCTTTGGTCCTACAAAGTCGATGTTCGTGTAGCCCTTCTGAGCAAGGGTATAGCTGAGATACTTCCTGTAACCGCCCTGCTCCCAGTAGCCGTCGGTTATGGAGTCGCCGACCGGCATTATCCGCACTGTTTTTTCGCCGCTGTCAGCAGCTCCTGCTGAGGGCAGGACCATTCCGAGAGAGGCTGCCGCGACCGCTGCCGCAACGAGCTTTGCTATGGTGTTTTTCATATGATACCTCCGTTTCCGCAGACTGCCTACTGTCTGCAAATATCAGTTATATTCTAACATATTTCAAAGCAGTTTTCAAGCATTGAGCGTTACATTCTGCCGCAGCTCTTGAATAAACCCGGCAGATGTGTTATAATCTTATCGGTATATTTTCAAAGGAGTTTCATATGGATAATTCACATATATTCAAAAGCTGCACACTCTGCCCGAGAATGTGCAGCGCTGACCGCACCTCCGGCAAGGGATACTGCGGTGCAGGTGACCGGCTAATCGCGGCTAAGGCTTACCTGCACAAATGGGAGGAGCCCTGCATTTCCTACAAAAACGGCGCAGGTACGGTCTTTTTTTCCGGTTGCAGTCTGCACTGTGTCTTCTGCCAGAACAACACGATCAGCAATGAGCTGTTCGGTACAGAGCTTTCCGCTGCTGAACTCGCTGACGTTTTTCTCAGGCTCCGCGATCAGGGTGCCGACAACATCGAGCTCGTAACACCCACTCACTTCGTTCCGCTTATCATTGATGCGCTCGATATGGTCCGTCACAAGCTCGGCATACCTGTCGTGTACAACTCCGGCGGCTATGAGCTTCCCGGCACTATCGCTATGCTGAACGGCTATATTGACGTCTATCTGCCGGATATAAAGTATTTTTCGCCCGAGGTTTCGCAGCGGTACTGCAATGCCCCGGATTACTTTGAAAGAGCTTCCGAAGCAGTTCTCGCTATGACGAAGCAGGTCGGAAAGCTCAAATTCAACTCCGAGGGAGGTCTCATCAAGGGAACGATAATCCGCCACCTTGTGCTCCCCTCTAACCGTCACGACTCAATGGAGATACTCCGCTGGATAGCTGAAAATACGCCGAAAGACAGCGTTCTCGTCAGCATTATGAACCAGTACACGCCGTTTGATTTTATCAGCAATGACTTCCCAGAGCTCAGACGCCGCGTCACTAAAATGGAGTACAACAGCGTTATCCGCTGCGCTGCCGACCTCGGTCTTGACGGCTTCACGCAGGAACGCTCCTCGGCTTCCGATAAATACGTCCCGGACTTCGATCTGTCCGGTCTGAAATGAGCGGTACGCTTTTCGTACCGCTTTTCTTATACCACGATGCCCTTTGAAAAGCTCACCCTGTCGTCACTCATTTCCACCCGCAGCTTCTCGCCGCTCGACACGCTCGACTCAACTATCATCTGTGCAAGCTCATTTTCGATAAGCTCCGTGACTCGCCTCTTTATCGGACGCGCTCCGTACTTGTCCGTCTCCTTCGCCCCGGCAACTGCCTCAACGACCTCCGGCGAATAGCTCAGCCCTATCCCGAGACCGGCTGCACGTTTTCTGAGATTTTCAAGCGCTATCCGGCTAATCTGCATAAGATCGTCCTTTTCAAGGCGGTTGAATACTACTATCTCGTCTATGCGGTTGAGGAATTCAGGCGTGAAGTGCTCCCTTATCCTCGTCAGTACACGTTCCTCATCGGCAGCAGCTGAGTCCCCTGAAAAGCCGACTGACGTCCTGCGGCACAGCTCCTCCGCCCCGACATTCGATGTCATTATGATTATGCAGCTCCGGAAGCTGAGGCGCCGCATCGCAGAGTCAGTCAGTATGCCGTCATCGAGTATCTGGAGAAGTATATTCAGCACGTCGATGTCGGCTTTTTCTATCTCGTCAAAAAGAATGAGCGAGTAGGGATTTCTCCTCACCTTCTCGCAGAGCGTCATACTCTGATCGTCATAGCCGGCGTAACCCGGAGGCGCTCCGATGAGCTTCGAAACTGAGTGCTTCTCCATATACTCCGACATATCGACTCTGATAAGGCTGCTCTCCGTGCTGAAAATGCAGTCCGCAAGCGCTTTCGCAAGCTCAGTCTTTCCAACGCCGGAAGGTCCTGCAAACAAAAATGAAGCTGTTGGTCTGGTGCTGTCACGAAGTCCCGAGCGCGCCCGGAGAATTGCTCCGGATATCTTGCTTACTGCCGCGGAATGTCCCACAACACGGGCTGAGAGCTGCTGTTCGAGCTGACCGAGCTGCCGCGCTTCCTCGGCGGTTATCCGGCTGAGAGGTATGCCTGTTTTCATCGAAATGACCGTCATTATATCCGCTTCCGTGACCACAGCTTTCTCGCTGCACTTTATCATATTTCCGACATCGCGGAGACTTTTTCCGCTCTTTCTTAGCTCGATGTACTCCGTCCCAGTGCTGCTCTCCGGACTGCTGTACCTTATCTTCGCCCTCGCACAGGCTTCGTCGATCACATCTATCGCCTTATCCGGCAGGAAGCGTTCCGAAACATACCTCACCGACATCTTCACGGCAAGCTCTATCACCTCGTCGCTTATCTTAACGCCGTGGAACTTCTCATAGCCGCTGCGGAGCCCTTTTATCATCTCGATACAGCCAGCGACCTCCGGCTCGTTTATGTGGACAGGCTGAAAGCGCCGTTCGAGCGCCGCGTCCTTTTCGATAGTTTTACGGTACTCGTCAAAGGTAGTGGCACCGATGATCTGGAGCTCTCCGCGCGCGAGCTGAGGCTTCATAATATTTGCCGCGTCTATCGCTCCCTCAGCCGCTCCGGCTCCCACTATCGTGTGTATCTCGTCAATGAAGAGGATAATGTTCCCGGCACTGACCGCCTCGTCTATGCAGGCTTTCACCCTCTCCTCAAAATCGCCGCGGTACTTTGCTCCCGACAGCAGCGACGCTATATCAAGCGATATGATGAAGCGGTTTTTCAGCTGATCCGGCACGAGATTTCGCACAAAGAGCTCCGCTACCCCCTCGACTATCGCTGTCTTTCCCACGCCTGCTTCACCTATCAGACAGGGGTTGTTCTTCGTCTTGCGCGCAAGCACCTGCAATACTCTGTCTATCTCGTTTTTGCGTCCTATCAGCGGATCGCGCTTCCGCAGCAGCGATATATCGGTCAGATTTTTGCCGTAACGAAGCAGATTAGGCAGCTGTGCCGGATTAGGTCTCACCGAGTCGTATAACTCCGCGCGGACGCTGTCTGAGTCTATCATCGTCAGTCCGGAGCATACGCCGGCTATGTTGCCGCCGACCTTTTTCATCACCGTACAGGCGCTGCACGACGGCTCTTTCAGTATCGCCGCAAGGATATGCTCCGGTGCAGCCTGCTTTCTGCCGTCCTCTGACGCTATATTGTACGATCTCTCGAGTATGCGCTTCGTTGCCGTCGTGAAGTAGCGCTGATCAAGCACTGTCGGCGTCCCCTGCCCGACAAGCTCTGTCACAGCGCGGTAAAGCTCATCGTATACGATACCATTTTCAATGAGAAGATCGGCTGCATCAGTCGTTCCGATGTCAGCCATTGCAAGAAGTATGTGTTCACTCCCGACGTAGGTATGTCCGAACTCCGACGCAGCGGAAACTGCTCCGTCGATTATCCTGAGCGACTTCTTTGTGAATTTTTCTGTGTTGAGCATCTCAGTTCCTCCTGTTCCATATGCGGCATTTCCTGCCGTACCCTTCTATTATGCCACGCTTTTCCTGCGATAACAGTCGAAATGATGCTCCGTTCAAAATTTGTAACACTTTTTTCGCAGAAGCATACTATGTACTATGAAGCGCAGGAAAAACGCTTCAAATACATTACGCTTTAAGGAGTGTTTATTTATGTGTAATTCTTGCTTTGACGGTAACAACTGCTGGTGGATCATCATTCTCATTCTCCTCTTCATCCTCCTCTTCTCAGGCTGCGGATGCAATAACGGCTGCGGCTGCGACAACAACAACGGCTGTGGCTGCGGCTGCTGAGAAGGCATAAAAAAAGACTCTGTACACTGTACAGAGTCCTTACATATCTTATTATACCGCTATGGTAACGACCTTGTTCCTTCTGTTCATAAGGATAGGCTGTGTACCGTTGAGAACGCAGTCAGCGGTAACTGTTACCTTTGCGATGCTGCCGTCCGAGGGAACGGTGAACATTGTGTTCATCAGTATGCCCTCGAGTATGGAGCGGAGTCCGCGCGCACCGGTTTTCTGTGCAATAGCCTTCTTTGCTATCTCAACGAGGGCGCCGTCCTCTATTTCAAGCTCGATGTCGTCGTAGTCAAAGAGCTTCTTGTACTGCTTGATGAGCGCATTCTTAGGCTCGGTAAGTATCTTTACGAGCGAGTCTTCATCAAGCTCGTCAAGCACTGTTATTACCGGAAGTCTGCCGACAAATTCCGGTACCATACCGAATTTTACGAGATCCTTCGGAATGACCTTCTTGAAGATGTTGTCCTTGATCTCGTGATGAGCCTTTATATCGCCGCCGAAGCCTATCGGAGCCTTGCCGATACGCTTCTGTATCTGGCGCTCGAGTCCGTCAAAGGCACCGCCGCAGATAAACAGGATATTTTTCGTGTTTATCTGGATCACTTCCTGATTGGGGTGCTTTCTGCCGCCCTGAGGAGGAACGTTTGAAACAGTTCCCTCGATTATCTTGAGGAGTGCCTGCTGTACGCCCTCACCGCTTACATCACGGGTAAGCGACGTATTTTCGGACTTTCTTGCGATCTTGTCTATCTCGTCGATGTATATGATACCGCGTTCGGCTGCCTTGATGTCAAAATCTGCTGCCTGTATGAGACGAAGCAGGACGTTCTCAACATCGTCGCCGACATAACCGGCTTCGGTTATCGTTGTTGCGTCAGCGATAGCAAACGGCACATTGAGGAGCTTTGCAAGAGTCTGTGCGAGGAAAGTCTTTCCGACACCGGTAGGTCCGAGGAGCAGAACGTTGCTCTTCTGGAGATCTACTCCGTCATCGTCATTGAGGTTCTTCTCGGCAGCCTCCTGACTCATAATGCGCTTGTAGTGGTTATAGACCGCAACTGCAAGCGAGATCTTGGCGTCGTCCTGACCGATAACGTAGTCATCGAGGAATTCCTTTATCTCGCGCGGCTTCAGGAGCTTCATAGAGGAGAGCGACTTGTCGCCGTCCTTCTTTGCAGCCTTCTTCTGAGCCTTTGCGATCCCGGGACCATAGATCATTTCATAGCAGTAGCATACACATTCATCACAGATATTCGCAGTACCGGCAGAAAACATGCTGTGTACCCTGTTTTCGCCCTTTCCGCAGAAACTGCAGGACTTAAATGATTCAGCCATTTATATAACCTACCTTTTTGCTATAACTTTGTCTATAAGACCATACTCCATTGCTTCCTGTGCGATCATATAGTTATCACGCTCGCAGTCTGTATGGATCTGCTCGAGTGTCTTTCCGGTATTTTCAGCGAGGATAGCTTCGAGACGTTCTCTTGTACGCTCGAGGTTCTTAGCGTGTATCATAATATCGGTCTGCTGACCGCCGAGTCCGCCGCCGATAAGGGGCTGGTGTATCATTATCTCGCTGTTCGGGAGCGCGAAACGCTTGCCCTTTGCGCCTGATGAAAGCAGGAAAGCACCCATTGAAGCTGCCATACCGATACAGATAGTCGATACGTCACACTTTACATAGTTCATTGTGTCATATATCGCCATACCGGCTGTTACAGAGCCTCCGGGACTGTTGATGTAGAGTGAGATATCCTTCTCAGCGTCCTGACTCTCGAGATAGAGTAGCTGTGCTACAACAAGGCTCGCTGTAACATCGTTCACCTGATCTGAAAGCATAATGATCCTGTCATTGAGAAGTCTTGAGAAAATATCGTAGGAACGCTCGCCGCGGCTTGTCTGTTCAACGACATATGGTACTAAACTGCTCATAATTTCATCGCCCTTTCTTAAAAACCATTGTCCCACAATTTAGGCTGTGGGACAATATGTATTATCTTGATCTGTGCCGGTATATGTCGAATACTGCCGGCTGATCCGTTATTTTATTATTCAGCGTCTGTCTTCTCAGCAAGTGAGTTGTCAACAACTGCGCTCTCCTTAACGATCTCAACAGCCTTCTGTACCTTGAGGTCTGTTACATAGTCGTCAAGAGGGATAAATCTCTTCATTGTCTCAACGTCTACCTTGTTTGCTGCTGCGAGGTCTGCAAGGCTGGAGTTGATCTCTTCATCGCTTACCTCGATGTTCTCAAGCTCAGCGATCTTCTCGAGTGCAAGGCGGAGCTTTACTTCCTTCTCAGCTCTGTCTCTGTATGTCTCTCTGAAGGAGTCCATATCCATTCCAGTGTACTGGAAGTAGAGCTTGAGGTCCATACCCTGTGATCTGAGCTGCTGCTCGAATGAACGCATAAGTGAGTCAATTCTCTGCTCATACATACAATTCGGGATAGGAGCGTCGATCTTCTCGATGATAGCTGTCATAACATCGTTCTCGAATGAAGAATCAGCCTGAGTTGTTGCTGCTTCCTCGAGCTTAGCTCTGATGTCGTTTCTGTATTCGTCAACTGTATCGAACTCAGTAGCGTCCTTGATGAGGTCATCGTTGATCTCGGGGAGCTCCTCATAGCTGATAGCCTTGAGCTTTGTCTTGAATGTAGCTTCCTTGCCTGCGTAGTCTGCCATCTGGTAGTCCTCAGGGAAAGTAACTACTACGTCGAACTCATCGCCGATGTTGTGACCAACGATCTGATCCTCAAAACCGGGAATGAACTGTCCGCTGCCGAGACGGAGGGGGTGATCCTCGCCCTTACCGCCTTCAAATGCCTCGTCACCGAAGAAGCCCTCGAAGTCGATAGTAACTTCATCGTCCATCTGAGCAGCTCTGTCCTCAACGGAAACGATACGAGCGTTCTTCTTTCTGATGATATCGATCTGCTTGTCGATATCCTCGTCAGTGATCTCTCTTACTACCTTAGCAGCCTTGATGCCCTTGTAGTCAGAGATCTCGATCTCAGGCTTTGTGATGCATACAGCCTTGAGCTCTACGCCGTTTTCCTTGTCGATAGAAGTTACTTCTACGTTAGGTCTGTCAACGAGAACAAGGTTTGTCTCCTTAACAGCTGCGTCAATCTCAGGTCCGAGGAGTGAGTTGATAGCGCCCTCGTAGAATGCGCCCTCACCGAACTCTCTCTCTGCGAGCTTACGGGAAACCTTACCCTTTCTGAAGCCCTTTATCTGGATATTTTTCTTCTGGCGCTGATATTCCTTCTCAACAGCAGCCTCAAAAGCAGCTGCGTCGATCGAAATAACTAACTCAGTAGTATTTACATCTGTCTTGTTTGATGATTTTAAACTCATAGTGAAAAGTCCTTCCATTAATTATATATAACATACTTGGAATATTATACCACATTTGCAGCATTTTTTCCAGTAAATTCTTATACTTCTACATATTGAACAAATTACAGCACAGTTTCGGGAATGAATTGCAGATAATCACCAGCTACAAGGTGAAAATCTATGTCATCATACACTCCCTTAACACATAATTCGTGCGCCGAACGTCCGTGGATATGTCCGTAGTAGCACTTTTTTATCTTATAGCGATAAAGCACCTCGAGTATGTCGTAGTTGTAATTATTGGCAAATATCGGCGGATAATGCATAAACACGAGCGGTTCGAGCTCCGCTTTCAGCGCAGACTGTATCGACGTCTCAAGGCGCTGCACTTCCCTGCGCAGGACCTTTTCGTCCTGAACGTCCTTGCTGTTGTCAGTGCCGTTTACCCAGCCGCGTGTACCGCATATGCCGTAATTCTCATAGACATAGTGATTGTTGTGGAGTATGCTTATGGTCGTGAAGCCCTCATTTGCGAGGAAATCCTCCATTTTGCGCATAGTCGTCCACCAGTAATCGTGATTGCCCTTGAGAACTATCTTCCTGCCGGGCAGTCCGTCTATGAAGCGGAAGTCCGGAAGCGCCTGCTGGAGCGACATTCCCCAAGAAATGTCCCCTGCCAGCACGACCGTGTCATCGGGCTTGACCATTTTCCGCCAGTTTTCCTCTATCCTCTCCTGGTAGTCCTGCCAGCCGTTAAAGATGCTCATCGTCTTTGACGGATCACTGAAGCACAGGTGAAGATCTCCTATCGTGTAAAGGCTCATACGCCCAGTTTCCTGAGAACGTACTCCTTCTGATCTGCCTTGTCTATTACATCGCTGAAACGCTCCGGCTTGTTTCTGAGATCTGCAAGTGCTGCCGGGATCTCGAGCTTGGAGAGCTCTGCGATCTTATCGACCTTGTCGTACTCGTCAATGTCAGAAGCCTTGCCCTCAAGCGCCTCGAGAACTGCTGCGCTGAACTTGTAGGGGCTTGCTGTCGAAGCAATGACTGTCTTTGTTGTATCGCCCGTTGCTGCCTTGTAGTCATTGTATACCTTCACTGCAACTGCTGTATGAGTGTCGCAGGTGTAGCCATACTTCTCGTAGATAGAGTGGATAGTCTCCTTGGTCTGAGCGTCATCGCAGTAGCCTGCACAGAATTCATCAGCGAGCTTTGCCTTTACGTCAGCACTTACCTCATATCTTCCCTTAGAAGCGAGCTTGCCGAACCACTCCCTGATCTGAGCATCGTCCCTGCCTGTCATAAGGTAGAGGAGTCTCTCAAGGTTGCTGGAAATGAGTATGTCCATTGAGGGAGATACTGTTGCGAAGAATTTTCTGTTCCTGTCGTAAACGCCGGTGTTGATGAAGTCTGTGAGGACATTGTTGATATTTGAAGCGCAGATGAGCTTGTTCACCGGAACGCCCATATGCTTTGCGTAGTAAGCAGCAAGAATGTTTCCGAAGTTGCCGGTCGGAACTACGATGTTGATCTTGTCTCCGAGCTCGATCTCGCCGTCCTTGACGAGCTCAGCGTATGCTGATACATAGTAGACTACCTGCGGCACAAGACGTCCCCAGTTGATAGAGTTTGCACTTGAGAACATCATTCCGTTGTCATCGAGTGCCTTCTTAACGCTGTCGTCTGTGAAGATAGCCTTTACGCCGTTCTGGCAGTCATCAAAGTTGCCCTTGATAGCACATACGCCTACATTGCTTCCCTCCTGAGTCTTCATCTGACGCTTCTGCATCGGACTTACGCCGTCCTCAGGATAGAATACCATAATAGATGTTCCCTCAACGTCCTTGAAGCCCTCGAGAGCTGCCTTTCCGGTATCGCCGGAGGTCGCAACGAGTATCACTATCTTCTTGTCGAGGTTTATCTTCTTAGCAGATGTTGTAAGGAAGTAAGGAAGTATCTGGAGAGCCATATCCTTGAAAGCACAAGTAGGTCCGTGCCAGAGCTCGAGCATATAAGTGCCGTCAAAGAGGTGTGCAAGCTCAGAGATGCTCTCTGTCTCGAAATTCTTTGTTGAGTAGGCATTGTCAGTACAGTAGTGTATCTCAGCCTCTGTGAAATCAGTGAGGTACTTTGAGAACACATATGCAGCTCTGTCAGCGTACTTCATCTCGCCGACTGCCTTTATCTCCTCAAGTGACAGCTCCGGTATTGTCTCCGGTACGAAAAGTCCGCCCTCTGCGGAGATGCCCTGAGTTATAGCCTCAGCGCTGCTTACCTTGACACTGCTGTTTCTTGTGCTGTTGTAGAACATAAAATCACCCTTCAGAATATGAAATTGTAGCCTGTGGTATCATAGGCATTTTGAATATATTCAATGCTCAGCACCCTGTCCCCGTCGATTATGACTTGTGCCGTGTCAAACCTCGGCTGGAGCATATTCGGGTGCCTCAAGCAATATTCGGCTGCTGTTTTTATTATGAGACCGCGCTTGCGCTTGTTCACTGCCTCGAAGCCCGTGACAAGGCTGTCCGGCTTCCGGGACTTGACTTCAACAAATGCAAGGTAGTCGCCGTTTTCCGCGATTATGTCTATCTCTCCGCCCTTTATGCGGAAATTCCTCGCTGTTATGGTGTATCCGAGCCCTTTGAGGTATTCGCAGACCTTTTCCTCACCGAGCTTTCCCGTCTCACTTCTCGTCATACAGCTTTTTCAGGAACGTTCTGCGGTGAACGTCGGATATGCCGTACTTTTCAAGCATTTCATAGTGCAGCTTGGTGCCGTAGCCCTTGTGCTGCTCAAATGCGTACTGCGGATACTTCTCCGCAAGCTCGCGCATATAGCGGTCACGCGCTACCTTTGCGAGCACTGATGCCGCCGCTATCGAAGCCGAGTTCGCATCGCCCTTTATAACGTACTGTGTACGGCATTCGAGCTCCGGAGTCCTGTTGCCGTCGATAAGAGCTATGTCCGGCTTGACTACGAGTCCTGCGACCGCGCGCTTCATTGCGAGCATTGCAGCATTGAGTATGTTTATGGAGTCTATCTCCTGCACTGACGCTGTTGCGATGCAGTAAGCCTCCGCTTTTTCCTTTATTACGTCGAAAAGCTCCTCGCGGCGCTTCTCCGAGAGCTTCTTGCTGTCGTTGAGATAGTCGATGAGAGTTCCCTCTTTCAGAACGACTGCCGCTGCGTAAACATCGCCCGCAAGCGGTCCGCGTCCTGCTTCGTCAACTCCGCATACGACCGGATAGCTTTTCCTTATCTCCGAGTCATAGTCGAAGAGCTCCTTGTGCAATACTATCCTTGCCATTATTTCTCCCTCTGCGGCGGCATTTCAAGCGTTATGCGTCCGAGTTTTCCGCTGCGGAACTCGTCCAGTACGGTTATCGCAGCTCTTTCGGTATTTATCTCGCCGCCCGATATCATCATACCGCGCTTTCTGCCTACATTTTCAAGCAGCTCGAGCGGCCTCTCCTCACCGGTGAGTTCCAGCTTGTAGCGCTCTTTGAGCGATGCAGGATATTCCCCTGCAAGGTAGCTGAGCAGCTTCATCGCAAGAGTCTCTATATCAAGTATATCGTCGCTAATCGCGCCTGTGAAAGCAAGTCTCACAGCAACGTCCTGATCCTCGAATTTAGGCCACAGAACTCCCGGCATATCGAGCAGCTCCGTGTTGTTGTCGAGCTTCACCCACTGCTTTGTCCGTGTGACACCGGGACGATCCTCGACCTTTGCGCGCTTAGTCCCGGCTAACCTGTTAATAAGCGAGGACTTTCCCACATTGGGTATGCCGACTATCATAAGTCTGACTGCCGCACCGGTCATTCCGTGCTGTGCGCGCTTTTCCATAAGCTCCTTCAGTACCTTGGTACGCACGGTCGGGAGAACGTTTTTAAGACCTTTTCCGGACTTACAGTCAACTGGAAGCGCCTCCGCTCCGCTGTTCCTGAAATAATTTATCCACATCTGAGTTGCCCTGTCATCTGCAAGGTCACTCTTATTGAGCAGTACCAGTCTCGGCTTGCCCTTGGTCATACTGTCCATTTCCGGATTGCGGCTGCTGAGCGGTGCTCTTGCGTCTACTATCTCCACAACAGCGTCGACCAGCTTGAGGTTTGCCGCTATCATCCGGCGTGTTTTCGCCATATGACCGGGGAACCACTGTATCTGCTTCATTTCCGTATTGTCCACAAATACCTCCGTCAGTCTATAAGACCAAATTTTCTGAACGGGTATACCCTCATCAGCATTTTTCCCTTTATATCGTCCACAGGCACAAGACCTATCCTGTACGAACGGCTGTCCTGAGAGTCGCGGCGGTTATCGCCCATTACAAACACATAGCCCTCCGGGATAGTCAGCGGATAGTGCCCGGTAAAAGCTCCCTCATCAAGATGAGTGAGTCCGCTTATGTACGGCTCCTCTAAGACTTTTCCGTCCACATAGACGATACCCTTGCTGAAATTAAAGTCTATCTTCTGACCAGCGGTCGCGATTATGCGCTTGACGATATATCTGTCAATTCCCTCTGAGACTGTCAGCTCGCCGCTGTCGTCCATAGTAACTGCGTGCTGTGCGTCGATGACTACGATATCGCCCTGCTTGGGAGTGCTGTACCACGCGGTCATAACCACACGGTCGCCCTCACCGAGGGTATCCAGCATAGAGTTTCCTGTTATGGTCGTAGTGCGCAGCAGAAATACAAATACCAGACTCACCAAAAACAGCGAAATTATCATTGTTTCGGCTAAGCTGAATATCCCTTCGAGAAGAGAAGCTGATTTAGTTTGACCTTTCATCAGACGACTTCTTATAAGAATTGAAAAGCGTCTTCATCTCCTTGAGAGGTGAATATCTCATAACTGCTTTTCCGTAGATCTGCTCTTTCTTGATGAGTCCTACATAGCCGCTTCGGCTGTCTGAGGAATTCTCACGGTTGTCTCCCATTACGAAGTAGTAGCCCTCAGGCACTGTGAACGGGAATTTTCCGGTGAAAGGTCCGGAGCCGACGAGAGTTCTTGCGCCCTCCTTGATGTAGGGCTCGTCTATCTCCTTGCCGTTTACCATTACCTTGCAGTTGCTCGGATCGGAGTCGTCGATGTTTATCTCCTCGCCGCCGCAGGCTATTACTCTCTTGATGATACACTCATCAATGGGGTTATAGGAAAGATCGGCTTCATACGGATCACCGAAATCATCTACAAGATATACGGCATTGTTGTCGATAACGAGAATGTCTCCGTCCTTGATACCGAAGTACACTGTTGTCATAAATATCCTGTCCTTGCCGTAGAGAGTCGGCTCCATAGAGTGACCGACGATGTTTACGGGGTGGAGAAGATATGTGAATACCAGCACTATCACAAATATGGTGATGAGGGTGGACTCGGCTATTTCAAGCACGTCCGATACAAAGGTCTTCTTTGTATACTTCTTCTTCGGCTTGTCAGCCTTCACCGTCTCTGCTGATGTTGCTTCTGTTTTCTCGGACTGCTCCGGAGAAAGTTTTTCCTTGATCTCTTTTTCAGTTTCATTGAGCATATTATTTTCTTCCATATATGACCTCCGGCTTTATTCCGAATATGTAATACAGGGCTTGATTTCGCCCGTTGTTTCATTTCGCTTAGTATAGCAAAAAAGGGACTTTGCGTCCCTCGAGGAAAGAAGATGAGTCAGGCAGAGAGACTCTGCCTGAGCTCAGTCTGCAACCTGTTAGCGGATCTGTTCCTTAACCTTAGCAGCCTTACCAACTCTGTCTCTGAGGTAGTAGAGCTTAGCTCTGCGAACCTTACCGCATCTTACAACCTCTACCTTGTCAACAACAGGAGAGTGAAGCGGGAATACTCTTTCGATACCGCAACCGTGTGCAACACGTCTTACAGTGAAAGTCTCGTTGATTCCGCCGTGCTTCTTTGCAATTACAGTACCCTCAAAGATCTGGATACGGCTCTTGTCGCCTTCCTTGATCTGAACGTGAACCTTTACGGTATCACCTACGTTGAACTGCGGAACATTTTCCTTCATGCTTGATTCGCTGATTAACTTGAGTGCATCCATT
>CACXEJ010000006.1 GCA_902766595.1 Ruminococcus flavefaciens | reverse complement strand
GTGCGAGTAATGGGACTTGAACCCATACGTCTCTCGACACACGCCCCTCAAACGTGCCTGTCTGCCTATTCCAGCACACTCGCATTTGCAGTCATCAGCTGACTGCTTTAATATTATACCAGAAATCGAAGCACTTGTCAAGCGTTTTTTCAAAAAAATCCGAAAAAATTTTCCTCAACAGCATTTTTCCGCGGAAGCAGCGCTCTTTGCGGACTTTTTGGCGCGAAGCTCCCGGAAGAATTCCGACAGCAGACCGGCACACTCCTCCTCCATAACTCCCCCGGTCACCTTCGGGAAATAGTTATAGGGCAGCTCGAACATCTTCTGCACCGAGACTGCCGAACCGCTTTTCAGGTCATACGCCCCGAAGATAACGTCGTCGATACGGGCATTGATGATAGCGCCGCAGCACATCGGGCAGGGTTCGAGAGTTATGTAGATAGAGCAGTCGGGAAGTCTCCAGCCGCCGAGCTTTTTGCAGGCAGCGTCTATTGCGATTATCTCGGCGTGAGCGAGAGCATTTTTAGCGGTCTCACGCATATTGCTGCCCTCACCGATTATCTCGCCGGTGGATTTTTTCACGACCACCGCTCCAACAGGAACCTCTCCCTTGGCATAAGCCTCACGCGCAAGGAAGAGAGCTCTTTCCATATATTTTTCCATAGCTCCACCTACATATAAATCTTCACAGTTGCTTCGACTATGCAGAGGATAGCCACCGCGGTATACGGGAAGCTCTTTGCGGCTGCTGCGAGCAGCATTGCAGGCTTTGTATCGGAGTGATACAAAGCGATGTAGTGACCGCTGACCTTCATTTTCTTTCTCACGATATAAATGAGTCCGGATATTACTGCCCCTGCAATAAGTGCAGCTATCATAAACATATTTCTTTTAAGGAGCATATTCGCAGAGGAACTGCCCTCGAACATTATCAAAGCGAAGTTATACATCTTATATACTATATGGACTACGATCGCAGTCATTATCGTACCGCTGCGCAGCATAGTCACAGAAGCTATGAGCGTGATAAGGATAGTCGCAGGCATTTCCCTGAAATCGCGCGTAAGCAGACAGGCAGATGTCACAGTTACTATGATCGCAAACGGATCACCGAACTGTCTCAGTGCCGTGAACATAGGTCCGTTGAAGAACAGAACCTCAAGCGCAGGAAAGACAAGTATCGAGAAAACTGCATAGGAAACGAATTCCTTCTGTCCCCAAAGATCCACTTCCGTGTTCGAGTTACTGAAAAATTCGTATATCTCCTTTGTAGAGCCGGAGTAAGCAGTAGGCAGACAGACTATCGTGCAGGCTATCAGCGTGAGCGCAATAGCGTTTATAAGCTCGACAGAGCTCCTGACCTGACTCATATATCCGGTACGCATAGGCAGCTTCAGTTTTTTCTGCGAGTATAATACCGGCACGAGACCTCTTATCAGGTTTACCAGTACCACCACACTCACGACCGACGAAGCCTGTCCATACATTGTTGAGCTGAACAGAGTGACGTGAATATCAACGCCGAAAAGTCCGAACAGAACTGCAACGGCTCTTGAGATGACATTATCGGTAACAACAACGAAGAGCATAGATATGCCGAGTATGAACATAAGTCTGCTGATAACGCGCTTTTCCTCCGAAGCCTGTGAAGGAGTTTCAAAGCCGCGGCTGTCGTTGAAAACTGTTTCTCTTTTATTAGCCTTAAAGCGGAAAGCGAAAGGATTTTCCTTTCTGCTGCGCCATTCCTTGAATTTCAGATTATATGCTTCGCTCTGAGTGGAACAGTCAAAATCTTCAATAACGTCAACAGTATCTTTGCCTGCGCTTTCGGGAATTGCTTTCATATGACTGCCTCCTCTCATAGTATTATAATAATTATTATTTATTATACCATATTTTTAATGGTTCGGTGTTATATTCTTAACAAGTTTTTCTGAATATTTCATTAATTAGTATTATCAGTTTACTATTATTCCGGTGCCTGTTGCTATTTCACGGCAGTTATGGTATAATAGAGCATAAAGGAGGGATCCGTATGGAAGCTGTCGCTGTGATAGCCGTTATATCAGTCGTACTGCTGATAGTCGGCTTCAAACCGATAACGCTCGCTATGCTCGCTGCCGGACTCATTGCGCTCGGCATCGCGGCAATGGCTCTGTTCTTCGTGTATTTTAGCATAAGAATGCTCCTTGCACGTTCACAGCAGGCTGAATTCAGCCGTATCGCCAAAAGTCCCTACAACCGCTTCAACGTCGCCTACTACAAAATCGGCGGCAAGGAGTACCCGAACGTTTTCCCTCAGGAGGGCGTTCTCGTAAAAAAGCTCTACAAAAGCAGCAGCACCTACAAAGTCCTGCTCGACAGACGCGGTAAATACGTCTTTGACAGATTTTCAATAACCACCTGCATAGCCGGTCTTATCTTCTGCTTACTCATACTGCCGGCAGCAGTGTTTCTGATGCTCAGATTACTTTGATGGAGGTAACTATGCAAGATCATATCTGCGGCAGTGCCCACGCACTCGCCGAAAAATTCTCCGGAGTCGCCCCGGACGAAAAAGCTCTCTACGATGCAGCCGAGCTTCTCAAGGTCTTCGGTGACTCGACAAGACTCAGGATATTATTTGTCCTCAGCCAGAACGAAAAATGCGTTCAGGATATAGCCAACGAGCTCAATATGACTCAGTCGGCGATCTCCCACCAGCTCAGAGTCCTCAAGCAGGCAAGGCTCGTCACTTCACGCCGCGACGGCAAAACGATATACTATTCCCTCTGCGACGAGCACGTCCGCACGATACTCTACTACGCTATGGAGCACGCTATGGAGTAATATGCCCTGTAAAGCGGCATTCCGGCTCTCTGCACTGCCGCAGCTTCGTTGATTAAAACAATAAAAATATAATAACCTGCTTCTCATTTCTCGAATTGATATTGACATATCAGCAGAAATAGTATATAATAATGTTGTTGTATTTATTTGCATAATATTACTATGGCAGTATATGCAGCTTTGTTTTACATCATTACGGGATGGAAAAATATATGTCAGACCGTTATATAAATATGATAACTGAAACAAATTATGGACGCTTTGCGTCCGCAATGTTTTGTGAGCCATTGTGTGCGGCTCTTGATCAATATATTTAAAAAATGAATAAAATAATGCGGCATTTACCGCCTTGTAGTAGTAAAGTTTTATGATACAAACTATAATTTTACGAAAAGGAGGTAATGCACTGTATGGATCCGATAATCGCTATTGTCCTTATCGTCGCCGCTCTGGCTGCCGGTATCGGCGTCGGATACGCTATGTTCTACAAAAAGGGTGTAGAGGCTGGTGTCGAAAAGCGAAAGCACGATGCCGAAGCTATCGTCGGTTCTGCTGAACAGCAGGCTGAGCGTATCATCGAAGACGCTGAGAAGGACGCTGACAACAAAAAGAAAAGCGCCCTCATCGAAGCCAAGGACGAGATACATAAGCTCCGCAGTGACGCTGATAAGGAAATCAAGGATCGCAGAGCAGAGCTGTCACGTCAGGAAAGACGTATGCAGCAAAAAGAAGAAAATCTCGATAAGAAAAACGATAACCTCGAGAAAAAAGAAGATATCCTCAACCAGAAGATCAAATCTGCCGACGAAAAACTCAAAGAGGCAGAAACTATCAAAAAGAGTCAGCTCGACGTTCTCGAAAGGATCTCAGAATTTACAAGAGATCAGGCTAAGGAATACATAATCTCCAAGCTCGAGGACGACCTCGTTCACGAAAAGGCTGTCAAGATCGCAGCCTATGAACAGCAGGTCAAGGACGAATGTCAGGAAAAGGCAAGAAGCTATATCTCCCTCGCTATCGCCAAGGTAGCCGCAGATCAGGTATCAGAAGCTGCCGTTTCAGTCGTTCCGCTCCCCAATGACGAGATGAAGGGCCGTATCATCGGTCGTGAGGGACGTAATATCCGTACCCTCGAAACTCTTACCGGCGTCGATCTCATCATCGACGACACCCCCGAAGCTATCACCCTCTCCTGCTTCGACCAGATCCGCCGTGAGGTCGCAAGGATCGCTCTCGAAAAGCTCATTGCTGACGGACGTATCCACCCCACCCGCATCGAAGAAATGGTCGATAAGGCTCGCCGCGAGGTAGAGTACCGCATCAAGCAGGAAGGCGAACGCGCCGTTATCGAAACTAACGTCCACGGTCTCAACCACGAGCTCATCAAGCTCATCGGACGTCTCAAATTCCGTACAAGCTACCGCCAGAACGTCCTCGATCACTCAATCGAGGTGGCTAAGCTCTGCGGAGTCCTCGCCTCTGAGCTCGGCGTAGACGCAAACGTCGCAAGACGTGCAGGTCTGCTCCACGACATCGGTAAGGCTCTTACCTCAGAGATCGAAGGCTCTCACGTTCAGATCGGTGTTGACGTATGTAAGAAATATAACGAAAATCCCGTTATTATCCACGCTGTTGAGGCTCACCACAACGACGTCGAGCCGAGAACAGTCATCGCCTGCATAGTTCAGGCAGCCGACGCTATCTCCGCTGCAAGACCTGCCGCAAGAAGCGAAAACTACGAAAGCTACATCAAGCGTCTC
>CACXEJ010000005.1 GCA_902766595.1 Ruminococcus flavefaciens | reverse complement strand
TTTTTACGCTGTAAACATAATAATAAATCCGACGATCATAATGACAGCACCGATAGCTGTTATCAGCGGTGATCTTTTGCGGGTGTTCTCCATTTCGGTGGTGTTTTCAATATCCGCGATCCTGAAAACCTTAGGGTTATCGGGATTGACCTGGACTATGACAGAATCATTGACTCTGAAATCTACGATAGTGCTCGTAATGGGAGTATAGTAAGCACCATTGATGAGTACACCGTTGACTGTGTATTCAGCATAAGGGACAAGTGCCTCATTCGGATTCCAGCTTTTGCCCTTTATGGATTTCAGCTTTGTTATCACAGCATCGTATTCCTCATATTTGCGGAACACGACCTTATTATAATAAACATTGACTATACCGAGAGCCATACAGACTATACCGGTGAGTATCAGCGCAAGTGAAAGCGCAACAGGATTCATAGATATCCCTCCACAAACAACAATTAAGACTTATTCAACGACCTTGAAATTTTCCTTTGCAACGTAAATGCCGTGAGCGTACTCATTGAGAGGTCTTACGATGCCGACGATGTGTATCTTGGTATCGTCTTTCGGGAAGTCCTTTTCATCGAGTCCGACAACCTGTATAGTTGTGCCGATAGACTGCGAATTATCCGCATTCGGCATCTGTATGCTCGGGCTCATATTCTTTTTGAATATGCCGTCTATCTCGACGACAACGCCCTCGAGCTCGTAATTCTGAATACTTTTGGAGGTTTCCATCATCTTGTCGTAGTCTCCGTAGGTGACTTTTATGTCGGGAGCGGAGAAGTCCACGCCGGTGAAGTCAGTGGGATCGGCTGGGGTAGGGTAGTGGGTGTAGCCGTTTGCGTCCTTGGTCACTGCGCCGGAAGCGTTCTCGGCAGCTGCTGTTGTATCCTCAGCACCTGCTGCGGCAGAAGTCTCTGCTGCTGCGGTAGTCTTGGGAGCTGATGACGATGATGAAGAGCTGCTTCCGCAGCCGGAAAGGCAGCTCGCAATTGCGAACGAAAGAGCTGCTGCGATGTATTTTTTCATATATTCCTCCATTAAAAGAGGACTCATATGAGTCCTCTTAGTTTGTGGTATTATTGTGCGTTAGAAAACTCAACTGTTTTCATATAATTTGTGAGGACACCTGATGCGTCATATCCCTCAAATCCAAGCAATATTCCCGTCTGACTGTCGATATTCATTTTGAAATTGTTTATATTGAGTTTTGCACCGTATTCCGGGGAAGTTGAGCCTTCGATCACAAAGGTCTCTCTATTGAGATAGTTTTCTTTTCCTGAGATATTCCAAAGCTCTTTGTCAGACAAGAAACCAAAAGCCATTTCCTGTGGAAAAATACTTACGGTTGAAGCATAGTGGAGATTGGTTGGATTTAATCTGTAATGATAAGACATAATACCGTTCTCACAGTCTACTCGCTTGCCATCATCATCGTAATTACCGGTATCAGCAGACTTGGTTACAGCAGGTGAGGAACTGATATTATCAGACTGGAGAAGATTGTTTACTATAGTAACAATACCGTTTTCGCAAAAAACTTCTTCGTCAAAATCAAATGAAACAACGTGCTGATATGCGTTACCGGTATTCATATCAACGTTATACTCGATTGAAAAATCATTTCCATTGAGCATATTTGTTTCGATTTTTCCACTTGCGGTGTTATAATAGTCAATGGAATTGAGCAGCTTATGGTAACAGGTATCTTTATCAGTTATTTCAAGTTCCTTTAATTGGGTTTGAGGAACTTCAGTGATTGAAAGAGAGGACACTTCGCTTAATGTTTCGCTGTTTAAAGTTGCTGTTTCGTTGTTGACAGAAGCTGCTTGTGCATGATCATAATTGTGGAAATCAGTAGAAGTGTTTTTACTTGAAAGCATACTTACGCCGATAAACGATGATAAAGCAATTGCTGTCGCAGCAGCGATCGTTAATTTTATATTCATAATAGTCTCCCTCCCTTTAATATGTGAATTGAAAATAGAATGCATCTGCACCAGTTCCGACGCCGCTAATTCCTGAATTTTGAACAAGTCCGAACCAAGGGTTTAATGTTCCATTATAGTTAGGTGAAGGAGGCATTGTTCCAGAAAAGACAGAAAAGCCGTTCGGAGCAAGATTTTGGTTGAGATGAAAATAATGACAAGGCATAGTAATATATGTATCTTCATATATCTCATAATATGCATTTGGATCTGTAAAACTTGCATTTGCAAGGTAAACCTTAGCAATCCAGTTTATAGATGAAGTAGTATATATGTTAGCATTCCAAACCCATTCATAATTTCCTTTTGTTATAGATTGACGTAATCGTGAGTCGTTGTTGTAACCATTACTCAGGTATGTACCCCAAGTACCGTTGAAACTATGGATGGTATTACTATAATTAGAATAGTAGGGATTTGAAGTGTCATTATCAACAATACCTGCAATTGTAGTTGCATTAGCAGAAAAAAGAGGTGTATTAATGAGTAATATAGATGTTGCACATGAAGTAAGCACACAAAACATTCTTTTTAACTTGATCATAATATTCCTCCTAAAAATATTTCTTAGCCGAGAACTACCTCAACTTCGTGAACACCGCCCTCGCAAACAGGAACTATGCAACCCTCGATAGCCTTGCCGTCGAGAGTGAGTGACTTAACGCCCTTGCAAACGTGGTTGGGGTTCTTGATAGTGATGTTGTAGGTAGCGCCGCGGAACTTACGAACAGCAGTGAAGCCGTCCCAAGCAGCCGGGATAGAAGGATCTACCCTGAGACCGTCGAAGTCAGGCTGTACGCCGAGGATATACTGAGAAATAGCGACCATATTCCAAGCAGCAGTACCTGTGAGCCATGAGTTCTTGCCCTGACCGAAGTTCTTAGCGTCCTTACCGCCGATCATCTGACCGTATACATAAGGCTCTGTCTTGTG
>CACXEJ010000004.1 GCA_902766595.1 Ruminococcus flavefaciens | reverse complement strand
TCTTATGCAGGTGTTCAACCTCGATACAAAGGAGAACGGCGGTATCTTCTCGCAGTCTCAGGGCTGGCTGATACTCGCTGAGGCTCTTCTCGGTCACGGTGACCGCGCATTCGAGTACTTCCTCGAGAGCTCTCCCGCTGCTATGAACGATAAGGCTGAGATTCGCGTTATGGAGCCTTATGTACACGGACAGTTCACTGAGTCGAAGGCTTCACCCTTCGAGGGACGTTCACACGTTCATTGGCTCACAGGTACAGCTTCGACAGTTATGGTCGGCTGTGTTGAGGGTATCTGCGGTATGCGTCCTGACCTGGGCGGACTCCGCATTGATCCGTCTATCCCTGCTGAGTGGAACGGCTTCACTATCAGGAAGGATTTCCGCGGCAAGAAGCTAAATATAGAGATCGACAACTCCGCACACGTTCAGAGCGGCGTTAAGGAGATCACTCTCAACGGCATAAAGCTCGAGGGCAATTACGTTCCGGCTGACAAGCTCGCTGATAAAAATGAGATCAAGGTCGTTCTCGGCTGATATATGTAAAATAAAAGGACTCCTGCGGGAGTCCTTTTTGCATAACAAATAATAAAGGGACTCCGAGGAGTCCCTTTGATATTATTCACTTGTGGTTTCTGAAGCAGAAGTTGTCTCAGAAGCGGTCGCTGTTTCAGTAACGGCAGTTGTTGCAGTTGCGGCAGCCGCTGCAAGCTCGTCCTTGATTATCGGTATGGACTTGCCATTCTCGTCATAGAACACGATGTTGTCGATATACAGGTCAGAGTCGTTCTCGATGCCCCAGCGCATTATCAGGAAGTTAGCGTCGTCCATTGTGGCGTCCCAGCATTCGCCGGTGTCGGCAAGCAGGAACTTGAATTCGCCGTGGACTGCTCCGGAGAAGTCGAAGTCGTATTCTCCGCCCTGAAACTCCGAAAAGTCGCACCATTTGCCGTTGCCCTCCTTGTCTTTCAGCGCAACGACCGTTCCGCCGCCGCCGCAGATAGTTCCGGGAACCTGTACAAGCTCGCCGTCCTGATTTAGGTAATTGGCTGCTTTAGCATCAGCATATGCGTCAAAGGTTATCTTCCGGACCTTGCCGAGATTTTCCTGACCGATGAGCGGTGCAGCGTGAATAGCGATCTTCTGGACCTTACCCTCCTGTCCGACCTTCATATCGTCTTTAAGGCGGAGCATTTTGTTGCCCTGAACCTCCGCTATTACAAGCTCTCCGGAAGCGGATTTCTTGTCGTCGGTTATCAGTCTGGCGAAGGAAAAGTCGCCGTCGTCAAAGGTCACGGCATTTGGATCTGAGGCTTTATCCGGTACCGGCGGAGTGCGTGTTGTTCCTGTAACATCTGCTGAGTCTGTTTTTTCAGTGCTGCCGGCAGAGGCTGAGTCTGAACTGTTCTTGCTGCTGCATGAGGCAGTGCAGGCTGCAAGGGAAAATGCCAGCGCACCGGCTATGAGGTGCTTGTAATCCAATGTCGTTCTCCTTTCTCTTTATCGCTGTCACAATATACCTCATTTTAGCACAAATACTATTGCAAGTAAAGAAGCAATATGCACAAAAATGATATGTAAAAAATGTAGGTGTTGCCGAATGTTTTTCAACTTGCAGGGCGGCTCTGATAGATGATCTCGACGGTGTCCTTCATCATATCGAAGGGGCGTACCTTTGGCGCGATCTTTACCGAAACATAGGACTTTCCGGCACCGTTGAAAGTTATCCTGCCCTTGTATACTTTTGATAGTCCGGCTATCTGTTCTGTGGAGAGGTACTCCGTGTAGAAGTACATCGAGCCGTTCTTCTGCGAGATCTCGGTTATGCCGAGCTTTGCCGCCTTGTTTCTCAGGAGGGAAACCTCGATGAGTCCGAGGACAGAGCGCGGCGGTTCACCGTAGCGGTCGATGAGCTCGTCGATGAGGTCGGTCTTGTCGGAGTCCTCGTTCACGAGCATAATTTTGCGGTACATATCTATGCGCTGGTTGAGGCTTGAAATATAGTCCTCGGGGATATGCGCGTCGATCTGGATATCAACGAGGCAGTCCGGTATTTTTTCGGGCTGCTCGCCCTTTTCCTCGGCTATCGCCTCCGAGAGCAGGCGGAGGTACATATCGTAGCCTACTGCCTCCATATGACCGTGCTGACGTCCGCCGAGTATGCTTCCCGCACCGCGTATCTCAAGGTCGCGGAGAGCTATGCGGAAGCCGCTTCCGAACTGCGTGAATTCGCGCATTGCATCAAGACGCTTGGTCGCTATCTCGGTCAGCACCTTGTCGCGCTTGTAGGTGAAATATGCGTAGCCGCGGCGGTTGGAGCGTCCTACTCGTCCGCGGAGCTGATAGAGCTGAGAGAGTCCGAAGCGGTCTGAGTCCTCGATGATGAGGGTGTTGACGTTCGGAACGTCCACGCCGGTCTCGATGATCGTGGTGCAGACGAGAATGTCCACCTCGTGCTCGACGAGCTGCTCCCATATATCGGACATCTCGTCCTCGCTCATCTGACCGTGTGCAACTGCTATCCTCGCGTCCGGCAGGAACTCCTGCAAACGTGATGCGCAAGCCTGTATCGTCTCGACGCGGTTGTGTATATAGTACACCTGACCGCCGCGGCGAAGCTCACGGACGATAGCCTGAACGACTGTTCCGGCGTTGTATTCGATGACGTAGGTCTGCACGGGGTAGCGATCCTGCGGCGGTTCTTCGATGACCGACATATCGCGGATACCGCTCATCGCCATATTAAGGGTTCGGGGGATAGGCGTTGCGGAGAGCATAAGCACGTCAACTCCGGTGAACGCCTCCTTGAATTTTTCCTTATGCGCAACACCGAAGCGCTGTTCCTCGTCGATTATGGCGAGTCCGAGGTCGCGGAATTCGACCGTTTTCTGCAATATCTTGTGAGTGCCGATTAGGAGGTCTATCTTGCCCTGTTTGAGCTTTTTGACTATCTCAGCCTGCTGCTTCGGGGAACGGTAGCGAGAGAGCAGCTCGACGTTCACCGGGAAGTGCTCGAAACGGCGCAGAGCGGTCTGGTAGTGCTGCCAAGCGAGAACTGTCGTCGGCGCAAGTATCGCACACTGCTTGCCTGAAAGTACGCACTTCATCGCTGCACGGAGCGCGACCTCGGTCTTGCCGAAGCCGACATCGCCGCAGAGGAGTCTCTCCATAGGTCGTGCGCGCTCCATATCAGCCTTTATCTCGGCTATCGACTGGAGCTGGTCGTCTGTCTCGACGTAGGGGAAGCGCTCCTCGAAATCGTGCTGTATCTCGTCGTCCGGGTAGAACGCGAAGCCCTTGCTCTTCTCACGTTTTGCGTAGAGTGCAATGAGCTCGTGCGCCATATCCTTCACCGCGCGTTTGACGTTGCTGCGCGTTTTCTGCCACTCGCCCGAGCTGAGCTTGTTGAGCTTTACGCCGCTGTCGTCCCTCGGACCGATGTACTTCGACACCATATCGAGCTGAGTTACCGGGATATAGAGCTTATCCGTACCGGCGTACTGAATGGAGATGTAGTCCTTGGTTATGCCGTCCATTTCGATCTTGCGGATACCGATGAAGCGTCCGATGCCGTGACCGGAGTGAACTATGAGGTCGCCTTCGGATATATCAGCGAGGGAGCGTATCTCCTCGGCTTTGTTCTTCTTTTTGCGGTGTTTCTTTCGGGCGGAGTCGAGGGAGCGTCCCTGAGTTATGAGGACGGTCTTGTTCTCCGGGTACTCAAAGCCGCCGGAAAAGCTGCCCGACATAAGGCACACCCGTCCGCTGCGGAGCTCCGTTTCGTCGGAGGCAAGGTCGCAGGGGATACCCTCATCGCTGAGGTCGTGCTGGATTATGGGGAGAGTCTTTTCGCTTCCGGCAGCGAGGATTATGCGGTATTTCCGCGAGATATAGTCGCTGAGATCATCAACGAGCTGCTTCATCTCGCCGCTCCACGGAGCGGTCTGCATAGCCTCGAAGCTGACGAGCCTGCGGAAGTCTATGCGCTCGCCGCCCTGCATAAAGCTGCTCATATACAGGCAGACCTTCTTTGAAGCGATGTTCTGGACGGTCGGGAGGTCGAAGACGTAGCCGTCGAGCCCCTTGCAGAGCTGACCGTCCTCAAGGAGTATCTTTATATCCTCGTTGGAGCGCGTTGTGATGCCGGCAGCGCTGTCCATAATGTCGGAATAGTCGCTGAAAATGACTGCTCCGTCGATGTAGTCGAAAACCGTGGAGGGCTCGCCGTAGACGAGGGGATAGTATTTCACGCTGTGGGCGAGAAGCTCTCCGGCTCTGAGCCTGCGGACGTCCGCGCCAAGCCTTTCGCGTATCAGCTCAGCACGTTTGCCGCGGGCTTTTTTGCAGAGCTCCTCGATCTTTCCGGCAAGCTCTTCGCAGTCGTAGAGGACTTCGCCGGCAGGGGATACTTCAACGGAGTCAAGTGGTTCGGTGCGGCGCTGGGTATCGGTCTCGAATTCGGTTATCGAGTCTATCTCGTCGCCCCAGAGTTCGATGCGGACCGGTTTGTCTGCCTGAACGGGGTAGATGTCCAGTATCGAGCCGCGCACCGAGAACTGTGAAGCGCCCTCGACCTTCTCGCAGCGCTGGTAGCCGCACTTCGCAAGAGACTTGCAGAGCTCCGCGAGATCGACCTCCTCGCCCTGTTTGAGAGTTATACCGGCGGCGATGAGAACGCCCACGGGTATGACCGGCTGCATTACGGCTTCTATGCTCGCGCAGATGACGCTGCAGCGGTTTGAAGCGGCTCGTGAGAGCGCGGATATGCGCATATGCTCGTATTCGTGGTTGGAGCTGTCAACGGGAGTCAGGACGAGCTCTTTTGAGGGGAAGAGCACGGCGCTTTCGCTTCCTGACATCATATTTATGTCGTCGCAGAGCTTCTTCGCCTCAGCTTCCGAGCCGGTGACAACGAGGTTTACCGTACCGTTTTCGCTGAGGGCGTTGATGAGCTGAGCCCTGTGGATATGGGAAATGCCCGTCACGGAGACGGGGGAGATATGCTTCTGAACGGCTTCCCTGATGCTCTTATAGCCGGAAAGCTCGGTAAATAGTTCTTTGAAGAATTTCATATTAATTTAGCCTTTTCAGGAATTATACTTGTTCATCGCCTGATCGGTGTCGCCCTGTACCATGAGCTTTATGCACTCGCAGGCGTTTTCGGCGGACTCCTTCATCTTTGCGGCGTCCTCCTTGCCGAATTTCCCGAGGACCCACTTCGCAAGGTCGTAGTCGGGGTGGGGCTTCTTTCCCACGCCCATTTTTATGCGCGGGAAATCGTCTCTGCCGGTCAGGTCACAGATGCTCCGGAGACCATTGTGACCGCCGTGGCTGCCCTTGCGGCGTATGCGGAGCTTTCCGCAGTCGAGGGAGATGTCGTCACATATGACGATGAGGTTTCCGACATCTATCTTGTAGAATTCGAGCGCCTGAATTATTGATTCGCCGCTGTTGTTCATATATGTGGTGGGCTTGAGCAGCAGACAGCGTTTGCCGTTTATGGTGACCTCTGCGGTCTTGCCCTTGAAGCGCAGACGGTCTATCTTTTCGCCGAGCTGTTCCGCGAGAGTGTCGAGGACAGCAAAGCCTGCATTATGGCGTGTGCCCTCGTACTCCATACCCGGGTTGCCGAGACCGGCGATTACATATTCTATTTTACCATTCGGCGCCGGCGATTTTGAGGAGATCCGGTCGAACACATCAAAAATACTCATATATTTCTCCTTAAAGTACAAATTTCATTTCGGTATATTTAGAGAATACCTCCTCGAAGCCGAGGGACTTATACAGCTTCAGACCGTCCTTTGTGGCTTTGAGCTCAACGTAGTCGAGGCGGAGCTCTTTTGCTTCCGCGAGGAGCTTTTTCATAAGCTGACCTGCGATGCCGTGGCGGCGGTATTCCGGCTTTGTATACACATTCAGGACAGTTCCTGTGAGTCCGTCCGGGAAGCGCGGACCTGCCGGTTTTTCGGTGACGAGCAGGAAGCAGCTGCTGACTGCTTCACCGTTCTCCTCGGCTATGAACGCGCGGAGGTCTTTTCCGAGGTGGCGGCGGAAGTAGTCGGGGAGCTGCCTGCGCACCTTGGCTTCCGTCTCTGCGCTGAGAGAGCCGTGATCCTCGGTGAGGTAGGCTATCCGCAGATCGATAAGTGCGCCTATATCGCTGATCGTAGCAATTCTCTGAGTCATATGTATCACTCCAGTCCCGGTATCCTGTCGATGACCGACAGTCCGTATTTTTCAGCCAGCTTTATGCCGCGTTCGGCAAGAGCTGTATCTTCAAGCGAGTGGGGAATGTGCGCGTCATAGCCTATTATTGCCTTGCAGCCGAGCTTTCCGGCTATACTCAGGAAACGCGGCGAAGGGTAGTTCCTGTTTCCGGCGAGCCCGAGAAGGTTTATCTCGACGGGGGAGTCGTTTTCCTTTAACCATTCGCATATGCGCGTCATATGTCTGTCGTATTCATCGGTGCTGCCGGTGAAGTTGATGACGTCGGGGTGAGCAAGGTATCTGTACCGTCCGGACTCCATACCCTCGATGACGAGGTCGGTGTAGCGTTCGAGGAACGCTGTGTCACCGGTCAGATCGCCAGTGTAAGGGCTGGCATATTCCGGAGCGACCGAGTGCTGCCCGAGTATCATATAGTCAACGGGATAGTCCGCGAGAAAACGATCCTGCGCCTCCATAAGCTCCGGAATGTATTCGGCTTCAAAGCCGATATACAGCTTTATGTCGGCAGCGTACTCGTTTTTCAGGTCTGTGAACGACTGAAAATAGCCGTCGGTCTCTGCCGGAGACATTCTTATCTGTGAAACATAGCCGTTACCGAATATCCACGGGCAGTGGTCGGCCATACCGAGCACCTTTATCCCTGCATTTATCGCGGCTTCTATATATTCTCTGTCCTCGCCGGCTGCGTGGTGACAGCGGAAGGTGTGGGTGTGATAATTCGCAAACATAGCATCGTTCCTTTGCTTTTATATCGTATCTATATATTATACCACTTTCCGGAAAATTTTTCAACCGCAGCCGGCGTGAATTTTCGGGCAGGTACTTGACAAAAATCCGGATATGCCATATAATAATAGAAAAGCGTAGCAGTCAGAGTAACCCTTTTGCGGTCCTTCAGAGAGCGGACGGTCGGTGCGAGTCCGCGGACGGAAATGGTGAAGTGCGGCTGTCAGCTCCGGCGGGGAAGGGAACATTCCTGCGTATACGCCGGCGTTTACCGCGTTAAGGTGCAAAAGTTACAAAACGGAGTGGAACCGCGTTATCACGCCTCCTGTGGATATTCACAGGGGGCTTTATTATTTTTTAGCAGGTGAGGATTATGAGCGTATTCAACGTTGAACTCAAAAAAATCGTTGACGACAGCTACGAGATAGAGGTCGGTCACGAATTGGAGCAGAAGCTCATCAGCGACATCAATAACGGACTTGTCGGGAATATCAGAAAATTTGCCGTGGTAACAGACAGCAATGTCAAGGAGCTCTATGCGGATAAGATATTCGGTATGCTTCAGGAAAACGGCTATAAGTGCGACCTGATAGTTTTTCCGGCAGGCGAGACGAGCAAGACTCGTGAGACTAAGGAATTCATCGAGGACACTATGCTCGAAAAGGGATACCGCCGCGATTGCTGTATCATCGCTGTCGGCGGAGGCGTCGTTACGGATATAGCAGGATTTGTTGCCGGAACATACGGCAGGGGAGTCCCGTTCATCAACTATGCGACTACGCTGCTTGCGGCAGCTGACGCTTCCGTTGGCGGAAAAACAGCCGTTGACACGCCGCTCGCGACTAATCTCATCGGAATGTTCAATCAGCCGGAGAAGGTCTATATCGACATCTCGGCGTGGAAAACTCTTCCGCCGAGGCAGCTTTCGAGCGGTCTTGCCGAAACTATCAAGCACGCCTGTCTCGCAAGCAGTGATCTCTTCGATTATCTCAGTGAGAATATGGACGGCATTTTCAGCTTTGACGACAAGGTCTGCGAGCACATCGCTGCCGAGAACTGCCGTATCAAGTACAATGTTGTTATGAAGGACGAGCGCGAGAGCGGTCTCCGCGAGGTGCTCAATCTCGGTCATACGGTCGGCAGAGCTATCGAGACCGTAAGCGGCTACAAGCTGCTCCACGGCGAGGCTGTTGCTATCGGACTCACTGCGGAAGTTCTGCTGGCAAAGAAGCTCGGCTACTGTACTGACGAGGACGTTGAGCGTGTGAAGGCTCTGCTCGGAAAGGCTAAGCTGCCGACAGAGATACCGGATTACATCGACCGCGAGGCTCTCGTCAAGAAGCTCTACACCGATAAGAAGGTCCGCGACGGAAAGCTGCGCTTCGTGCTTCAGGACGGCATCGGCGCGATAAAGGAATTCGACGGCGGACAGTATGCTCTTCCTGTTTCGGAGGAGCTCGCAAGAGAAATAATAAATATGATGTGATCGTGCCTTTAGCGAAAGCAGATTAACATATATGTATAGAGTTAGCGAGCGTAGCAAGCGACTCGTGAAATGGGTTCCAAGGGATGTTATCCCTTGGCGGAGTCCAGAGGCAGAGCCTCTGGCAGGGTGCGGGACGGAGTCCTGCAAAAAACAAGACAGGAGGAATATTATGCAGTTATATAATTCACTTTCACATAAAAAAGAGGAGTTTATCCCAAATGAAGCCGGCAAGGTAAGTATGTACACCTGCGGCCCGACCGTTTACCATTTTGCCCATATCGGCAACCTCAGAAGCTACATTATGGAGGACGTTCTCGAGAAGTATCTCCGCTTCACAGGTCTTGACGTCAAGCGCGTTATGAACATAACCGATGTCGGTCACCTCACAAGCGACGGCGATACCGGCGACGACAAGATGCTCAAGGGCGCAAAGCGTGAGCACAAGACCGTTATGGAGATAGCGAAGTTCTATACGGACGCTTTCTTCGCTGACTGTGCAAAGCTCAATATCAAGACTCCGGACGTAGTGGTTCCTGCGACCACCTACATTGACGAGTTTATCCGCGTTATATCGTCACTTATGGACAAGGGCTACGCCTATGAAGCCGGCGGCAACATCTATTTCGACACCTCCAAGCTCGAGAAGTACTACGTTTTCGGCGACTTCAGCGAGGAGGACCTCGAGGTCGGCGTGAGAGAGGGTGTTGAGGAGGACGGAAACAAGCGCAACAAGGCTGATTTCGTGCTCTGGTTCACAAAGTCCAAGTTCGACGATCAGGAGCTCAAGTGGGAGTCCCCGTGGGGCGTTGGCTATCCCGGCTGGCACATCGAGTGCTCCTGCATCAGTATGAAGAACCTCGGCGAGTACCTTGACCTCCACTGCGGCGGCATCGACAACGCTTTCCCGCACCATACCAACGAGATAGCACAGTCTGAGGCTTATCTCGGTCATAAGTGGTGCAATTACTGGTTCCACGTTCATCACCTCAACACCAACAGCGGCAAGATGAGCAAGAGCAAGGGCGAGTTCCTGACGGTATCGCTCCTTGAGGAAAAGGGCTATGATCCGCTGGTTTACAGATACTTCTGCCTGCTTTCACACTACCGCAAGTCGCTGGTATTCTCGTGGGAGAACCTCGACAACGCCGTTACGACCTTCAACAAGCTCATAGCGAAAATAGCTCCGCTCAATCAGGATAAGTCCGGTGAGATTGACAAGGCAGAGTACGACAGGCTCTACAAGCTGTTCACGGACGCTCTCGACAACGACCTCAACACAGCTATGGGCATAACAGTTCTCTATGACGTGCTTAAGTCCAAGGCAAATGCGGCTACAAAGCTGGCTCTTATCGCTGAATTCGACAAGGTGCTCGGACTTGACCTTATAAAGAAGGCTGAGGCAAAGGCAGCTGCTCCTGCCGGCGGAAATAACGCTGATATTCCGGCAGAGGTGCTCGAGCTTGCTGAACAGCGCAAGGCTGCCCGCAAGGAGAAGAACTTCGCCCTCGCAGACGAGCTCCGCGACAAGATAGCAGCTCTCGGATACGAGATCAAGGAGACTCGTCAGGGCACAGCGATTAATAAAATAGGCTGATTTCCCAGAAACGGAGAAGATACAATGGCAAGGATCTATCCTCTTTTCAGCTCCAGCAAGGGGAATTCCACATACATCGGCAATGAAAAACAGGGCATTCTCATCGACTGCGGGGTCAGCTTCAAAAGGCTTTCCGCAGCCCTTGAGGTCAATAATATACCGCTCTCTGCCATAAGAGCGGTATTTATCACGCACGAGCACTCCGACCACATCGCAGGTCTGGCAATGCTCAGCAAGAAAACCTCCCTGCCGATCTACGGTCAGAAGAGAACGCTCCAGCGTCTCTGCGACACGGGGAAGATAGCGCCGGCTTCACCGGTCATAGATATGAGCGGCATCTCTATCTCCTGCGCGGATATGGAGATAAGCTGCTTCAATACGCCGCACGACGCTATTCAGAGCTGCGGCTATAAGATACATACCGGCGACGATAAGTTCTGCGCCGTCTGTACCGACCTCGGCCACGTTACGCCGGAGGTCAATCAGGCACTTGAAGGCTGCCGGCTCGTTCTGCTCGAAGCCAACTACGATGAGAATATGCTCCGGACAGGTCCGTATCCGCTCTACCTAAAGGAACGTATACTCTCGCAGAACGGACACCTTTCAAATGACGACTGTGCGGTTCAGGCTGCAAGTCTCATAAGCAGGGGAACGACTCATCTTCTGCTCGGGCACCTCAGTCAGGACAACAACCGTCCGGCGATCGCTGACAGAACTGTCGAAGCAGGACTTTCGGGATTTGTCCGCGGAAAAGACTACCTTATGGGTGTTGCGCCCGTGGAGACTCAGGGAGGAGCTGTTATATTCTGATGACGATAAAGCTGATAGTTATAGGCAAGCTCAAGGAGGACTACCTCAGAAATGCCTGCGCGGAGTATATCAAGCGGCTCGGACGCTACTGCACGTTTGAGCTTCACGAGCTGGACGAATGCCGGCTCAGCGATCAGCCCTCGGATAAGGAGATCGCGGCGGCTCTCCGCAAAGAGGCGGAGCAGATAAAACGCTATGCTTCGGGACTTATCGTGCCTATGTGCATTGAGGGCAGACAGCTCAGCAGCCCGGAGCTCGCAGAGCGCATCTCAGAAGCCGGAGTGAGCGGTCAGAGCACTGTCACCTTCATCATAGGCAGCTCTTTCGGGCTTGATCCGGAGATAAAGGCTATGGGAGGACTGAAGCTCTCTATGTCGAAGATGACCTTTCCGCACCAGCTCGCGCGTGTTATGCTGCTCGAGCAGATATACCGCGCTTTTCAGATAAATACAGGCGGAAAGTATCATAAATAGCAGCAGAACAAAGCAGTCCTTCCGGGACTGCTTTTTGCCGTAAAAATGACAGTTTTTTGCCGGAATGTCGTGATTTTTCGGCAATATCACGATTGACAGTCCTGCTATCATATGATATAATTAAATGATACAATGGAAAATTGTGTGTATTTGAAGGAGATATAAATGAATACGATAAAAGAACTCTATGCTTACAGGCAAATGATATTCAGTCTTGTCAAGAAAGACCTCAGAGGAAGATATAAAGGCTCTGTGCTCGGCTTTCTCTGGACGTTCATAAATCCGCTGTTTCAGCTCATCGTCTACACTATGGTGTTCTCGTTCATACTGAAGTCCAACATCGAACGCTACTACCTTTATCTCTTCGTTGCGCTGATACCGTGGATATTCTTCTCATCGTCGATCACAGTCGGTGCAGCGTCGGTCGTGGCGCAGAAGGATCTCGTCAAGAAGATATACTTCCCGCGAATGGTCATACCTATCTCGTATGTCACGAGCTGCTTTGTAAATATGCTGCTCTGTTTCATAGTAATATTTGCCGTCATTGTCATAACCGGCGTCGGGGTGAACTTCCTTGCGCTGTTCGCGCTGCCGGTCATAATGGTCGTGGAATACATACTCGCACTCGGAATGGCAATGCTCACATCGGCTGTAACGGTCTATTTCAGAGACCTCGAGCATATCCTCGGCATCATATCTATGGCTTGGATGTATATGACTCCCATTATGTACGACAAGTCGATAGTTCCGGAGAGACTTCAGCCGGTATTCAACATAAACCCAATGACTCACGTTATCGAATGTTACAGGTCAGTCCTTTACGACAAGCAGTTCCCGGATCTTTCGTCGCTGCTTTCCGCAACGGCTCTCGGAATATTCTTCCTGCTGATCGGCTGTCTTGTTTTCAATAAGCTCCAGAAACACTTTGCGGAGGAATTATAATGGCTCGGAATGAAACAGCTATCGAAGTAAATAATATAACCAAGAACTTCAAGGTCTACCTCGATAAAGGCGCTCAGCTCAAGGAGAGACTGCTTTTCCGCAAAAGGAACAAGTATGAGCTCAGACAGGTGCTCAAGGGCATCAGCTTTACCGTTAAAAAAGGCGAGGCTGTCGGTCTTATCGGTCATAACGGCTGCGGAAAGAGTACGACTCTCAAGCTCCTCACAAGGATTATGTACCCCGACAGCGGTTCTATTACTATGAACGGCAGAGTTTCCAGCCTTATCGAGCTCGGTGCAGGCTTCCACCCGGATATGAGCGGAAGAGAGAATATCTACACAAATGCCGCTATATTCGGTCTTACGAAAAAGGAGATAGACGCGCGTCTAAAGGACATCGTGGACTTCTCCGAGCTTGAGGAGTTCATCGACAACCCTGTAAGGACCTACTCCTCGGGTATGTATATGCGTCTTGCTTTCTCCGTAGCGATAAACGTTGACGCGGATATTCTTCTCATCGACGAGATACTTGCCGTCGGCGACGCTAACTTTCAGGCGAAGTGCTTCAACAAGCTCAAGGAGATAAAGGCTCAGGGAACGACTATCGTTATCGTTTCGCACTCGCTCGGTCAGATCGAGCAGATATGCGACCGCTCGATATGGATACACGAGGGACTTATCCGTGCGGAAGGTCCTCCGAAGGAGACCGACCTCGAATATCTCGACTATATGGGACAGAAGCTCCAGGAACACACAAAGAAGGAGCTCGCTGCAAAGAAAGCCGAAGAAGAGGCAAAGAACGGCGGTCAGGAGGCTGCTCCACAGACCGATGAGGAAGAGGAAGCTGCTGACAAGAAGCGCTGGGGAAGCGGTAAGGCAAGGATAAAGAAGATCACGGCTCTTACCTCGGACGGCGCAGAACAGCGTGTTTTCCGCACAGGCGAGGATATCATCTTCCGTATCGACTATACAGTCAAGGAGAAGATACCGGACGCAGTTGTCGGCATAGGCATTTTTAACCGCGACGGTGTTCAGTGCTACGGCACGAATACCCGTATAGACAAGCTGCCGGAATTCGAGCTGACAAAGAGCGGCACGGCTGAGCTTGTGCTGAAAAATGTCGGACTGCTTGCAGGCGAATATCTCCTCGATTTCGCTATCGAGACAGGTGACGGCATACCCGTGGACTACTTCCGCGAGGCTTACAAAATAGAAATGATAACACGCGCAGGCGATGTGGGAATTTCCCGTATCGACCATAAATGGAGTATCTGATAATGAACAATACCTTAAAATTTCTCGAAGATCTTGACGCGCAGAAGGGCTTTAAGGCTAAGCTCAAAAAGAAGCTGTACGGCGGTATACTGCCGGCTATCGAAGCTGCTTCTGTCGATATAGATGAAAGAAGAGTTGCTGAAGAGGCTCTCGCTCAGGAGCAGGCACAGCTCAGAGGCGAGACAGCCCGCATAAGTGCTGAGCAGGTCGCTTTCTCCGATAAGATAGCGAGATTAAGTGCCGAACAGGCGCGTCTCAGCTCCGAACAGGCAAGATTTGCCGAGGAACAGCGGCAGATGATGATGGAGATCGGTCAGCTCAAGCAGCGTGCCGAGGAGCTCTCTAATGGCGCTGACTTCCTCGGAGAGAGAATAACCGCTGTTGAGCAGGCTCTGACCGGTCACGCAGGAACTATCGGCGCTCTCCGCTCAGACCTCGACAATATCAGCGACAACCTCAGAAATAACAACATCACTCTTGAACACCTCAATAGTGACTCGGAGTTTATGCGTGTTAAGCTGGGTTCGCTCAGCAAAAATATAAAGAACCTTTCAGCAGGTACGGTCACCGTCAGCACAGGCGGCGAAGCTGCACCGGCTGCTCCGGCAGTTTCGGAGTCAGACTATGACTGCATCGACTATTTCGACTTTGAAAACCACTTCCGCGGCAGCATCGAAAGCATCAAGAAGGCTCAGGAGGTCTATCTGCCGTATTTCCGCGGAAAGAAGAGAGTCCTCGACATCGGCTGCGGCAGGGGAGAGTTCCTCTCGCTGCTCAGGGAGAACGATATCCCTGCTAAGGGCGTGGACATCTACGAGCCCTATGTTGATTACTGCAACAGCAAGGGACTCAAGGCAGTATGCGGCGACGGTACTGCTTTCCTTGCAGGAGTTGACTACCTCGACGGTATATTTGTCGGTCAGGTAGTCGAGCACCTCAAGCCCGAGGAGATAATCAGGCTCTGCAACACAGCCTACGAGAAGCTCAGCGAGGGCGGATGTATCATCATCGAGACTCCCAACCCCACCTCGCTTGCTATATACACCAACGCTTTCTATATTGATCCCTCGCACATCAAGCCGGTACACCCGCTTACGATGAAGTATTATCTCGAAAAAGCCGGTTTCCGCAATATAGAGACTCTCTTCACCGAGAACAGCCGTCCGCCTTACAGTATACCGGAGCTTGCTCTGGAGGGCGCAGGTGAGTTCAACTCGGCAATGAAGCAACTCTCTGATATACTCTATGGCAGTCAGGATTACGCGGTTATAGCCGTTAAATAAGGAAGGAAGAACATAATGGAGAATACTATCAATATCGAAGAGATAATGGCTGAGATAAAGCGCAGTATCAAAGAGAAGAACCTCACTGCGGATATGCTCAGCTTTGAAGATGTTCCCTATGAAAAGGCTGTTGATATGAGCTCGGGAAGCTCCGTTGAGGAGTGCGACACAGCTCTCAGCTACCTCAATACCCACTACTATATCCAGCCGTACAAGGAGCTTGCCGGAAATCCGCTCAAGGTCTTTTTCAAGAAGATAATCAGAAAGCTGACAAAGTTCTATGTAGAGCCCGTTGTATTTGAGCAGAACGAATTCAATGCCAATACCGCAAAGGTGCTCAATACCCTCAGAGGCGCTGCCGGCGAAGCTGCCGAGGCACCGGATTACAGCGGCAGGATAGAAGTGCTCGAGCTCGCTCAGAAGGAGCTCCTCAACCGCCTTGACCGCCTTGAGCGTGAGAACGCGGCTCTCCGTGAAGAGCTCGGAAAGCAGAGGGCAGAATGAGAATAGTTCAGCTTCTGCCCACTCTGTCGTTCGGTGACGCGATAGGAAATGACACTATCGCCCTTCGCGGAGCTATCAGGGATATGGGCTTTGATACTGATATATATGCCGAAAATATCGACAAAAGACTCCCTGCCGGTTCAGGTCAGAGCATTGAAAAGCTCAGGGGACTCAAGAGCGACGACATCGTCCTCTACCACAAGTCCACCGGTACGGACCTCACCTTCAGGATCGATGATTATAAGTGCCGCAGGATAATGGTCTACCATAACATAACACCGCCGGAGTTCTTCCGTCCGTACAGTGCCGCAGCAACTGCTCTGACAGAGTATGGCTACAAGGGTGTAGAGTTCCTGCGCGACAAGGTGGAATACTGCCTTGCCGACTCAGGCTATAACCGCGGCGAGCTGCTGAAAATGGGCTACAAGTGTCCCATTGATGTCAGACCGATACTTATCCGTTTTGAGGACTACAAGCAGGCTCCCGACGAAGAGACTCTCAGCAAGTACAGGGACGGCAAGACCAACCTCGTCTTTGTCGGAAGAATTGCTCCCAATAAGAAGCAGGAGGACGTTATCCGCGCTTTCTACTGCTACAAAAGGATAAATCCCGAGTCGAGACTCATTCTCGTCGGCTCTTACTCCGGTATGGAGAACTACTATCACAGGCTCGTGAAGTATGCCGCAGCGCTCGGACTTGCCGACGATGTGGTCTTTACCGGACACATCAAGTTCAGTGCGATACTTGCATTTTACCGCGCTGCTGACGTTTTCGTATGTATGAGCCAGCACGAGGGCTTCTGTGTGCCGCTCGTCGAGGCTATGTTCTTTGACGTGCCGATAGTTGCTCTCGATACCAGCGCTATTTCCGATACCCTCGGCGGAAGCGGCTTCCTCATAGACGACGGTGATCCCGTATTCGCAGCCGCAGTCATTGACCGTATCGTCCGCGACAAGGCTCTGCGTGAGGAAATTATTTCCGGACAGCGCCGCCGTCTCGGTGACTTCTCCTATGAGCGCATCAGAGACATTTTCGAGAAACAGCTCAGGAACTTCATCAGCCTAGGCTGAGACAGGAGATTTTTACAATGAAGAAAATAGGCTTTGTCATTCCGTGGTACGCCGACGGTATTCCGGGCGGTGCGGAAATGGAGCTCCGCGAGGTAGCCTCGCACCTGCACTATGCCGGCATACCCGTGGAGATACTTACCACCTGCGTTAAGGAATTCGGCGCGGACTGGAGCGAAAACTACTACAAAGAGGGCGAGGACTCCACTGCAAACGGCATAACGATACGCCGTTTCAAGGTCAGAAAGCGCGATACAGCGGCTTTCGACGCTGTGAACCTCAAGCTGATGAACAAGACTCCTGTCACCGCTGAGGAGGAGGACACCTTCCTCCGCGAAATGGTGAACAGTCCCGACCTCTATGAATATATGCGCGAAAAGACAGATGCTTATTCGCTTTTCGTGTTCATCCCCTATATGTTCGGCACTACCTACAACGGCGCACAGGTCTGCCCGGAGAAATCGGTGCTGATACCCTGTTTCCACGATGAGGCTTACGCTTATCTCAGCCGCTTCAAGGAAGTATTTCCCAAGACAGCCGGAATGGTGTTCAACGCGCGTCCTGAGGCTGAGCTCGCGGAGAGGCTCTACGGCTTTTCACAGAGCGGCACAAAGACCATCGTTATGGGTATCGGAATGGATACGGATATCGTTCCGGATCCGGCTGCTTTCCGCGAGAAATTCGGCGTGAAGGAGCAGTTCATACTCTACGCCGGCCGCAAGGACGAAGGCAAGAACGTTCACACGCTCGTAAAGTATTTCGCGGAGTATATCAAGCGCCGCGATACCGACCTCAGACTCGTGCTCATCGGCGGCGGTCAGATAGAACTCCCGAAGGAGCTCGTGGACAACGGCAGGATACTTGATCTCGGCTTCGTTGACAGGCAGGACAAGTACAACGCTCAGGGCGCAGCGGAATTCCTCTGTCAGCCCTCAAAGAACGAGAGCTTCTCCCTTGTTATTATGGAGAGCTGGCTCTGCGGACGTCCCGTGCTCGTACACGAGGACTGCGCCGTTACAAGGAACTTCGCTTCCGAGTCGAACGGCGGACTTTACTTCGGAAACTATTTTGAATTTGAAGGCTGTACGGACTACATTCTCGAGCATAAGAACATGGCTTGGCAGATGGGGTCAAACGGCAGGGATTACGTCCGCCGGAACTTCGACTGGGACGTTATCGTGGATAAATACAAGCGATTTTTCGCGGATATAACCGGAGAGTGAGAAATGAAAAGGATCGCATTGGTAAATCAGCGCTACGGACTTGAGGTAAACGGCGGTTCGGAGTACTACACAAGACTGATAGCCGAGAGACTTACAGGTGAATATCAGGTCGATGTCATCACGACAAAGGCTATCGACTATACAACGTGGGAGGATCACTATACTGCCGATGAGGAGGATATAAACGGCGTCCATGTCAGACGTTTTTCCGTGAAGGAGTGCCGTGCTGCGGACTTCAACGAGTACAACGGCGCTTACCTCGGAAGGATAGGCAGCGGCGACTTCGATGAGGCTGCCGAGAAGGTGTGGTTCGAGAAGCAGGGACCTTTCTGCCCTGACGCTATCAACTACATCAGAGCCAACAAGGACAATTATGATGCCTTTATCTTCGTAACCTACCTCTATTACCTCACCGTTATGGGTATGCCGGAGGTCGCTGAAAAAGCGGTGTTCATTCCCACGGCTCACGAGGAACCGTTCATACATTTCAGGTCGTTTGAGAAGATATTCACTCTTCCGAAAGCCTACGTCTTTCTCACGGACGAGGAAAAGGCTCTGGTTCAGGGACTTTTCCACTGTGAGAATATCCCCTGCAAGGTAATGGGTACCGGTGTGGAGGTGCCCTGCGAGCCGGACGAAAAGGCTTTCCGCGAGAAATATAAGATAGACGGCGACTACATCATCTACGTCGGACGCATCGACGAGGGCAAGGACTGTCCGATGATGTTCAGATACTTTATGGAGTACAAAAAGCGCCGTCCGGACAGCGGACTCAAGCTCGTTCTTATGGGCAAGCCGGTCTGCGAGATACCCAAGCACAAGGATATACTCAGCCTCGGCTTTGTGAGCGAGGAGGACAAGTTCAGCGGTATCTCCGGAGCAAAAGCGCTCGTGCTGCCGTCAAAGTTCGAGAGCCTGTCAATATCGGTTCTCGAGGCTATGACGCTCTCCGTTCCGGTCATCGTGAACGGCATATGCGAGGTCCTCAAGGGACACTGCATCAAGAGCAACGGCGGTCTTTACTATATGAATTACTTCGAGTTTGAGGGAATTCTCAATTATATCTTCTCGCACAGCGCGGAGTATGCTGAAATGAGGAAGAATGCAGCAGCTTACATCGAGAACAATTACCGCTGGGAAGTAATAATGAAGAATTTCGTAGATCTTATCGAAAGCATTTAAAGGGGGAATAGTCAGGAAATGCTGTATGGTGGAGTATGTATAGCCGGAGTGTTGTTCTCTGTGCTGGCTTCCGTGATATGGTTCGGAAGGAAAAATGCTGTTGAATCGGCAGTTATGGGCATTATTCTATGGCTGTTCACTCATATTATCGTGAGTATGGGACTCTTTGTCGTTGACAGATACGGTGTCAAGCCCACAGCGTGGCTCACGGCTTTCACAGACCTCATACTGCTCGCGGCAGCGGTGTTTGTCCGCCGCGGCAGACCTTTCAAGCTGAAAAAGCTGATAAAGGCGGACTTCTCTGTGAAGGATATGGTCATACCGCTGCTGGTGTGCCTGCTGACGCTGCCGTTCGTACACAGCAAGAATGAGATGTTCGGTATGGGACAGGATCAGGGCGTTTATCAGACGCAGGCTGTCCTCTTTATGAACGGCGATACTCGCAGGCAGAAGGATTTCAGTGAGTACCACGATCTCGAAAGCGATGCGGAGAGGGAGAACTTTGAGTACAACGTCAAGAACCACCTCCGCGGCTTCGACATAGAGCCCGAGAACTACCCCAATACTTCTTACAGGAGCGGTGAGAGCCCGGTATCAGGTATCTTCCACGGTATCCCGACCTATTCCGCACTCCTCGCAATGTGGGGAACTCTCTTCGGTATGGAGAATATGATGGGGATAGAAACGCTCTTCTATTTCCTGCTGATATTCCTCGTATACTTCATTTGCCGCGAATTCAAGCTGAAAGCCTCTTCGTCTTTCTGCGCGTGTGCAGCGGCAGCTATGGCTCCGGTAGTGATCTGGGTGGCAAAATCCGCACTGACCGAGATGTTCCTTGCACTTCTTCCGGCAGCGTTCCTCTACCTTATAGCCGACGAGGATAACCCGGACAGCAGGTGGCTCTCGATAATTCCGGTAGCGGTATTCTCTTGCTATCACGTTTCGATATACACAATGGTGCCGATGTTCGTAATGGTCTACGGCTATATGTATGTCGTTACCCGCGAGAAGCAGTTTGCCGTGCTTATGCCGGTAACTATCTGCGGCTATTTCATAAGCTACTTTATGATGAGGCACGTTCAGCCCTTCTATACGATGAACAATTACAGTCCGCTCTTTGTGGGCGGCATTGATCCTTTCAGCATAACCAAGGTAGTTATCGCTGTATCGGCAGCCGGACTTGTTGTTGTTGCAGCTTTTATTGCGGTTGTGTCAAGGATAGTCAAAAAGAAGAAAAAGAGCGGTGTCAAAAAGGTGACCAGGCGCAGGCTGAATGTTTCCAAGAGCAAGACTCTCGCTATCAGGCTGATGCTCATACTCCCGGCGCTCTATATTGCTGTAAAGGCGCTTACCAAGTATAACGGCTGGGGCGGCGCCAAGTACCTCACGCTTGTGGGCTTTGGTGCGAATATCGGCATTGTGCTGTTCGTGCTCGGCTTCATTTCAGCTCTGATATGGACATCTCATATCGCAGCAAGTGAGCAGAGAGTGATTGCGGCGATGATGTTCTTCTACTGCATACTCTTCTACTCTGCATTCCTGCGCTATGATATACAGTATTACTATTACTATTCACGCTACCTCGCACCGTTCGTGCCGATAGGGATTATCCTCTGCGTGATGACTCTCGACCGCTTCGGCGGAAAGCTCCTCTATCCTGCAACTGCTGCCGGTATAGCCTTCTCGATGCCCTATAACACCTACCTTATGGGCAACAAGGACGATACCCGTATGGAGTGGAGTGTAATCAATGACCTCTCTTATTTCATTGATGACAGCGACTGCGTTGTTATTTCATCGAACTACACCAATGCGCTCTGGCTGCCTATAAGAAGCATAAACCACGCTGCGGTCTACCCCGAGAACGAGTCTGATCCGGATCAGCTCAGAAAGCTCACTGAGCGCCACGGAAAGGTTTACTACATCTCGGAGAAAACGCTTAACGAGAACGACTTCAAGCCTCTTTACAAGAACGTTGTCCACCACAGTGAGGACGACCTCAACAATGAGGCTGACATTCTGCCGTATCCCGAGAAATTCTGGAAGATAGACGATAATATCGGACTCTATGTCTTTGACAAGTACGATTTCGACTACACAGCCATCGACGATATGACCAAGATGACCGGCGTTTCAGCTCTTGAGGGCACCTACTGCTGGACAAACTCAGAGACGCCCACTATCAGCTGCAGCCTTTATCCGACTGACTACAACGTTATCCTTAACCTCGGAAACAATATACCGCTCGGAACGATCGGCTGCGATGAGATAGAGGTAAAGATGTACCTCAACGGCAAGGAATTCGGCGAGCAGAAGATAACCCAGACCGAGACGATCGTGCCGCTGAACTTTGAGCTCCCTGCCGAATATGTCAGGGAAGGCGAGAACACCCTCGAGATACGCACTCCGCTGTGGAAGGCATCAAAGATAAATCCTAATGATACAAGAGAGCTCGGAATACCGATACAGTCGGTACAGTTCAGAGCCGCAGACTAAAAGAAAGGACGACCTACAATGAAGCTGATAATTCAGATACCCTGTTATAATGAGGAGGAAACGCTCGAGCTTGCGTACAACGACCTCCCCAGACATATCGACGGTATAGATACTATCGAATACCTCGTCATCAACGACGGAAGTAAGGATAATACCGTTAAAAAGGCTAAGGAGCTCGGTTTCCACCATATAGTCTCCTTCAAGCAGAACAAGGGACTTGCCAAGGGCTTTATGGCTGGTATCGACGCCTGTCTCCACCTCGGTGCTGACATCATCGTCAATACCGATGCCGACAATCAGTACTGCGGCGCTGACATCGAGAAGATAGTGCGTCCCATAATCGAGCGCAAGGCTGACATCGTTATCGGTGAGAGACCTATCGACCAGACCGAGCACTTCTCGTGGAAAAAGAAGAAGTTCCAGCATCTCGGAAGCTGGGTAGTCCGCGTTGCTTCCGGCACAGATATCCCCGACGCTCCCAGCGGCTTCAGAGCCTATTCCCGTGAGGCTGCCCTGAGACTCAATGTTGTAAACGCCTACACCTACACTCTCGAAACTATCATTCAGGCAGGCAACAACAAGACTGCTATGACTTCCGTTCCGATAAGAACAAACCCAGAGACTCGTCCCTCGAGACTCTTCTCAAGTATGTGGCGCTATATGAAGCGTTCATCGACAGTCATCACCCGTTCGTTCGTAATGTACAAGCCGCTTCAGTTCTTTATGACTATCGGCTGGATACTTATGCTCGTCGGTGCAGCACTCGGCGTGAGGTTCCTCATACTCCTCGGTATGGGCGAGGGCGCAGGACACGTTCAGTCCCTTATCCT
>CACXEJ010000003.1 GCA_902766595.1 Ruminococcus flavefaciens | reverse complement strand
CCTACACGGAAGTACTTAGCGAATTCGTCCTTGAGTCCCTTGCCTGCGGGAGCAGCCTGAGCTGTTCCGAACTTCTTCTGCTGTGTGATGAGCACGTCGTCGAACCAGAAGTCGTTAGTGCTGTCGGTAGTGAGGGTGAGGAGGTACTCGTAGGTGTTCTCGGGAGCCTTGAATGAGGTTGAGAGGTCGGTCCATTCGCCGGCTTTAACGTCCTTATTTATGAGCTCTACAACGGTCTCTTCTTCAGTGTCGAGATCTTTGTAGAGAAGTGTAAGGTGGAAGGTCTCGTTTGTCTCAGCGAAAACCTTGAGGTTGTAGGTATAGTTGATACCGCCCTCGAGCCAGAGGCCCTTTGAAGAAGCAGCACCGTCGGCAGGAGTAGTTCTGCCAGTTACAGCCATACCGCGTGAATTTTCGAAGCCTGCACCATTAATTGCTTCGATCTGGAATTCGTCTGTTGTGCCGTGCCAGCCCTCATATGTCTCTTCAAAATTGTTGCTGACAACTGAAGCTGCATAAGTAGGAGCTGTGAGCTGCGGCATAGCAGCGAGTACGCTTGAGAAGCAAACAGCTGCTGTCATAGCCGAACAGATCTTTTTCTTGTTCATAGTGAGATCATCTCCTAAAAAAATAAAATTAAATGGATAAGTAATCATCTGTGTTTTTTCTATTATTAATTATACATTGTTCATTGTTTATTCACAACCCAAAAATTGCGAAATATGCGCGCATTACTAACAAAGATTTTATATAAAATTTGTGCATAATTACAAATAGTATATGTTGGATTGAAGATTATTGACTGTATATTGCTATATTATAAAAAAAGGTCCTTCGGCTGAAAACAGCCGGAGAACCTTTGCGTTTTTTGCAGAGACTGCGTTGTATCGGCTCTGCTATAACATAATATCACGATTAAAGCGCTGATACAATGGTATTTTGTATTATTATTGTCGGTATTTGTCGCATTTTGTCGAATTGCAGATATTTTCTGAAATTATGTCGGTCAGAGTAGGGACTATCCGGTAATATCCCTGAACAACGATATGAAGTAGCCGATTGACGGTATCGCGTATACCGCTATCAGAGCAGCTGTGCTTACGATCGCAAAGCAAACGAGAGCCGTCATTTGCAAGCCCTTAGTTTCAGCCGGATCGTGCTTCTTTTTCCTGAGCACCATAAGCAGAACAAACACTGCTATACCGGCGACTGTGATGAACAGAGAGCGGATATTGTCATAAGGTATGAATTTCATTTCAATGTCCGCGTCCTCGTCACCGAGCTTTATTGCCATAAAAGCATTGTTGAGCGAAGGCTTGACCTCTGCCTTTTTGCCGTTGACTTTTACAGACCAGTTTTTGCTGTACTCGACCGGTATGAAGATATATCGTCCCTGCGGATCATCGACCTTCATAGTGAGGGTGCTGCCTTTTGCACTGACATCGTAAGCGTGAGCTCCCTCGCTGTAATAGCTGCACAGCTTTTCGAGTTTGGGTATGCTCATAATGCCGATCACGAGCTCGCTGGTATCTTTGATATTAGATGCTAATGAGAGTCTGATCTTTCCTTTGTCTGCCGAGCCGAGCAAAACTATGCCGCAGTCCTTCGGACCGGGATACACCGTATTATCGTCGAGAGTAAGGTAAGGAAAAATAACATCCTCGCCGTTTAATTTGAACTGATAGCTGCTTTCGTCATTATCAGAAAAAGCGTATATAACTGAAGGTTCTGTGAGCTCGATCGAAGCTGCGTAGACGTTCGGAGTCTTCATAGTGATCTCAAATTCGCTCTCTTCATCTGTGAGAAAATCTGAAAGTGTATGTACGCTGAACAGATCTTCGTCCGAACCGGTGACAGACTTATACACAGCATTCTGATTATCAAAAACTGATCTTTTGTCGTCATAACTGATGTCCGGAAGAATTTCGGGAACGAGAATACCGAATGGCAGGGTGTAATTGCAGTCGTAAATGTATGCTTTGTCAGTTTTGCGTGCAAGAGAGTAGAGCGAGTCGTCGTATTTGCGTGTGGAGAATGCTTGCTTGACGTTCATAAGAGCGTCACTGAAAGCGGTTCCGCCATTGTCATATGTATTTGTGTAATAATGGGTATAACCAAGATACGCATTGGTTTTCCAGAAATCTTTTGAGATGTTGAGAGTCCAGTCGTTGAGAGTAGGGAGACCGATGTACTGCTGGTAATTAGGGAATGTCAGGTAGTTGATCGACTTGATCCTTGAGATATTGTCGTCCGGAACGTCAAAATCGCTCTTTTCAACTATCAGGGAATTGTTCCGTGAGGCTGTAAACTTATTCGGAGCGATAAAGCCGTAGGTAGCAGCACCTGACTGTAGAACTGCAAGCGAGAGTATGACAGCAGTGCGCATCTTTTTTCCGCAGAAGCTGAGAACTGTGAATGCTGACAGCAGCGAAAGAATGAGCACAAAGCCATAGAACATATATGAGTCCGTATCGGGTATGCTCTGATATGAGAGCTTTTTGCACATCATTGCAAATAGTCCGATCTCGGCAGCTGTCAGGACAAGTGCAAGAGCCTTTGAAACCTTTGCGGCTCCGGGGCTTTTTGCCTGCTTTATCGGAGCTTCTTCGTTGTGCTTGGACAGGAAATGAGCAAGAGTGTCAATAAATACAAACGTAAGGATATAGCCGAAGCGGTATGGGAAATGAACGTAGGAACCCATATGCCACAGCAGATTGCTGCCCTCGGAGACAATGGGTATCAGCAGAATAGCTGCAAGATATGTGCGGAATTTTGTATCACTGTCGAGCTTTTGTTTTTTTCGCTGGAGCATAAATATCGTCAGTGCAAGAGCTGCGATACCGAACTCTGAGCCGAACATCATAAATTGCTTCTGAACGTCAAAATCGCCTTCTCGTGTAAGGATCATATCAAAATATGATAGCTTAACTTCGTTCATTCTCGGCGAATTCAGAGTTCTGATAGTTGTAGCCACATTGACAACAGCTGTAATGATTATGGCTGTAAAGGTGTACAGACCGAGATTTGCAGCAGATCTTCCCCTTGATTTGTTGTCACTCTGCATAAAGAACAAGTATCCGGCAGCGTAGAACACCGTGAAGATCAGCACCATATCGCAGAGATAACCGTTTATTGTGTACATATACGCTGTCACGACAGTATACCAGAACGGTTTTGCATTTTTCAGCAAATGCACGAGTGCGAGCATAAACAGCGGGAATAGTATCAGGAAGTCGATGAAGAATATGTTCACATAGTTCTGAAGCATGAAGCCGCAGAATGTGTACATCAGCGACAGGGCAGTATTCAGAATGAAGCCGTTGCTGTAACTCTTTCTGAGGTAGAAAGTCATAGATACCGATGCGAGCATCAGCTTGATCATAAGGAAAAAGCTCATACTGTACAGTATGTCACCGCGCTTGACGAAGAGGAAGAAGAGGTTCATCGGGTGTAAAAGATATGTCGTTGAATTGGCAGTGAAATCGGCGCCGGCACCGTTGTACCAGTCGAGGAACGCCGGAGCTTTTCCGTGCAGAACATCAAAGGTGTGGTGATAGAGCGGAACGTACTGGATAGGCATATCGTAATATGCGATTGAGCGGTCACCAAACGGGTAAACTCCCTTGACGGCATAAACGATAAGCACGATCAGCATAGTTATGAGCGGAGCAATGAAGTATTCCTTGTTGCGTTTGATAAAACTCATTGTATCACCTCATCTGTTGTTCACGGTCTCTGGATAGAGGTCATGTTCGGAGAGACGCTTCCACGCGAGCTCCTCCCATTTCGTACCGGGGATACCGTAGTTGCAGTAGGGATCAATGGAGAGACCGCCGCGAGGGAGGAATTTTCCCCATACCTCGATGTATTTCGGTTCCATTAGCTTAATGAGGTCCTTCATAATTATGTTCACGCAGTCCTCGTGGAAATCACCGTGGTTGCGGAAGCTGAACAGATATAGCTTGAGCGACTTGCTCTCGACCATTTTTTCGGCAGGGATATATGAAATGTATATCGTTGCGAAGTCCGGCTGACCTGTTATCGGGCACAGACTCGTGAACTCGGGACAGTTGAACTTTACGAAATAGTCGTTGTCCGGGTGTTTGTTCGGGAAGGTCTCGAGTATGTCCGGAGCGTAGTCGAAGCCGTATTTTGTATTCTGGTTGCCGAGGAGGGAGATGCTGCCCTTCTCGGAGTCGTTTCTTCCTGTCATAGTCATACTCCTTTCGTTATAGCCGGATCTTCAATGCCGTTTGCGCGGAATGCTGCTGCTCTGTCGCGGCAGGTACCGCATTCGCCGCAGGGAACGTCGCCGCCCTCGTAGCAGCTCCAAGTGAGCTCGTATGGAACATTGAGCGAAAGCCCCTTTGCTACGACCTGCGCCTTTGTAAGACCGATGAACGGTGCTTCAACTCTGAGCTGGTTTCCGCTTCCGATGAAGATAGCGCGGTTTATGGCATCGTTGAAGTCGGAGGAGCAGTCCGGATATGCGTTTCCGGCAGCGTCATCGCTGTGAGCGCCGTAGTAAATTACCTCGCAGCCGTTTGAGAGCGCAATGCTTGCGGCTGACGAGAGGAACAGACCGTTCCTGAACGGAACATATGTCGAGACTGGCGCACCGTCAGTCTCACTGAGCTGCTCGGCGTAGGACTCCTTGGGTATCTCGGCTGACGAGCCCTTGAGGAGCGAGCAGTCGGAGTCAGCAAAAATGAGCGCGAGGTCGAGAGTCCTGAGCTTTACGCCGTAGTGAGCCGCGATCTTCTCGGCGGCCTCGATCTCCTTGCTGTGCTTCTGACCGTAATATATCGACAGTGCGAGGACTTCCTCCGCACCATATTTGTCTACGGCGATACCGAGACAGGTCGTGCTGTCAACACCGCCGCTGAATAAAACGAGAGCTTTCATAGTACCTCCTTATCGGTCGAGGAGCTTACGAAGCTCCGGATCGGTCTTGAATGCGCCGCGGAAGGTCGTTGTGACAGTTCTTGCGGAAGCGTTCCTGATACCTCTTGCGGTCATACAGCTATGCGAGCCGCGGATAATTACGCCGACGTCCGGTGAACCGGCTGCTTCGGAGATTATCTCAGCGATGTCGCTGCCGAGGCGTTCCTGAAGCTGCAAACGTTTAGCTGCCATATCGCAGATACGCGCTATCTTGCTGAGCCCGAGGACTCTTCCGCGCGGGATATAGGCAACATCGACCGTCATATCGTACATAAGCGCCATATGGTGCTCGCAGTAGCTGAAAACGGTAATGTCCTTCATAACGACGGCTGTGTCCTCGTCGGTCGCTTCAAATTTCTTGCCGAATTTCTCGGCGATCTCGTGGTTAGTGTAGCCGATGCCCTCAAAGACCTCCTGATACATACGCGCAACTCTCTGCGGAGTTTCGCGGAGACCTTCGCGGTCGGGATCCTCGCCGAGAGCGACAAGAATTCCCCTGATGTGTTCTTCAATTGCTTTAGTATCCATATTTATCCCTTTCATACGCCGCGTTCATCAGGAGACCAGATGAACTTGTGCAGCTGGAGCTGTAATTTTACTCCGTTAAGAGCGTGAGACTTCATAAATTCGACCATTTCAGCCGGTTCGATCCTTCCGAATACCGGACTGAGATACACCCTGCACTTTTCCGTCAGACCGTATTCGCTTATCACAGCGCAAGCTCTTTCGAGGTCGCTGATGCTGCCGGAAACAAACTTCACAGCGTCACATTCTCTGAGGTAAGTGTAGTTTTCGGTGAGCATATGCTGTTCCATACCGCTGTCCGGCAGCTTGTAGTCAAGCGTGAAAGCCGGACGGAGCTTCCTTGCCGAGAGCTCAGCGACAGAAACGCTGCCGTTCGTCTCGATCTCGACGAAATGTCCGGAGCTTATCAGCATATCTGTAAGCTCGCCAATATCCTGCTGGAGGAGCGGTTCACCGCCAGTGAGGGTAACGTTTGTGACGCCGGTCGAGTTGACCCATTCAGTAAGCTCGGAAGCCGTGAGCATTTCAGCAGGAGCGCTGCCCGTGTTAGCCCAGCGGGTGTCGCAGTAGGAGCAGTTAAGGTTGCAGCGGCGGAAGCGTATGAACGCGGCAAGCTCGCCTGCCCGTGGACCTTCGCCGTTTATGCTGACGAATTTTTCAACTACCGGAAAGCTCATACGTCCTCCTCATAGACCGCGCAGTTTTTGGGAGTTTCGTAAACCGCTACAGAACAGACCGGGAGCCCTTTTTCTCTGAGGAGCCCGTAGAAGTGCTTGGCGAAATTTTCGGCGGTCGGACGGAAGGGGACTTCGATGAGGCGGAAGTTCTCCTCGTTCAGCGCTTGTACGGTGGTCTCACGGAGGGAGCCTTCCTCGTAGATAAACGAGTGGTCGAGACTCTTTGCGATAGAGCGAAGCTCGCTCTTGATGTCGCCGAAGTCGACGAGCATATCGCGGTGAGTACCCTCGGACTGGAGGGAATTTCCGGAAAATTCGGCTTCTATCACCCAGTGGTGGCCGTGGATATTTGCGCATTTTCCCTCGTAGCCCGAGAGAAAGTGCGCGCTGTCAAAAGATGCAGAGGTTTTAAGTTTATACATATCATCACTCCGAAAAAAAGGTGTACCGCGCAGTGGTACACCTTGTAAGATCGTAAAATCATGCCGGTATCCCGGCAGGTGCCCGTAGTTTTGTTTAACGACAGGATGGTGCAAACGAACTGTCGGGCAAAAGCCACAAATATTATATCATATCCGGCGTCAGGTGTCAAGAGCCCTTACGAGAGCCTTGAAGGCATCGCCGCGCTCCTCGAAATTCCTGAAGATACCGTAGCTTGCAGCGGCAGGGGACATCACGCAGCTCTTTCCGGGAGGCGTGATCTCAGCGGCGAGCTCAACAGCGTCCGCGAGGTGCGGAACGTAGTGAATGCGCGAATTATCGCAGTTTGCGGCTGTGAGCATATCGTAGACGCGCTTGCCGGAAGCCTCCATACAGATGACCTTGATGTCAGAGCCGCAGAGATACTCGACGAGCGAGGTGTAGTCGATGCCGCGGTCCATACCGCCGATGAGTATCACGGCGGCGTTCGGAACGCTCTTGGTCGCTTCAATGGCAGTAGCGCAGGCGGTTGAGATAGAGTCGTCATACCAGCGGATATTTCGATGTATACCGACGAATTCAAGTCTGTGAGCGAGCGGCGAGAAGCTGCAGAGCGCCTTCGTGAACTGCTCCTCGCTGACGTATCTGCGGCAGACCTCATATGCGACCGCGATGTTGTAGTGGTTGTGGACGCCGAGGAGCTTGATCTTATCAGTCGGGATAGGGTACTCAGCGTCGGTAGTCCGCACAGTGCCGCCGTTAACATAGATATCAGCGTCAGTATGCTCTGCGGAAACCGTTTTGATATCCGGAGCAATATTGTCCGGTTTTATATCGTAGTTGATTATCAGCTCATCGCCGGACTGCTGATGCAGATAGATGTTCTTTTTTGCTTTGTAGTAGTTTTCGAGGGAACCATAGTGGTCGAGGTGCTCCTCGTAGAGATTCAGGAAAACTGCCTTCGCCGGTGAGACGGACATATATTCAAGCTGGTGGCAGGAGAGCTCGCAGACAACAACGCTGTCCGGCTTCATATCATCGACTATCTCAAAAACCGGTATACCGATATTGCCGGCAATGTGAACGTCGATGCCGGACTCTTTCAGAATGTGGAAAATAAGGGAAGTAACGGTACTCTTGCCCTTGGTTCCGGTAATGCCGATTATCTGTTCACGGTAAACGGTAAAGAACTCCTGAGTCTCGCTCGTAACCGTGCAGCGAAGCTGAGACGGGTGCTTGTCGAGAACTATTCCCGGGCTCTTGAAAACAATGTCGAAGTCATCAAGGCAGGACTGGTAGTCCTTTCCGGTGATGAGACGGACGCTTTCCGGCAGACCATTAGCTTCTGCGTCAACGGGATTGAGGTCGGCGATAGCTATTTCAGCCGGAGAGCAATATTGTACTAATCTGCGGTAAGTTGCCTTGCCCTCTCTGCCGAAGCCGAGTATGCAGACGGTCTTGCCGCTGGTGATATTATTCAGATGATCTGAGAAAGTGCTCAAAGCAGTCGCTCCATTTCTTTAGTCAGTATCGTCCGGAATTCCTCCGGCAGAAGGTTTTCGCTGTTGTATGAACGGCAGCATTCCTCGTTGAGAGCGTCAACGTTTTCGGGCTTGTAGAGTCCGCGGCGCTTGTATTCCTCAAAGAGCAGCGGGAGCTGTATGCCGTCCTGTTCGAGCTTTCTCACCGCGAGAGTCACAGCGAGATTGACTTCATCAATGCTGCCGACGCACTCAAAGGGCTTGTGCTCGGACTGTCCGATGAGCTCGATGAAGTAGCCGAGCATATTCTCGTCGTTCAGCATATCCTTGCCGAAAACCTCCTCGAGCTCGCTTAGAGTGAGGAACGGGGAGAGTATCAGGCAGACAAACAGGCACTTCGGGCAGTCGCCGCACCAGATGTCCGGTGAGACCTTGCTTCCGAGGTTGCAGCTCCTGAATACCGGCAGATATTTCCTGTGCGAAACGAACATCTTTGCGATCTGGAATTCCGCCAATGGGCGCAGGAAGCTGAAATAATAAATGCCGGTGCGGAGATATTTCTCCTCATATTCGTGGAAATCGCGTTCAAACTCAAAGCTCTTGGAGTACTGGTGATTGACCTCCTGACCGGCAACAGTGCTCTCATTGGCACTGGATTCGTTGGAGAGGACGATGTACTTCAGACCGTTAAGGTAAGCGGTTATCTCAGCCGAAAACGCTACGATCGACGAAAAAGGCGTATGACCGTTTAGATAACCTGCATTGTTGAGCGGTATAAGTGAGCGGTCGAAGCGGCGCGAAGCGAGGAGGAGAGTCTCCGCCGGAAGTCCGGCTGCACTTATCGTCGCAGAGATCGAGCAGCGCTTGTTTATGGCGTAGCATCGGCATTTCATACCGGCACTGACTAGAGTTTCGAGTGAAAGTGCGGAGTCCTTTCCGCCGCCGATAGGAACGAGACAGCCCTCCGGAGCAGTGCGCTCAGCTTCAGCTGTGCAGTTAAAGCTGCCCTCGGATAAAATGTTCACGAACGAGCTGCGGTCAGCGGAGATGCCGTTCACATAGAAGAACTCACCGAGTCCGAGGAACCACAGCTTCTTCCACCAACTTATCTGTTCGCCGGAAAGCTCTCCGCACATAACGCGGACGGTCGGGGAACAGGTCGCCTTCCAGTAGCTTACTGCCTCAGCCATACCGAGTGAAAAGGCAAGGCGTTCAAAGGTGAGGTCGCCCTTAACGGAGAAGCCTTCCGGTTTCGGGAAGCTCCACGAGGGATTGAACTCAGCAAGACCGTCAATTGAGAAGCAATAGCTGATCTCGACCGAATTTGCGGTCTCATCAACAGTGTATGAGCGATAAGTAAACACAGGGAATTCAGCCCTGAATTTCTCATATTTATCCATTAGATCCTCCGGATATCAGTTTTTCTGGTCAGCTTCGCCGCGGACCTTATTGAAGTGTGCCTTGAGGAGCTCAAACGTCTCGTCAGAAATATCGTGTTCGATCTTGCAGGCGTCCTCAGCTGCGGTATCGCGCTGTACACCGAGGAAGGCAAAGAAATCAGTGAGGATAGTGTGGCGCTCGTAGATGTGCTCAGCGACAGCTTTTCCCTCAGGTGTCAGGGTAATATGGTTATCGGAGTCAACGTTCACGAGAGCGTCGTCCTTCATTTTCTTGAGGACAATGGAAACCGTCGGGCGTGAATATCCGAGGTATGAGCATATGTCGATGGCGTGAACATCTGGTTGTTTCTTTGAGAGTATGAGAATTGTCTCAAGGTAGTTTTCAACCGCTTCGGTAACAGCCATAATAATTCTCCTTTACGGTTTTATTTTAGTATAGGTATAGATATAATTATACCACACAATTCCAGATAAATCAACGGCTGAGCAGAATATATATATTAAATTCAGTCGGTGATGTCATAACCGTTGTATTCGTTGAATATACGGTAAATATCTGGATATTTGTTTTTTGTACGGATAGGTTTCAGGTCGGAGTCTGTGAAGCAGTGGGAGGAATGTCCCTCTGCACAGAGCTTTCCGGTGGTAGTATTGATAATGCGGTATTCAAGCTCCATTATAGTGCCGTTGAACTTGACGATCTTCGGGTAAACGGCGAACTCATCGTCAAATCTGAGGGGCGATTTGTACTGACAATCCACGGAAAGTACCGGCATAAGGATACCGAGGGCTTCGATCTTTTCAAATGGAGTTCCAGCCTGATTGAGGATCGACACACGAGTCTCTTCGAGTATTCTTATGTAGTTCGAGTGATGCATTATGCTCATTTTGTCTGTTTCGTAGTAGTAAACTTTGCGCTTGTAAGGGTAGATCTTTTTCATAGTAACATTCCTTTCTGAGTTGGATTAGCATAATAGATCTTGGGACTCTGCTGCTGCCGCGGGAGCTTTGAGATATCACGGTCAGCGGCGTTTTTAAAAAATAAGCGGCAAGAGCCGCTTATATTACCTGGATGTCATAGCAAGCTCGACTGCTGCATCGAACTGCGGATCGCTGTTCCGGGCATCATTGTTCTCGACGATAACGTCAGGAACTATACCTGTGCCGTTGTAGCTTTGTTCGGAGACGGCAGTCTTGCATTCAGCGACAGTAAGTACGATAGCGCCGCCGTCGTCCATTTTTTCAGTTTCCTGTATAGTACCGTTTCCGCGTGTCTTGACACCGACTATCTGAGCCTTGCAGAAGTCTCTGAGAGCAGCTGCAAAAAGCTCGGCAGTGCTTGCGGTATCCTTGTCAACGATAACAATTACGGGAATATCGAGCTTGTTGTCGTCTGAGTATACGATAGTATCGGTATGACCGTCCTTGTACTCAGCTGTGGCGATCACGCCCTCGGGAAGGAGCGGATCGGCACATTCCTCAAGCGCAGTGATAAGACCGCCTTCGTTGCCGCGAAGGTCGATTATCAAGGATTTAGCGCCGTTTGCGGTGAGTGAACCGAGCTGATCGAGGAACTGGTCGGGAGTATTCTTCCTGAAGCCTGCTATATGAATGTATCCGATATAGCCGTTTGTCATTTTACCGGATACAGACTGTATATCAATGGAACGTCTTTTGAAGGTGTAATCAGTATCTATACCGTTTCGTCTGATCGTGAGCTTGATCGAAGAGCCTTCATTGCCCTGCATTTCGTTCATAGCGTCAGAAAAGCCGATAGAGTGAATGTCCTTATCGTCGATGCGGACGATGATGTCGTCACTGGTGAGACCTTCCTCAGCAGCCGGAGAGTCCGGGAGAATATCGGTTATCCTGATATAGCCGCTGCTGTCCTCGGTGAGAGTTAGACCGAGACCGGTCTGAGAGCCCTCCTCGCTGGACTGTTCAGCCTCATATTCCTCAGGGGTGAGGTACTTGGAGTAGGGATCACCGAGACTGCTGATGAGTCCCTTGAGAGTACCGTTGCTCAGGACCTTGTCGTCAATGTCGCCGTAGTAGTGTTCGCGGACATAGGCGTCAACAGAGTTGAGGGAATTATATTTCTTGGATTTTTCGTTTACGTCAACGACCTTCTCGTTAAAGCTCTGAAGCGTAAAGAATGAGGTAAGGATAAACGTCACAGCCGAAGCTATCATTACCAGACTCAGCGCCAGACCGAGAGTGATCTTTTTATTCATAATATGCTCCTAATGTGCAAAAATTCGGGCAGTAGGAAAACTGCCCGGAATAGTTGATTATGATTTACGGACTTACATATACAAGGGGATCCTGTGCAGCACCGTTTACTCTTACCTCAAAGTGGAGGTGATCGCCGGTGGAGTAACCTGTACAGCCGATAACACCTATCTGCTGACCAGCCTGAACATAGTCGCCGACAGAAACGGTAGCGTATCTGAGATGACCGTAAAGAGTTGAATATGTACCGTCGTGAGAAATAACGACGTAGTTTCCGTAGCCGCTTCCGCAGCAGGTGTAATTCTTGGGGCAGTCGTGAGTACAGGTATTGTCAACAGCTACTACTGTACCTGCCTTTGAAGCGACAGCTACACCGCCGCCGATACCGCCGTCACCGACGTCGATACCGTTATGATTTCTGCCCCAGCGAGGACCAAATGGGCTTGAGATATAGCAGAAGCCGGGCGCAGGCCAGATGAAACCGCTTGCGCTTGGAGCTGTGCTGTATGTAACGGGTTCCTGTTCGGGAGTCTGCTGCTGTTGCTGCTGCTCCTGGCCGGAATTGTCATCGTTATTATTCTGCTGTTGTTCTCTTGCAATGCGCTCCTGCTCAGCTCTTGCAGCAGCCTCTGCGGCAGCCTTTTCCTCAGCGATCCTGCGCTGTTCTTCTTCGTAGCGGCGCTGAGCCTCTTCCTGTTCGCGCTTGATCTGCTCTCTGATAGCAGCGTCCTCAGCATCGAGGGAGTCCTGATACTTCTCGAGCTCCTCCTTGTTGTTGGCAAGCATACTCTCCTCAAGGGCGATACGGTCGAGGACTTCCTTGGTCTGAGCCATCTTCTCGTTGTAGTTCTTGAGCTCTTCTTCCTTTTCCTTTTTCTTGACTTCCTGTGAGTCGAGCTTCATTTCAAGGGTGAGCTTTTCTGTTTCGAGCTGCTTCTTGGACTCGCCGAGGGCATCAATGTCGTCGAGGAGCTGATTGATGAGATCCTCGTCGTAAGCCGCAATGCGGTTTACCATTTCGATGTTGGAGAGAGTGTCATAGAAGCTGGAAGAACCGAGGATTACAGCGGCGAGGTTATCGTCGCCGGAAACGTACATAGAGTAGAGACGCTCCTTGAAATCCTTGATCTTGTTATCGATAGTATTCTGCTGTTCTGCAATATCCTTATCGAGCTTATCGATGTTAGCTTTAGAAGCGTCGATATCGCTGTTTATAGACTCGAGCTCAACGTTGAGAGATGTGATATTCTGACGAATGAGGTCTATCTGCTCGTTTAGAGTTTTCTGGTAAGCCTCTTCGTTGGCTTTATCGCCTGCGAGAGCGTCGAGCTGGTTCTGATATTCATTGATCTTCTGCTGATTAGCTTCTCTTTCTTCCTGTATTTCCTGAAGTGTTCTTGCGGAAGCCTTGCCGGAACGGTTGTTGATGACCGGATAAGCCACAACGAGACCTGCTGAGATAGCAGTACAGGTAACAAACGAGAGCAGTTTCTTTGCTAAATGTAGTTTACTCATAAGCTAAAACGGCTGTGCCGTATACACTCCTTTCAGATCAAACATCAATATGCTTTCTTGTACTGATAACGCTTCCCACAGCACCGATCACAGCACCCGCAGCAAGATATGAAACGAGTACGATGAGTCTGATGTCTGAGAAAGGAATAATGCTCTTCATACCGAAGGTCTGCATAATGTAGTGCTCGCTGGTGATGACCTTGTAAGCAGAACGGTAAATTCCCCAAGTGATGAGGAAAGAGCCTGCGCCGGCAAAGAAGCCTGTTATCATACCCTCAACGAAGAAGGGCATTCTGATGAAGGCATTGGTAGCACCGACGTATTTCATTATCTGTATCTCCTCACGGCGGGCAAAAACGCTTGCCTTAGTGGTATTGGAGATCATTATCATAGATACGATAGCAAGGGCGATTATAACAGCACTGGCAATTATCGTGACCACACGTCTGAGCTCCTTGAGGAACTCTGCGACCTGCGGTGAGGACTGCGCCTTCTGAACGCCTGTGAGCTTGACGATCGCATCTGAAGTCTGCGTGATAGAGTCGGTATCCTTTACGGTAACGCGGAAGCCGTCCGGCATAAAGTCGGCGTCAGTGATATAGGTGTCGAAGATCTCCTTTGCAGCCGGGAGCTCTTCCTTTTTCTGCTGGAGAGCGTCCTCCTTTGAACGGAATTCGACAGTATTCACGTTGTCGAGCTTTCTGATAGACTGTTCAGTCTGTTTCAGGACATCGTCCGAAACGCCGCGCTCCATAAATACAACGATCTCGTTCTGATCGTTAAGACCGAGTATCATAGAGTTCATATTGATATAGAAGAGTACCGATGCTCCGACGAGCAGCAGGGAAATGAGGAGAACGCAGAAGGTGGCGAAAGCCATCATCTTATTCTTCCAGATATTCTCAACGCCCTGATCGGTGAGGTACTTGATACCGCTTAGTTTCATTCTGCACCTCCTGATGTTTTTTCGCCGCTGATAGCAGCGATGACTTCATCCGGAGTCATTTCATCTATCGGTATATCCGGAGTTTCGCCTGCGCCGAGGAGCTCCTGTTCTTCTCCGTCCTTGAGAATGGACTTTGTGAGCTCGTCCGTATCCGGACCGGGCTTCTGAGGAGCGGGTGCAGGAGAGTCGATAGCGGAAGCTGCCTGAAGAGCTTCGCTGTCGGGAACGGCAGCCTCAAGTGCGTAGCCGTACTGCATAGATTCTGAATCTGAGATAAGATCATCGGCAGCACCGAGCATTACCTCGTCGAATACGATCTCACCGCCGGTGATGTTGATGATACGGCCGCCGAAGTGTCTTACGAGATCGTGCTCGTGGGTGACCATAAGGATAGTGGTGCCCTGATCGTTGATGCTTTTGAGGAGCTCGACTATTTCGTAGGAGAGCTCGGGGTCGATGTTTCCGGTAGGCTCGTCAGCGATGATGAGCTTGGGATCATTCACGAGCGCACGGGCGATAGCAACACGCTGTTTTTCACCGCCGGAGAGCTCGTCCGGATAGGAGTTGGTCTTTGCGTGGAGTCCTACGAGACTGATAACGTAAGGGACTCTCTTTCTAATATACTTTATAGGAGCGTCTATAACACGGAGAACGAAAGCGATGTTCTCATATACGGTCATAGACGGGATAAGTCTGAAATCCTGGAATACGAAGCCGAGAGTGCGGCGAAATTCCGGTATCTTACGTTTTCTGAGCTTATTGAGATTGTAGCCGTTGACGGTAACAACACCGCTCGTAGCGTCGATCTCTTTAAGCAAGAGCTTGATCATTGTACTTTTACCCGCACCGGAGGAGCCTACCACGAAAGCAAAATCGCCGTCGTTTATCCTGAGGCTGACGTTGTTGAGTGCGTCAACACCAGTGGAGTAGGTCACGGATACGTTTTTAAGTTCAACCAAATTGTTACACCTGCCTTAAATCGGCGTGAAGGTCTAATTCCGCGGCAGAAGCCGCGCCGGGATCAGAACTTCACAGGGTTCGCAGACAGGTACTTCTTGACCATAAGCGCGATCTTGAAGATAATAGCGTGGTCGAATTCGCGGAGGTCGAGACCTGTGAGCTTTTTGATCTTTTCGAGTCTGTACACGAGAGTATTTCTGTGTACGAAGAGTTTTCTTGAAGTTTCGGAAACGTTAAGGTTGTTTTCGAAGAATTTCTGGATAGTGAAGAGAGTTTCGTGGTCGAGGGACTCGATGCTGCCCACTTTGAACACTTCGTGGAGGAAGGTCTCACAGAGAGTGGTGGGGAGGTGGTAGATGAGTCTTGCGATACCAAGGTTATCGTAACTTACGATGACCTTATCGGTGTCGAATACCTTGCCGACTTCGAGAGCCATCTGAGCTTCCTTGAAGGAACGTGCAAGATCCTTTACGCCGACAACGGCAGTACCGATACCAACGTTTACACGGGTATAGAACTCGCTGCTGAGAGTATCAGCGATAGAACGTGCGAGCTTCTCGAGATCCTTGGAGTCGAGAGCACTCTTGAGCTCCTTGACGAGAACTATATCAGTTTCAGTGATATTGAAAACAAAGTCCTTGTTCTTATCGGGGAAGAGGTTCTGGATAACATCATAAGCGGAAATATCGTTAGCGGAGATGATCCTGATGAGGAAAACAGCGCGGCTGATCTCAGCATTGAAGTGGAGCTCGCGAGCCTTGATAACGATGTCGCCGGGGAGAACGTTGTCGAGGATAACGTTCTTTATGAAGTTGTTGCGGTCGTACTTTTCATCGTAGTACTGCTTGATATTGGAAAGTGCGATAGCGAGGATGCTTGCGTACTTTGCAGCAGCGTCATCAACGCCCTCAACGAAAACTGCATAGTCGGGCTTTACGCGTGAGCCGAAAGGCTTGTAGGTGAAGCCGTCGCGGATGAAGATGTCGTGAGAATCTGTGAGGTCGAGAGAAACGAACTCGTTTGTAGTACCCACTCTTGTGAGGTCGCTGCAAGCGATGATAGTAGCTGTCTCATCGACAACACCGATAGTAGCGTCGATAGAATCGCGCATCTGATGAACTAAACCCTGAAATAATCTGTTGGACATAATATACATCCCTTCTCTGAAAATATTTTATGTTGTAAACTTAACGGGAAATTTCAAGAAAATCAATATGTTACAAATTGTAACATAAATATGTGTACAATGTGTGAGCAAACTGTTAATTTTCTGTGAAATCCCTGATTTTGACCGAAATTCCGCGTCTTGCGGATAATTGGAAATGACAATTTTTGGCTAACTTTGTAACATTTCTGTAACTTTTTGTCTGCCAAATGTAATTTTTACATCTTCTCGGGCTGTTCGATATTGAGCAGTGTGAGAACGTTTCTGAGAGTCTGCTTGACAGCTGTGCAGAGGAGGAGTCTTGCATTTCTCAGCTCTTCGGACTCGGCGTTCTTTACGCTGCACGCGTCATAGAAGCGGTGGAAGAGGGTAGCGAGGTCGATAGCGTACTTTGTGATCTTAGCCGGATCGTAGCTCTTGGCTGCGAGGTCGATCTCCTTGGGCAGCGAAGCGAGGTGGCGGATAAGCTCGATCTCGCGCGGATCGCTGAGGAGGTCAAAGTCGGCTGTATCGGGTATCTTCACGCCCTCCTCGCTGAGAGTTCTCAGGAGGCTGCAAATTCTTGCGTGAGCGTACTGAACGTAGTAAACGGGGTTCTGCGAGGACTTCTCAACAGCAAGGTCTAGATCGAACTCAAACTGCGAATTTGCCTCGCGGAGATTGAAGTAGAAACGTGCTGCGTCGATCGGTATCTCGTCGAGGAGAGTAACGAGGGTGATAGCCTTGCCGCTTCTCTTGGAGAGCTTGACTACCTCGCCGCCGCGCACGAGACGTACCATCTGCATAAGAACTACGTCGAGCTTTGAAGCATCAACACCGAGTGCGCTGAGAGCTGCCTTGAGTCTCGGAACGTAGCCGTGGTGGTCAGCACCGAGGACGTTTATAGCCTTGTCGAAGTTACGGGTAACGAGCTTGTCATAGTGATAAGCGATGTCGGGTACTATATAAGTATAGAGACCGTTGCTTCTTTTGAGTACGAAGTCCTTGTCGAGACCGTACTCGGTCGCCTTGAACCATATCGCGCCGTCCTGCTCGTAGGCGTGACCGGTCTCCATCAGCTTGTCAACGACCTTAGCTGTCTCGTTCTTTGCGTGGATAGTGCTCTCGCGGAACCAGTTGTCGTAGACGATGCGGTACTTCTTGAGGTCGCGCTCGAGTCCCTCTATGTTCAGGGGGAGAGCGTAGTCAACGAGAGCCTTGCGGCGTTCCTCCTCGGAAACGTCCTGAAGCTCGAATGTGTGGATCTTATAGTAATTTGCAGCGTGTTCGATGATGTCGGTGCCGAGGTAAACGTCCTCCGGCATCTCGAAATCCTGTCCCTCACCGCTGAGCGCGTATATCTCAGCGCAGAGCTTTTCTGTATCCTCGCGGTTGTCATAGATGAGCTGCTGACCTTTATCGGAGCAGAGCTGCATATAGCGGAGCGAGAGCGACTTTCCGAATTTCTCGATCTGGTTGCCGGCATCGTTGACGTAGAACTCGCGTTCTGCGTGATAGCCTGCCCACTGGAGCACGCTTGCGAGACAGTCGCCGATAGCGCCGCCTCTTGCGTTTCCGATGTGCATAGGACCGGTCGGGTTTGCGGAAACGAATTCGACGAGGACCTTTTTGCCCTTGCCGAGCTCGGTCTTACCGTAGTTGTCCTTTTCGGTGAGAACGTTCCTTACGACGTCCGAGAACCACTTTCTGCCGAGGAAGAAATTGATAAATCCCGGTCCGGCAACTTCGGTGTGGTCGAAGATAGTGCCTTCGAGATTGAGCTTTTCGCAGATGAGTTCGGCGATCTTTCTCGGAGGGAGCTTGAAAGCCTTTGCGCACACCATAGCGGTGTTTGCAGCGAAATCTCCGTGGGATTTGTCGGCGGGTATCTCGATTACGAAAGCCGGAAGAGGTACAGCCGGAACGGCTTCCTCAGCGACGAGCTTTCCGAGAGCGTCCATTATCATATCATTGAGCTGAGCGGACGCCTGTTTGATGAGGTCTGACATTTGCATTTATCCTTTCTGTCAGTTCTGTGACTGAACTGTCATAATTATTTCGTTATCTGAGAGATACGAAGAATTGAGGTCGAGGGTGTACTTCATATAGAGTCTTCCGTCGCGGTCGAGGGTATTCCTGATAGCGTGAGTGTAGACGCCTATCTGGAGGTTGCCGTAGGGCGTGCCGTACTGGCAGAAATGTTTTCTGCCGATCTCGAGGGAGAGTACGGAATTGGTCGTACCGGCGCGGACTATCGAAGCACTGCTCGAGCCGTCGATCTTTATGGTCGTGACCGAGCCCTCAAAGCCGGTCGCGGAAGTGTCCTCGTAGGTTATTATATCCAAGCCGTTTTTGTGGGTGAAGGCAGCCTTTGTGAGAAGCTCTGTCTCGCTTTTTTCGCCGTCCTGCCACTGAATGCTTGTAAGCGAAATCAAAACGTTGTTTTTCAAAACGTGCTCCTTATCAGTAATTTCTTTCAGCGTTCTCGATAGCCTGTTCGAGGAGCTTGTCGATGAGATAGGACTGAGACATACCGAGATGTTCCATCAGCTTCGGGTAAACGCTGTTGTTCCTGAGTCCGGGGGAGGTACCGATCTTGTTGAGGTAGAGCTCGCCGTCATCGGTCAGGAAGAAGTCGATGCGAGCCATACCCTTGCAGCCGAGAGCCTTGAAAGCACGGACGGCAGTTTTTCTGATCTCCTGCTGGAGCTCGTCCGGAATATCAGCCGGTATAACGAGATCGTCGCCGGTGCTACGGTTGACCTCGGTCGGATCGTAGACCTTTCCGACAGAGAGTATCTCACCGATGAAGGACGAGAACGGGTTATCGTAACCAAATACGGCAGCTTCGAGCTTTCTGCCCTTGAGGTACTTCTCAACGACGACCTTCTTGTCGTTGGAGAAAGCTATCTTTACAGCTGCAACGAGCTGTTCGTAATCATTGGCAACAGTAGTGCCGGCACTGCTTCCGCTGCACGCGGGCTTTACAACGAGCGGATAACCGAGCTTAGCGGCGATCTGTTCGCAGCGCTCGTCGATGTTGCTGAGCTCACGCGGAGGAATGAGCTGCCAGTCGGCGGTCTTGATGCCGTAATCGTCGAGTATCATATGGATATGCGATTTGTCTATACAAGCGGCAGCAGAGAGGACTCCGCAGCCGACATAGGGAATGCCGGAGAGGTCGAGGAGACCTTGGATATCACCGTCAGCACCCCTGCGTCCCTGAAGAACAGGGAAAACCACGTCGATACGCTTGATCGAGGTCTCACCGTTTTCGATAGTGATTATGCCTCTGTGGAGCGGATCGGGGGAGATGATAGCGGAAGTGCAGTCGGGGTTGATGTCCCAGATGCCGTTCTCGATCTCATCAACGTCGCCGGGGAAGTAGAGCCAGCGTCCCTTTTTAGTGATGCCGATGCAGACCACTTCATATTTTTCAGTCGGAATGTTCCTGATAACTGCGGCAGCCGAAGCGAGAGAGAGTTTGTACTCGCGCGACGTTCCGCCGAAGATAACAGCAGCCTTGATCTTTGCCATAGCAGTCTCCTTCTTAAAAGTAGTAGCAAGTAATTGAGCATAGTCAATTTCAAGTATCAATTTATTTTATCACATTTCACAAAAAACTGCAAGTAATTTTTGCTAAAATGAAGAAATCCGCAGTGAAATTCGCAAGTAACGCACATTGCAGACAATTTTCAACATAGATATTTGTGCATATTCACAATGAAAATGTCGGGCTTTCGTGATTTTGATGAAAGTACCTTTGTTTATAATGACGAAGCCGCCGAGCACTTTCACAGAAGAAGCCCGGCGGCAGATACGCTGAATGAGATTTATGAGCGGCAGACTATCATCTTCTGCCGGGTTCAGTGTCGGAAACGGTCGTGGAGTCGTGGGCGAGAATGTAGTTCCATACCTCGTCGATTGTGGTGAAGGCAACTCCGACGTAGCTGTCCGCGCAGCCGTAATAAATGGCTATCCTGCCGGTCCCTGAGTCGGTGAGGGCGGCACAGGGAAAGCAGACGTTCGGCACGAAACCGCGCTCCTCGTACCATTCCTCGGGAGCGAGGAGGTAGTTTTCGCAGCGGTGGAGGACCTTCGACGGCTCATCAAGGTCAAGCACAGCCGCGCCGATGCTGTAAACGTAGCCGTTGCAGGTATTGACAACGCCGTGGTAAAATAGCAGCCAGCCGCGGTCGGTCTCGATAGGAGCAGCGCCGGCGCCGATCTTGAGGTTCTCCCACCAGTTGTCGCTCCTGCCCATAACGTGCCTGTGTCTGCCCCAGAACTCGAGATCCTTGCTCTCTGAGAGGAAAATGTCTCCGAAAGCCGTGTGGCCGTTGTCACAGGGACGGGAGAGCATAACATAGTTTCCACCGATCTTTCGCGGAAAGAGCACGGCGTTGCGGTTGTAGGGGAGGAAGGGGTTCTCAAGGCGCCTGAACGTCCGGAAGTCCTTCGTGACAGCGATGCCGATTGTCGGACCGTAAGCGTCCTGACACCACATTATATAATATGTATCACCGATCTGCACAAGGCGCGGATCGTAGGCGTAGAGCGGCATAAACGGCTCGCCTTTTTCGTCGGTGAACGGTATTTTATCGGGCTCGAACTCCCAGTGGAGGGCATCGGAGCTTCTGCCGAGGTAGATGTGAGGGATACCGTTGCGCTGCTCGCCGCGGAAAACACCGATGAAGCCGTCCCCGAACGGAGCGACAGCACTGTTGAAGATACGGGCAACATCGGGGAGGGGATTTCTGCCTATTATCGGGTTTTCGGAGTATCTCCACACAGGAGCGGAGCAGTCTGCGGGCTTGTCCTGCCATGGGATATTGCTGAGAGGGGGACTGATGATATGAATATCTGACATAACGGACTCCTTTTGCTTAAATGCCTAAAAATTAAGCTGATATACATTAATTAAAGTATAACTCATAATGCTTAAATTGTCAACAAATAGGCAGAAAAGGACTTAAATTCGGAAATGTGCACTAAACTGATAGACGTTTTTCTGCGTAAGTGCATAAATCTGTTGATTTTTTTTCCGTGATAGTATATAATAGTATATCATCGACCAAGAAACGGGGTATTAATATGAACCTGAACGAATTTGTCAACTCATTATCCAACGGAGCTCTTGACAGCAAACTAAAGCAGCTCTACGGCAGCTCCGACAGGGCTTTGCTCAGAAGCAGGGCTCGCTGCCTGAACACCGCCGAGCGTTTCTCGCGCCTATACCCGATTTGCAGCGATATCCGCGTATTTTCAGTGCCGGGACAGACAGACCTTTCCGGCAGCCTTTGCGGCGAGAGGAACGGCTGTGTGCTTGCGGCGGCTTCGGACAGGGACGTTCTTGCGATCGCTTCGCTCAACGGCGAGGGCATTATCCGCGTAACTGCCGATAATTCGCCGGAGATCGCCTTTAAGGTCAGTGATCTGCGGAGCCGTGAGGACGAGCAGGGGAGTCTTGCAGGACTTGTCCGCGCGGCTGCTTCTGAGGCTGAAAAAGCCGGAATTCCGCTCAGGGGCTTCGCTATGCTCGTCAGCTCTGAAATAACAGACGCGAACGGTCAGGCGGCAGCTCTTTCCGTGCTGCTTGCCTTTGCGATTGAGGCAATGTGTGCCGAAACTACGCCGGAAACGGACTTTCTTATCCCGAGAGCCCGTGCTGCTGAGACGACTTTCAGCGGTTCGGCTTCCGGTGCTGCGGCGTACAGGCTATGCGCGGAGGGCGGAATAGTTTTCGCGGACGGAGCTGCTTCCGGAGAGCCTGAAATTTCCCGATATGACACGGATATTTCGGCTTCCGGCTATTGTGTTTGTGAGACCGCCGGCGCTGGAAAGGAGCAGACTTCGTTCTCTTCTGATGTGAGCAAGATCGCTGCGAAGCTCGGTGCAGAGACTCTTTGCGAGGTCAGCGAGGAAGAGTTTTTCAGCAAACTTCCCAGACTCAGGGAGGCTTGCAGCGATACTGCACTTGCGCGGGCGGCAGGCTTTTACGCCGAGCTCGCCAGACTGAGGAGCGCGGCGGAGTGCCTTGAGATCAGCGATACAGAGGGATTTTTTGGGAATATCGACTGCGCCGGAAGTGCCTGCGAGGAGCCACTCGGAGCTAAGGTGAGCCGCCGTCTGCTTGGTGAAAACGGCGCTGTCATAGACAGTGAAACAGTCGCAGCGTTTGTGCCGAATTACCTCGTTGACGAGTATGTTTCGGGAATGGAGCGCGTTTTCGGACCGGGCAGCTGCCGCGCAGGAAGTATCAGAGTAGTCGGTGCCTGTGAAATCGTGTGACAACACAACATTTGCTTATTGTTCAACATCTGATAAAATTATGTTGAACTACCTGCATGATTATTCTTCAAGATTTCGATTTAAAGATGTTGAATACTTATGATTTCCATATAGATTAAGTCTATAATCTGCAAGAAATAGCTCTTTTTTATAATAATCAGCATAATTCCAATAATTAATACATGAAAAATCATCAATATCAATCAATGTTATTCTATTAGTTAGAACAAGTTCGTGTTTATCACACCAGCGATAATAATCAGCAATAAAATCCTCAAATTCCTTTTCTGTACAGATTTTACTTGAAATAAGTATATTATTACGCCCTCCAACTTTGTTATCAAAATGATCATTTTTAATCTCATTGAGATTATCAATTTCACAATCGAAATTATCAATAAAAATAACAGCTTTATCAGAATTAAAATAATCCTTTATAAAATCATTATAGAGATTTTCGCAGTAATCCCTAATTCCTACACTATAATAGTCATCAGTAAAATCACCATTATCGTCGATTTTCACTGTGACAGCTCTTTGCTTTTCGTCAGATAGTGAACGAGCATAAAGCGTTTCCTCATCCATAACCCCCGGTTCAACATATCCGGCATAAACGAACTCCTCGTCATACTTTTCGTTGAGGTAATTTATCATTTCATAGATATGCTGTATAGAGCGCTTTTGCGAAGGTGATAGCTGTTCAATGTCGGTAGGAAGTCCTTGTGATTCAAGCAAGTCTATCTGCCATTCGTTCAGCGTTTCTGAGTTCTGCCATTTGTGTCCGCTTGAACTGTTTCCTGCTTTTCCGCAGGAAACAAGGCAGAGAAGTGAGAGAATGAGTGCGATAGAGCGTTTTATGCAGTTTTTCATTGTATTCACCTCGGTTGTTTGTTAATTATATTGTAGCAGTATGCTTTGAGCTTGTCAAGTTAAGTGCAGCCATTACTGATGCGGAAAGAACGGCTATTGGCAGCTGCTTAAGTTAAAATAAAAAAATATATAATCAGCTGTTGACAATGTATGAGTAACGTGATATAATAATATAGTCATATGACAGAGAGAACGCGGTGTGGAGCAGCTAGGTAGCTCGTCGGGCTCATAACCCGAAGGTCGTTGGTTCAAATCCAGCCGCCGCAACCATATTAGCAT
>CACXEJ010000002.1 GCA_902766595.1 Ruminococcus flavefaciens | reverse complement strand
TTGGAGCTGGTGGACGGACTCGAACCCCCGACCTGCTGATTACAAATCAGCTGCTCTACCAACTGAGCTACACCAGCTTCACTGACTATAATATTATATCACATCTCCGACCGCTTGTCAAGAGTTTTTTGAAATTTTTTCAAAAAACTTTCTGTCGGAAATGAAATTGGTCGAGGCGACAGGACTCGAACCTGCGGCATCTTGGTCCCAAACCAAGCACTCTACCAAACTGAGCTACGCCTCGGAGCTGCCTTTTTGGCGTCCACGACGGACAGCTTTTAAATTATATCAAAAACAAGTGCTTTTGTCAATAGTAAAAGCACCGTTTTGTATACCTGCACAATTACCAGCAGCAATTCAACTTGTTTTTTGTCGTGCAAAGAAAAGAGGGGACTTTCGTCCCCCGCTGATAATCAATCAGTCGTTGTCAACTGCGTCTTCAACAGCGTCCTTGATGTCCTCAGCAGCGTCCTCTGCTGCTTCCTTAACATCTTCAGCTGCTTCCTGGGTACCCTCAGCAGCTTCCTTAGCTGTATCTTCGTCTATCTCAAAATCGACGTTCTCATCATCGCCGAACTCATAAGCATCGTCGTAGATGTCGTCATCGTAATCGTCATCTGTATTTTTGCCCTTGAGATACTGTGATGCAACATAACCTGCAGCAGCTGCAGCTCCGGCAGCTAATACAGCAACTAAAAATTTGCTCATTTTCAAATTCCTCTTTTCTTCGCAAGTATTTTTGTTTTATCGTGCCACTTGCGATCGGCATACGATAAACTACATATATATTATAACATACTCTTTTCAAAATTTCAACTGTCTACATATTATTTGTTAAAAACATCAAAATTGACATAGCAGTTATTGGTGCAGTTTCACAACGAAGTATACGTTTTCCGAGCCAGACCTGAACCGCTCCAGCTTCAACGGCAGCCTGAGCTTCCTCCTTGTCAAAGCCCCCCTCGCTTCCGATGACCAGACCGATAGTTTTCGCGCCGCTGAGACCTGCCTCCCCGAACGAGACTCCGCCCTCCTCTTCATAGAGAATGACTGTGCGGTCGAGCGACTTCATCATTTCGAGCGCCTGCTTGTAGCTGACTATCGGCTCAACTACCGGGATTATTCCCCTTCCGGACTGCTTTGCCGCTTCTGCCGCTATCTTGTTCAGACGCACCAGCTTCTTTGCAAAGTCCTTGCTGTCCGGACGCGATATGCAGCGTCTCGTAAGCACCGGCACTATCCTCGTCACGCCCAGCTCAACGCTCTTCTGTATGATGTACTCGAGCTTGTCCAGCTTCGGAACAGCCTGAAACAGCGTGACTTCGATATCCGGCTCGGCAGCGCACCTGTGTTTCTCAACGAGGTCGAGCGTCACGCTCTCGCCGGTTATGCCCCTGATAGTGCAGTTATAGTCCACACCGCGGCAGCAGACCGTCACCGGCTCGCCGACCTTCATTCTCAGAGAAAAGCCGATGTGGTGAGCATCGCTGCCGGTGAGACAGATGTTGTTCTCGTCTATATCGTCAACAAAAAATCTTGGCATAATTCCTCCTGCTTGTATATTTAATAGTAGGGAACGGTGCGGGTGTCCGGCGGACACCTCTGCCGTAGGCAGAAGCACCGACCGAGCCGACAGGCGAGAACGCCCCTACAACGTTTTTACATACATTTCCGTTATTTTCGGGACGTCGAGGACGCCGTCCCCTACGGTGCTTTCAGTACACAATTCACGGGCGCACGGAATGCGCCCCTACGGTCTGATTTCTGACTTCTGAAATCTGAATTCTTACCTCTGATGTCACTGCTTTGCCTCGTACCACGAATGTCCGCAGTGAACGTCCACCGACAGCGGAACCTTCATCTCGCAGACGCCCTGCATCTCCTCTTTCAGTATCTCCGAAGCGCGTTCCGAACAGCTCTCGTCCGCCTCGAGAATGAGCTCATCGTGTACCTGCAATATCAGCTTTGCCGCGATATTCTCGGCTTTCAGACGCCTGTAAACGTTTATCATCGCTATTTTGATAAGGTCGGCTGCCGTTCCCTGAACCGGTGTGTTCATCGCGATACGCTTTCCGGCTGCCTGAAGCATCTTGTTCGACGAAGCGAGCTCCGGTATACGGCGCTTTCTGCCGAACATCGTCGTCACACAGCCATCACGCTCTGCGCCGTCAACAGTTGCGTCCATAAACTCCTTTACCTTCGGGAAGCGCTCGAGGTAGTCCGCGATGTACTTCTTCGCCTGTGCAACGGAGGTCCCGATGTCCTTGGAGAGCGAAAAAGCTCCGATGCCGTAGATAATGCCGAAATTCACAGCTTTTGCGGCACTTCTCATCTCGGGCGTCACCATAAACACCGGCATATCAAAAACCTGTGCCGCAGTTGAGGTGTGGAAGTCCTCGCCGGACGTGAAAGCCGCTGCCATATTCTCGTCACCGCAGAGGTGCGCCATAACTCGCAGCTCGATCTGACTGTAATCGGCGTCCACGAGCACCTTTCCCTCGGGAGCGGTGAAAAACTTCCTCATACGCGAGCCGAGCTCGGTGCGGACCGGGATATTCTGCATATTTGGCTCCGTCGAGGAGATACGTCCGGTGCGCGTCTCGGTCTGCCTGAACCATGTGTGTATCCTGCCGTCGGGAGCTATCTTGTCGAGAAGTCCGGCGACGTAGGTCGAATTCAGCTTGGTGTACTGGCGGTATTTCAGCACGTTATCGACTATCGGGGAGTGGTTTCTCAGCTCCTCGAGCACCTCCGCGTTTGTGGAGTAGCCGCTCTTGGTCTTTTTCTTCGCCGGGAGCCCCAGCTCTTCAAAGAGGACCGTTCCGAGCTGCTTCGGTGAAGCTATATTGAACTCGTGGCCGGCTTCGTCGAATATCATCTGCTGAGTCTCCTCTATCATCTCTGAGAGGTAAGTGCCGAATTCCTCGACGCCCTCGCGGTCGATGCAGATGCCAGAGTCCTCCATCGAAGCCAGCACCTCGGTCAGCGGCAGCTCGATATTCTCCATAAGCTCCGTCATTCCCTCTGACTCTATCTCGCTCCGGAGCTTTTCAATAAGTCCCTCAAGCGAAAGCAGGTCGGCAAGCTCACCGTTCTCCGAATAGTAGTGGACGCCGTACTCCGCACATAGCTTGTCCACGGCGTAGTCGGAAGCCGAGGAATTGAGCAGATAACCGCATATTGCCGCATCGTTCCGGAGATTTTTCAGCTCGCCGCCGTGAGCCATTGCAAAACGGTAGTGTGCCTTTGCGTCGTCGGTGGACTTTTCGCTGTCCGAGGCAAAAAAGCTCAGTATCAGCGCTTCATCGTCAGTCGTCCAGACGTTTTTGCCGCTGCGCACTGACAGAACACCGTCCCTGAAAAGGTAGAAGCACTTCTCCAGCCCATTCACCGCATCGGCGGTCAGCGGAGCTTCCTCCGGTGTTATTGCTTCGTATACAGGAGCCTTTTCCTCAGCCGGAGCGCTCTCCCCCTCGCTCAGACCAACTCCGAGCTTGTCAAGCAGCTTGAACATTTCAAGCTCCGTCAGCAGCCTGCTTATGCCGGCGTTGTCCGGAGCACCAAGGCGGTAATTCTCCGGAACAGCGTCGATAGGAGCATCACGGACGATAGTCGCGAGCCACTTGCTCTCCTTCGCAGACTCCGCACCGGCTGCAAGCTTCGCCTTAACGCCCTTTGTCAGCCCGGACTCCTCATAGCCTGCATAGAGCGCTTCGAGGCTGCCGAACTCCTTGATGAGCGAGGAGGCGGTCTTTTCTCCGATACCGGCAACGCCCGGGATATTGTCCGAGCTGTCGCCCATAAGGGCTTTCAGGTCGATGAGCTTTATCGGCTCAAAGCCGTAGTCCTCACGGAAACGCTCCGGCGTATAGCGGACAGTCTCCTTGTTCGTGGCGAGGAGGACGGTCACGTTTTCATCTATGAGCTGGAGACTGTCGCGGTCGCCGGTCAGGACGTAGCACTCGTCGCCCTTTGCCGAACACGCTGCCGCAAGTGTTCCGAGAATATCGTCAGCCTCGTAGCCCTCACACTCGACCACCTTTACGCCCATAAGTCCGAGGAGCTCCTTCACCCTCGGGAGCTGCTGCGCGAGCTCAGGCGGCATACCCTTGCGGTTAGCCTTGTAGTAATCGGCAGCCTTGTGCCGGAAGGTCGGCGAGCGCAGGTCAAATGCCACTGCGACCGCGTCAGGTGAAACATCTGCGGTATTGCGCAGGTATATGTTCATAAACCCGAATATCGCGTTGGTGAACTCGCCCTTTTTGTTGGAAAGCAGCTTGATACCATAAAACGCACGGTTGAGTATGCTGTTTCCGTCTATCGCAAGAAATCTCATTCTTTTCTCCTTAATGATTATTGTACAGAGGTTTCCCTCATACAATTTTATTATACGACATTCTGCCTGATTTTGCAATAGCCGCCTAATAAAAGCATTGACAAGCAGTGCGGCAGGTCGTATAATTAGTGATATAAGCAATTATTACCCGGGGATATTAATATGAAAAACTTTGTCAGGTCCATCAGGACCTTTATCCGGGCGCTGCCGCATTTCCTGCTGTTTGAAGCTATTTTCAAGCTGATACTGCTGGCGATAGGCGCTCCCGTTATGACTCTGCTGCTCAAGCTCACGATGAAGCTCGCCGGAGTCTCCTATCTCGACGACGAGAGCCTTCTCGTCTACCTCCACAGCCCTGCAACGATATTCGTTATCCTGATACTTCTCTTTGTTTCGGGCTTTTTCACGTTCGTGGAGCTCTCGGGACTCGTCGCCTGTTTCAGCTGTGCTGCAAAAAACGAGAAAATAACAGTCGGAGGTATGCTCCTGACTGCTTTCAGGAGCTTCCGTAAGGCTTTCCGCGGCTCGGGCATACTGCGTTTCGCATTATTCACTGTCATTATGACGCTCGCCGAAAACACTCTCTCGTCAGGTATGCTGCTTGCGCCGATACTGCCGATACTGCGCGTTGTGTTCGCAAGCATAAGCAGCTCTGCTGCCGTTGCCGCTTATGTGCTCATCGAAGCTCTGCTGGCATTCGTCATCATCAAGCGGATATACAGCCTCCACTACCTCATTCTGACTGATAAGCCATTCCCGGAATGTGTCCGCACGAGCTGCGAGAAGATACACCACAAAAGACTCCGTACAGCCGCCGCATTCCTTCTCTGGGCACTTGCCGTCACAGGTATACTGCTCCTGCTTACATTCGGTCTGAGCATTATCATCGTAATGATCGTGAAGGGCTTCTCAAAGCCGGACTCGGCTTTCCGCACCTCCCTGAAAATACTCAGCTATGCAATGAAGGTCTTTACGGCGGTATCGGCTTTCTTTGCCGCGCCCACTATGATATGCTGGATAACCAGCCGTTTCTTCGCAGACGCAGGCAGCGAGGAGGTCTTCAAGCTCCCTGACCGCGACCGCAAAAAAATGGAAAAGTCCCACAAGACCGTCCTCATCATAACCGTGCTTGCTGCTTCGGCGATGATAAATTTCAGCTACTTCCGGGCGCTCTACAAGGGCAACATCATACTAAATTCCGGCATTTTCACAAGAACTCAGATCACCGCGCACAGAGGTTTTTCCTCCGTCGCTCCCGAGAACACCCTCTACGCCTTTGAAGCCGCTGTGAACAGCGACACCGACTACATCGAGCTCGACGTACAGCTGACCAAGGACAATGTCCTCGTCGTATTCCACGACGACAAGCTCGACCGTGCCACTGACGGCAGAGGCAAGCTCACCGACTACACCTACGACGAGCTCCAGCAGTTCACGGTCGTGAGCCATACCGGACACAAGGGACAGTTCGCTGATGCAAGGATACCCACTCTTGAGGAGGTCTTGCAGCTCGTCGGCAAGGATAAGATGTTCAACATCGAGATAAAGGACGTCGGAGACTCCGTCCGCGCGACCGAGAAGACCGTTGACCTCATCAAGGAATACGGTCTGACCACCTCCTGCTATGTGACCTCTTTCTCCTATCCGCTCCTGAAAATAGTCAAGCGCCTTGAGCCCAAGATCAAGACCGCTCTCATCGCAAACGTCGCTATGTCCACATCTTACTCGCAGCTCCGCTCGATAGACGCGGTCAGCCTCAACTACATTTTCGTCAACCGAAACATAGTCAGCACAGCTCACCAGAACGGCAAGCGCGTTTTCGTGTGGACCGTTGACCGCCGTGAGGATATGGAGCAGATGATGCTGCTCGGCGTAGACAATATCATCACCAACAAACCGGATCTTGCTGCGGAGGTCGTTTATTCAAACAGCGTCGGCGATACCATTCTGAAGCTGCTCGAGGTCATATTCGGCTGATCTCAGAACATAGATGTCAGAGCTCAGAAGTCAGAAATCAGACAGTAGGGGCGCCGTCCGTGCGCCCTTGTAATTTGGCATTGTAACGCGGAACGCCGAGGGCGGCGTTCCCTACAAATATTATGAAGCATCAGCAAATTGTAGGGGCGCCCTTTGGGCGTCCATCAATTTATTATACCGTATATTGCAAATATTCTGTGGACCGCCAAAGGCGGCCCCTACACAGGATAACACAAACAAAAATGACGCACAATGTGCGTCATTTTTAATGCCTGAAATTTCAAAAGCACGGGCGCCGGGAATGCGCCCCTACAATTATGAACTCTTATTTCTCGTGATAAGGAAGTTCGTCGATGAGTCCGAGCTTATACTTCTGAATGATAAGCGCGTCGCTGTTATCAACCTTTCCGTCCTTGTTTACGTCAGCCTGCTGCTTTCCGAGCTTCTTGATGCTGAGACTGGTCTTTCCCTCACCGTACTTGTCAGGGTTTGTAGCGACCTGCATAACAAGTACAGCGTCTGCGATATTTATCTGATTATCGCAGTTTGCGTCGCCGTATAAGAGGTCACCGGTAGCGTACGAGCTGCTCTCGCTCGCCGTCTTGGACTCGGTCTCCGGCTCAGTAGGATCTGCCGATGTGGTGTACTCAATGCCGTCGACTATGGACTCGAAGCAGGGCTTCACGGAGTAGTCCTTGTTGAAGAGGAGAGGATCGCGGTCAGCTCTCCAGCTCTGGTCATCGGTAGTACCCCATACAACAACTGCTGAGATGTAGTCCTTGTAGTCAACGAGAGCGTCCATAATATCGCTGTAATACTTTGCCTGAAGCTCAAACTTCTTGTTGTTTACAGTAGCATCGAGCTCTGTTACCTGAATATCAAGACCGGTCTTGCTGAACTTTTCAAGAGCCTGTCTGTACATTCCTACGCTCGGGAACGGATCGGGCTCGCCGTTATTTGTAACGTTGAGGTGGGACTGCATACCGATACCGTCGATATAGTGACCGTCAGCATTTATCTCCTTTGTGAGTTCAACGATAGCATCGCTCTTCTGCATATACTCGTTGAAGTCGTTGTAGTAGAGCTTGCAGTCCTTGGGAGCGTACTTCTTAGCAAACTCGAAAGCTGGCTTGATGAAGGAATTGTCACCGAATATCTTCACCCACGGAGAAGCCTCATAGTTGTTCGCCTCTGCCGGGAAGCCTGCTTCTCTGGGCTTGCCGTAGTCGGTGAAGCACTCGTTCACAACGTCCCACGCATAGAAGTCGATGTCGGAGTAGTCCTTCTCGATAGCTGCAAAAACGTTCTTGATGTAGTTTTCCATACGCTTGAGCATCTTTTCCTTGGATACCCACTCGCCGTCGGGATCGTAGTTCTCCTTGAAGAACCACATAGGAGTCTGCTGGTGCCATACGAGAACGTGACCTCTCATAGAGATCTTGTACTTGCGGGCAAACTCGAGGATAGGCTTTGCAGTTTCGAGCGTTACCTGCGGATTTGTATCGTCGCCGTCCTCAGCAAGCGCGAGGCAGGCTGCTCTGTCGAGAACGTTCTCGGGCTTGAGCTCGTTGCCGGCTGTGAGGCTGTTGAAGTGCTTGCGGATAAGGTCCTGAGTGGACTTGGGCGCTATCTCGGAAACTGTTGTTGCAGTACCGAATTTGAACATATCACCGTAAACGTCCTTGAGTGAAGGAGCCTTGGAATCCATATTGTTAGGTGAAAGCTTGATCGTGAAATCGTCTACGCAGAGGTCGTTTGCGTCGCCCCATGTTTCGATGTAGAGAGAAACGTCCTTTTCCTCAGCTCCGTATGCAAAGCTCGCGGTCAGCTCAACGTAATCGCCCTGTGATACGCCCTTTACGAGGTTAGTGTACTGTGGCTGGTCTGAACCGCCGGGGGTATGCTGGAGCGAGATGCAGACTGTGTTGTACCACGCAGCCTTTACCTTGACTGAAATATCATACTTTACATTCGGCTCGAGAACGCCTTCGAGAGCAAGTGAAGGACCGTTCCAGCTCTGGTCACGACCGGTTATGGACATAACCTTGCTTCCGCTCGGAGCCTTGTCGTCCTCGATGACCTTGATAACGGAAGTATCGCTGTCGCCGCGCTTGGAGAACTTTGAAGCGTCGCCGTCCTCGAAATCAGTCGAGAATACTATGTCTGAATCAGCCGCATATGCCGTACTGAGGCTGCCGGAATTTACCGCAGGAACTGCGAAAATCGGATTGGCAGCTGCTGTGCAGAGCAGTGCCGCACTAAGAGCGCTTGCTGTAAGTGCTCTGAATTTTTTGTTGTTCATTTAAGAACCCTCCCAAAATATCTTTGCAATATAATTTTAACACAGCACAAACACTGTGTCAATGAGCGGAAGTGCAACTGCGCAAAATATGGTCAGATAATGGCAATAGATACAAAAAGACAGCCTCCCAAAGGAGACTGTCCATTGTTTATCATACTCAGAATGACTGGATAAGACCGAGCTTGAACTTCTGAATGAGAAGTGCATCGTTATTTGATAAATAACCGTTGAAGTCAACGTCGCCGTTAGCCTTACCGATAGCTGAGATGCTGTTGGAAGTCTTGCCTACGTCGTACTTGTCAGGGTTTGTAGAAACCTGCATTACGAGTACAGCGTCTGCGATGTTTACGAGGTTGTCGCAGTTAGCATCACCGAGCTTCGTGGGTGAAGGACCAAGCGTCGAAGGCTGAGTTGTAGTTGTAGTAGTTGTTGTCTGAGTAGTAGTTGTAGTTGTTGTAGATGAAGATGTGGGCTGCTCAGCACCGTCTGTGTAAACTCTGATCTTGTCGATAGTGAATGTACCGCAGTCGATCCACCAGATACCGAACTTGAGCATACCTTCATACTTGCCCTGTGTCTGAATGATCTTTGAAGTTGCAGCGGGTACGTCCCATGTAATAGTTCCCTTGCTGCCGTTAAACTTCTCTTCCATCTGATCTGTCATTGTCCAGTAATCAGGAGCCTCGATAGTAGATGAACCGAAAGCACCCTGCCACTTGCCGAGGTTGCCGTTCTTTGTGGAGATGTCGATCTCGACCTTGGAAACCTTGTCCTTAGCGCCAACGCCGAGGTCTTCCCATAACCAGCCGATCATTCCCATATCCTGCTTGTAAACGACTTCCTGATTTGCCTCATACTCAACATAGCCGTCGCCAGACTTAGCAGTAACAACAGAAGAAGTTGTTGTGCCGTCGCCCTGTGTTACGTTGTTTGTAGTTGTAGTAACGATGCTTGAAGTAGTTGAAGATGTGGGATCCTGATTGATCTTGCCGGTGTAAACCTTAGTAACGCCGGGAACATTAGTGTCGATAGAACCTGTCTTGTAGAAGTGGTAGAGACCAGCTGCTGCGCCTACGAAACCTGCGTTGTAGTCGAGAGCTACCTCGTTTGCCTCATAGTCGGAACGCTTATCCTGATATGTGCTTCCTTCTGCGTCCTTAGGACCGCCGCAGAGAGCACCTGTGAGTGTGTAAGCATTCTGAACGCCGTCGTTCTCCTTAGCAGCGCTGTTTGTACCGGAAGCAGCTCTGTGGTGAGGATTCTTCGGTGAATCAGCAGTAAGTCCGCATACGAGAGAATACTTTCTGCCGCACTTATGAGCCTTTTCGCCTGTGATGTAGTCCATCTGGTTAGCAGCCCATGAAGGATCAGCCTTGTTAGCCTTAGCAGCTACGAGAGAGCAGAACTGTGAAGTACAGTTATGTCTTGCGCTGCCCCACTGCCAGTTCTCGAGGAAGCAGTAGTCGTTGGTTGTGAAGTTGCTGAGGAAGCCTGCGCTGCTCCAGTCGCCTGTGATCTCACCCTTGAGGATGCCGGCACCGAGCTGAACGCTCTCCCATGAATGTGTTGAATATGACTGAGGAGCATCCTTTACCTTGCTGAGGTACTTGCTGTTGTTTGTAGCCTTATAGAGCCAAGCAGCAGCCCAAGCGATCTCGTCCTCAGAGCCTGTCCAGTGACCGTCATAGAAGCTGCAAGCATAGTAGCCGGGGTTCTGAACTGAGAAATCGTAGAGAGCCTCAGCATACTTGAGGTCCTCAGGATTTTTGAAGTTTATGTAGTTAACTGCAAGAGCTGCAGCATACTGAGCTGTGATATTAGCAGCGCCGCCTGTTGTCCAGAGCATTCTGCCTCTGTTTCCCTGCTTTTCAGGAGCACCCCAGTAAACGTGGTCGGTATCGCCCTCGCCCTTTTCGATGAGGACCTTCTGAACGGTGTTGCCGCTCATAACGGTAGCGTCACGGAAGAACTTAGCGAAGTGATCTGTGATCATCTGGAGATGAGGAGTCTGTCCTGTCTCGTCGAAAGCGTCCGGGAACTCGTAGTAAGCCCAGCCGAGAGTAGAAGCTGTGTAGCCCTGAGGCTGACCGAACATAACGTGGTCGCCGGCATCGTGGAAGCCGCCGGGAACGTCATCGCTCATGTGGCAGTTGCCTCTCCAGCTGAATGCTGTACCGGAAACATCGCCGCACATATTTGCGTCATAGAAATAGAGAGAGTACTGAAGGAGCTTTGCATAGTTTGTAAAGCTCGCAGCGTCAGCTGTGATCGAGGGAGTCTTAACAGCTGCTGACATAGAGCCTGCAACTACTGTTGTGGCGAGAACGCCGCTGAGTACAGCAGACTTGAGTCTTGAGATCTTTGATTTGTACATTTTTTCACACTACTTTCTTTTTTATTTTGGGTTTGTTTGGATGACCGCCTAAATCGGGATTATGCTATACCTACATTATACATTCTTTTCCACAAAAATTAGTTACACATCGGTTACACAGTGGTTACGATTAGGTTAAAATTCACATTTTCTTAATATTTTGCATTTTCACAAGGTTTTCCCCTATCACTATTGTGCAAATTAACGGATAAGTTTCAATAATTCCCCCGAGAAAAGAGAAAAAGCGACTGCACATATTGTGTCAGCCGCTCAAAATCTTATATATAATTCAAAGTTTTTAGTACAAAGAGCCACATAGTTAACGTAAAAGCACTGCAAAGAGTAGCAAGCATTACAGCAAAAGCGGTTATGCTGCCCTTATGACCAAAATTCTTCGCCATTACGAAGCAGCTTCCGGTAGTCGCGCTGCCGAGCATTATCAGTATCGCCACAAGCTTTTCGCCGCGGAACCCCAGCTTCACCGCCGCCGGCAGGAATATGCAGCAGAACAGCAGCAGCTTCTGTGCAACTATGCCGCATACGAGTGCTTTTCTGCCCTTTGACTCGCTGAATTTGAACGAAGCTCCCAGCGCGATCAGCGACAGCGGAGTCGCCATACGTCCGAGGTAGGCTATCGACCTCGACATTATCACAGGCTGATGCCAGCCCGTCAGCGACCAGAATATGCCTGCGGCTATGCCCAGTATTATGGGGTTTGTGGCGATGCTCTTCGCCGTGCTGAGCCACAGCTTCTTTCCGGAGAGCTCCCCCCTCTCAGGCGAGGTCAGCGCAAGAGTCACAACCGCTATCACATTATAAAGCGGCACCGTTCCCACTATCATCAGCGCCGAAACAGTCGAGCTGCCGTAGATATTGTTCACGAAGGCTATGCCCAGCACAGCCGCACTGCTCCGATAGGACGCCTGTATTATCTCGCCGCGCTCGCATTTATCGCGGTGGAGCAGCGAAAACGCTGCCGCTATGCCCACGCTCAGGAGAGTCGCGCACATACAGAAGAGCACAAAGCTGCCGTCCCACACCGAGCGAAAGTCCGCGGTCGAAAGGTCCATAAACAGCAGCGGCGGCAGCAGAGTCCTGAACACGAATTTGTTTATCTGAGCCGTCGAGTGCTCGTCAAGCAGCCCGAGCTGTCTCACGCACCAGCCGAACACCATCATCAGAAAGACCGGAACAGTCGCGTTAAGGCTGAATATAAAGTCCGAATACATTGTTTACCCCTTATCTGCGTTATCATTATCAACATCTCATATATTACCACATTGCCGCTGCAAATGCAAGCGCTGAGTGTGTTTGACGAAAAGTATGTGAAATCCGTTGCAAAAACCGTAGCTTTGTGATATAATGGACTTGCTATTAATTTTATGACCTCAGCACAAGGTCAAAAAGAGAGGGATAATCCAATGTTTGAATATAAAAAGCTGACTGCTTTCATATCCGCTCTGCTGATAGGCGCCTGTGCCGCAGCAGCTCCGTCTGCCGGAGCTTTTGCCGATGAAACGGATACCACTGCCGTTTCCGAGACTGCCGCAGAGACCGAAGCAAGCTCCGAGACCGGCACAGAAGCGACTACCGCCGGTTCTCCCGTAGTCGGAGACGAATGGGGCGGCGAGGCTCCTACCGAAAGCAAGGATATAAAGGTATCCGGAGACTTCTCCTATTCGCTCACCAACGATGATACAGTCTGCATCGAGATGTGTACAGCAGAAGGTCCCGACGTTGTCGTACCGGCTGAGATCGACGGAAAAGCCGTTACAGAGCTCGGCGCTCACGCTTTTGGTGAAGAGCCCCACAGTAAATATACAACAATAACCTTCCCCGGTTCGGTAAACTACATCTCGTCCGTAAATCCGTTCATTTTCTGTCAGTCTCTCAAGGAGATAAAGATCAGCGGCGACAGCAAGGACTTTACGGTCAAGGACGGTATCCTCTTCTCAAAGGATATGAAAACGCTGGTACACTACCCTATCGCTAAGCCCGGAAAGAGCTACACTGTCCCCGACGGCATCGAGACTATCTCGACATCTGCCCTCGCTGACACAGAGCTTGAGGAGATAAAGTTCCCCTCATCGCTCGAGGTAATGGGCGACTACGCTCTCAGTACATCAAAGAACCTCAAATCCCTCGACCTCAGCGGCACAAAGCTCTCCGCGACCGGAAACTTCGCATTTGCAGAGTGCAGCGCCCTCACCGAGGTAAAATTCCCTGAGTCGCTCGTTTCTATCGACGGCGGTGCTTTCTGGGACTGTACTTCTCTCGCCGAGATCGAGCTCCCCAAGTACCTCATTCACGTCGGTCAGAACGCTTTCCTCAACACAGCTCTTAAAGAGGTAGTTATCCCCGATTCCACAACATCTATCGACTACTGTGCATTCGGCTACAAGCTGAGCCAGACCGGAGAATATGTCGCTGACGAGAACTTCACTCTTGTCGGAAACAGCGGCAGCGGTGCTCAGACCTATGCCTCTGATATGGATACCGAGTCAGGCTATATGAACAAGTTCAAGTTTATGACTCCCGATGAGTACGCCCTGAAAAAGGAAATGGCTTCGCTCCAGAGAAAGGACGAGGGCGACTACGAATTCACCGAAAAGGACGGCGGCGCTTACATCATCACCTGCACTGCCTCGGACACCGTCCTCAAAGTCCCCGAAACTCTCGACAATCTCCCGGTTAAGGGCACCTACCCCTCAGCTTTCTCCTCCTGCACAGCAGAGGAAATAGTCCTCCCCGAAGGTATGGAGTCGCTGAGAGAGATGACCTTCTATAACTGTACCTATTTAAAGAACGTAACTCTTCCGCAGAGTATGAAAACAGTCGGAAACAACTGCTTCGACAGCTGTACCGCCCTTGTATCGGCTGACCTCGGCGGTGCGACCGAGATAGGGGAGGGAGTATTCACAAAGTGCGACCTGCTCGCTTCGATCACCCTCTCCGGAAACTGCACCTCTATCGAGAATGGCAAGGTACCGTTCAGCACCTGCTACGCCCTCGAGGAGATAAATGTCACCGACGGCGACGGAAACTTCTCTTCAAAGGACGGCATTCTCTTCAGCGGAGACGGCAAGTCCCTCCTCAAATACCCGATAAACCGCTACGGCAAGACCTACGAGGTCCCAAAGGGCACAAAGGAGATCGCAAAGTATGCCTTCACAGACTCCAAGCTCATTGAGGACGTAGTTCTCCCCGACTCCATTGAGTCTATCGGAGAATTCGCCTTCTACAACTGCTTAGAACTGAAAAAGCTCCGTGCGCACAAGGGTATCAGCAACATCGGCGAATTCGCCTTCGGATACCTCTACAACGAGGAATACGACACAGACCAGACAGCTGACAGAGAACACCTCGCAGAGGGCTTCAAGCTCTATGCGCCCAAGGGCTCAGAGGCTTACGACTACGCAAAGAAGAACGACATCGAGGTCGTTACCGGAACTGTCCGTATCCGCGGAAAGAACATCAGCCTCGGCTTTATCATAGCTATCTGCTCGGCAATCGGAGCAGCTGTCATCGGTCTTATCACCACGATAATGGTCAAGAAGCGCAAAAAGAGAAAGAAGGAAGCTGAGGCTGCCGAAAGGAAGAAGAAGTACGCTGAGAAAAAAGCCAAGGAGGAAGAGGACAAAGAAAATGAAGCTGAATAAGATCATCACTGCTTTCGGAGCGGCTCTGCTCGCTCTGACCTCACTTTCTCCGCTTGCCGTATCTGCAGACCAGCTCCAGTCGGCAGAGGACGTCCTTCAGGACGGCTCTTTCGAGTATGAGTCAGTAAACGGCGGCTACAAGATAACAAAGTGTACTGCAACTATGATAACTGAGATACCGGCTATCAGAAACGGCGTTCCGATAATCGAGATCGGTGAAAGGGCTTTTGCCGGATTTACAGGCATTTCAGAGCTTGTCCTCCCGGACTCGATCACAACTATCGGTGAAAACGCTTTCTATGGCTGCTCCAATGCCCAGACTCTCGTTCTCCCCAAAAAGCTCAAGTCCCTCGGCGAAGGAGCCTTTGCGGGCTGCTCCGGCATCACAGAGCTCAAAATACCGGATTCTCTTACCGAGATACCTGTAAGCGCTTTTGCAAAATGTGACCACCTGACAACTCTCGACCTCGGAAACGGCGTTACCAAGATCGACAGCAACGCTTTCTACGAGTGTACGAGCCTCAGCAAGCTCACGCTCCCGCCGTCTCTCACTGAGATAGGCAGCAGCGCTTTCGGAGAGCTTCTTTCCCTCACTGAGATAGATGCTTCAAAAAACGACGCTTTCACATTCAAGGACGACATTCTCACGGACAAGTCCGGCAAGGATATATACTGCGCCCTCTCCACAATCAAGGGAACTTACTACGTCCCGGACGGCACAGTTACGATAAAGGGCGGCGCTTTCTCGGCAGCCGCAGGCATCGAGGAGCTTCACGTTCCGGCTTCCGTCGAAGAGATAGGCGAGGGAGCTTTCAGCTGCCTTTTCACCGGTGAAATGGGCTACTGCTCACTCCTGAAAAATCTCGACCTCGAAAACGGTCTTGAAACTATAGGCGACCACGCTTTTGCTTACACATCTATCGAGCGCCTTTCACTGCCGGTAACGGTCGATGAGATCGGTAACGGCGCATTTATGGGAAATTATGCTCTCACAAACGTAATTCTCCCAGAGGGCATCAAGTCCATAGGCGAAAACGCCTTCTACAACTGCGATAAGCTCAGGACAGTTGCAGTCCCGAAGAGCGTAAAGTCCATAGGCGACCACGCTTTCGGCTTTGTTAAGTCGGGAGACGAGCCCTATGAAAAGCTCGACGGCTTCAAGATGAGCGTATTCTCGCGCTCCGAGGGCAAGAAGTACGCAAAGGCAAACTCCCTCGAATACAATGTCAAGGACCGCAGCCTCCTGAAAATGGCTTTCATCGTTGTGTGCGTCGGAATTGGACTCGCTGCGATAGTTTACAGCTGTGTGCTTATGTCGCGCAGCCGCAAGAGAGCTTCGGCAAGCGTCCGCAAGGCTATCAAGGAAGAAAAGGAAAAGGCTGAGGAAGCAAGCTACAAGAAGATAATCGACAGTGACGACTCAGATACCGACAAGACTGACAACACCGAAGAAACTGAGGGCAGCAGCGAGGACTGATACGCTGCAAACCGGCAAAGGAGGGCGAAAATCACGGAAAAACCAGCAGTTCTGTATATGGTGATCCCCTGCTATAACGAGGAGGAGGTACTCCGGGTGACCGCCGAACGTATGAGAGAGAAGTACATCTCGCTCGCTCAGCAGAAGCTCATCTCCCCCGAAAGCAGGATAGTTTTCGTAAACGACGGCTCAAAGGACTCAACGTGGGACATAATCAGAGAGCTCCACGAAGTCTCCCCAAACCTCTTCTCCGGTATCGATCTCGCCCACAACAGCGGTCATCAGAACGCCGTGCTCGCCGGTCTGATGACAGTCAAGGACATCTGCGACATCTCGATAACTATGGACGCAGACCTCCAGGACGACATCAACGCTGTGGACGAAATGGTAAAGAAATACTACGAGGGCAATCAGGTCGTTTACGGCGTAAGAAGCTCCCGTAAGACCGATACATTCTTCAAGAAATTCACCGCCGAGAGCTTCTACAAGTTTATGAAGCTCATGGGCGCGGACGTTGTCTACAATCACGCGGATTTCCGCCTGATGAGCCGCAGAGTCCTCGAGGAGCTCGCCGGCTTCAAGGAAGTCAACCTCTTCCTGCGCGGAATGGTGCCGCTCATCGGTTTCAAGAGCTGCTCCGTTTTCTACGAGAGGAGCGAGCGTTTCGCCGGCGAGAGCAAGTACCCCCTGCGGAAAATGATCTCGTTCGCCGTCAACGGCATAACGTCTTTCACGACAAAACCGCTGAAATTCATCACAGCGACCGGCTTCATAATGTCGGTGATGAGCGTGTTCGCGTTCATATGGGCATTCGTGGCGAAGTTTGCCGGTTTTGCGGAGCTTGGCTGGTCGAGCCTGCTGTGTTCGATATGGCTGATAGGCGGACTCCAGCTCTTCTGTCTCGGCATAATCGGCGAGTATGTCGGCAAGATATACGCCGAAGTGAAGCACCGACCGCGGTTCATCGTGGCGGACTTCCTCAACGACCTCGGCGCGGAATTCCTTAACGAGCCCCCTCATACCGTAGGTAACGCCGCCCACGGCGTTCCGCAATTACAAAAGCAGAGCTCAGAATTGTAGGGGCACATTCCGTGCGCCCAATCATTTGAATTTGTAACATAAAACACCGTAGGGAACGCCGCCCCCGGCGTTCCGCAAATAACAGAAATATATGTCAAACGAAAAAGGACGCACCGTGTGCGTCCTTTTTGTATTCTGAGCTCTGGCTTCTGAATTCTGATTTGCGGGCGC
>CACXEJ010000001.1 GCA_902766595.1 Ruminococcus flavefaciens | reverse complement strand
GAAAGCGTCCTCGAGCTCGATGTCCTTGGCGATAGTAACGCCGTCGTTAGTGATGAGGGGAGCGCCGAACTTCTTGTCGAGAACGACATTTCTGCCCTTAGGTCCCATTGTTATTCTTACTGTATCAGCGAGCTTGTCGATACCAGCCTGAAGAGCCTTTCTTGCGTCCTCGCCGTACTTTATATCTTTAGCCATAGTTATCTACTCCTTTATAATTAATTAGTGACTTGAAATTCGGAATTCGTAATTCGGAATTGAATGTGTCGGCTTACGCCGACAAATCAAAAACTATAATTCCGAATTCCTGATTTCGCATTGTTATTTTACTGTTGCGAGAATGTCTTCCATCTTAACGATGATGTACTCTTCGCCTTCGAGCTTGACATTAGTGCCGGAATACTTGGAGATGAGGACCTTATCGCCCTTCTTTACCTCCATTTTAACGTCAGAAGTTCCGGGACCTACTTCAACGACCTGAGCTACCTCGGGTTTTTCCTTAGCAGAGCCTGAAAGAATGATACCGCTCTTGGTGGTTTCTTCTGCCTCGACCATTTTTACGACAATTCTGTCCTGTAAAGGTTTGATAGTCATAATATATACCTCCTGAAAAATAATTATTACAAAGCTTGTTTAGCACTCTTTCTCTTTGAGTGCTAATTATATTTTACCACCTTTTTATAATAAATCAAGAGTTTTCTTTTAGGTTTCACAATTTTTGGAAATTTGCACTATTTGTTGAAAACTCTGTTGATAAATGCCTGCACTTTTTACCGTGCAGTTCCTCATAAACAATAAAAACGGCTGCGCCAGACAGCCGTTTTTATTCTTTGAACACACTTAATTTATACCACTTCTCATCGTTCACTTGGATTTGATAAGGTCGCCTATCGTCATCGGGACGTGGTCGAATTTTCCGAGTATATAGCCCCGCATTATCACGAGGTCGGAGATATTCAGGCTTCCGTCAGCCATAACGTCGGCACTTTCCTTCTGAAGAGGGTTGAGTCCGTGAAAATCGTTGAGGAGCTCCTTCTTCATCATTATGTAGTCAAAGCAGTTCACATTTCCGTCGCCGGTGAGGTCGCCGGAGCATTTGGGTATCACCTGATAGGGCAGAGGCATATAGGCGTCGCTGATAGGATCGTCAGCGGTCACGAAGATCTCTGTCCAGTACCATTTATATGTACTGTCGGGATCGTAGTAAATGCCTATGCCGGTGTAGTTGTAATCCGGAGAGAGTATCGCTTCCCAGTGCTTCGGGGAGTCCTTCCACTGTTCGAGAGCATCTTCCGGGGTAGTTCTTCCTGCACCGATATTCTCCGCAGCAGCGCTGTGGAAAAGAACGTTCTCGTCAACGATGTAGATACCTCTTTCGCCGTTCGGACGGGTGTGTCCGAAGACCTCGCAGCACTCCTCGGCGCGTATATTGGCACATTCTGTGAGGTAGGGGGCTATGAGGAGCGGTTTGAGACCGGCATCAGCCCTTGCACAGTTTACGAGGTAGCCGAGACGGTCGGCGTATTCCTGAAGAGAGATATACTGCTGTTCTGCGGAGGAGACCGGCTGTACGAGCATACAGCAGAAGGTCAGCGCGAGCGATATGAGCACAGAAACAGCTCTGAAAGAAAACTTCACTGCTGATTTCATACCGCCACCTCCTACAAAACTCATAACAATATCACTCTAAAGCAATTCTATCATATTATTATGATTTTTTAAAGAGGTGTGGATTGAATTTGTCGAAACTGACAATAAAATTCTACGATTTGTACAAACAAAATCTACTTGTTGTATATTCAATTCGGGATTATCCGGCAGGAGCAGTCCTCAGTTTGAGCCGGAAGCGTCGTTGATAACGCTGATAACGTTTTCGTAGTGGCGGCAGAGAGCGTCAACGGTGAGATCCATATTCTCGAGGATCTTCTGCTGGGGATCCTGTGTCGTGAGGAAGGTGCTGTTGTTGACAACTATCTCGCCCTCGGGATCAATGAACATCTTGCAGCTGAAATTAGCGGGATCAGCATTGAAGGTGTTCACCTGACGCATAAGGTCGATGCCCACGCTCTTCAGCTTTGCGAGGTGGCTTGCCATAATTACGAGAACGCCGGTGCTCTCGGTATAGCTTACGAAGAAGAGAGGAGTTGCCTCTACCTTCGGGAGCTTGAGCTGGAACCATACAACGTTTTCATTATCTGCTGATGTACGGCACTTGAAATTCTGTGACTCAAGGTATTCCACAAACTTTTTTATAGTATTATTCATAAATGTTCCTCCATATAGTGGTTATATATAGTTATTATATCATATGCACAGGAATTTGTCAACAACTTTTTGAAAAATAGTGTAAAACAGCCTGAAGAGCGTTCGCCTTCAGGCTGTCATCATCAGCCCTTGAGGGCTACTCTTCTGATCTTGCCGCTGATAGTCTTGGGGAGTTCGTCGCGGAACTCAACTATTCTCGGGTACTTGTAGGGAGCGGTGTGCTTCTTGACGTAGGTCTGTATCTCTTTCTTGAGCTCTTCCGTTCCGACCGTGCCCTTTGTGAGGACGATCGAAGCCTTGACTACCTGTCCTCTTATCGGATCAGGTGCAGCGCTTACGCCGCATTCAAGCACATACGGGAGCTCCATAATAACGCTTTCGATCTCGAAAGGTCCGATGCGGTAGCCGGAGGACTTGATAACGTCGTCAACACGTCCGACATACCAGAAGTAGCCGTCCTCGTCCTTCCACGCAGTATCGCCTGTGTGGTAAACTTCATCGTACCATACCTCCTTGGTCTTTTCCTCATCGCGGTAGTAGCCGAGGAAGAGTCCGCAGGGGCTGCCCTTGTCGGTGCGGATAACGATCTCGCCGGTCTCACCGGTCTTGACGGGCTTGCCGTCGGGATCAACTATGTCAACATCGTAGAGTACGCTGGGCTTGCCCATTGAACCGGGGCGGCAGGTCATACCAACGAAGTTTCCGATAGAGAGTGTGGTCTCCGTCTGACCGAAGCCCTCCATAAGCTTAACGCCGGTAGCCTTGAGGAACTGGTTGTATACCTCGGGGTTGAGCGCTTCGCCTGCAACGGTCGCGTACTTGATAGAGCTGAGGTCGAATTTGGAGAGATCCTCCTTGATGAAGAAGCGGTACATCGTTGGCGGAGCGCAGAATGTTGTGATATTGTACTTGCTGAACATCGGGAGTATCTTGTTTGCATCAAAGCGGTCGAAGTCATAAACGAATACGCAGGTCTCGCTGAGCCACTGTCCGTAGAGCTTGCCCCAGAGAGCCTTGCCCCAACCGGTATCTGAGATAGTGAAGTGTATGCCGTTGGGATCGACGTTGTGCCAGTAACGAGCTGTGATGAAGTGACCGAGAGCGTACTTGTGGCAGTGCGTAGCGATCTTCGGGTAGCCGGTAGTACCTGATGTGAAGAACATAAGGTTCGGCTCGCTTCCGCAGGAGAGCTCTTCCGGATCGGTAGGACGCTCGAAAACGTCGCTGAATGCAGGCATTTCCGCATTGAAGTCCGCCCAGCCTTCACGCTGACCGTTCACGATCATTCTCTTGATGTCCATACCGCATTCGTCGATAGCGAGGTCTACCTGATGAGCAACATCGCCGTCAGCGGTACAGACGATAGCCTTTACGTCAGCAGCCTTGAAGCGGTAGGTGAAGTCGTGCTGAACGAGCTGATTTGTAGCCGGGATAACGATAGCGCCGAGCTTGTGCAGAGCTACTATCGAGAACCAGAACTGGTAATGCCTCTTGAGCACGAGCATTACCTTGTCGCCCTTCTTTATTCCCTTTGACCGGAAATAATTGGCGGTCATATTGGAGTATTTCTTTATATCGGCGAAGGTGAACTTCCTGTCGGAAAGATCCTCCGCAACATATATCATAGCTGTCTTGTCAGGACATTTAGCGGCAAGAGCGTCAACGACGTCGAAGCCGAAGTTGAAGTTCTCCTCGTTTTTGAAGCTGATGCTCCTGAGAGCACCGTCAGCGTCTGTCTCGCAGGCAACGAACTTGTCTGCGACAGGATCCTTGACATTGGCGAGATCGAAGTTGGTAACGCCGGGGAGGATAACGGGATCGAGGTGACTGATAGCGTGCTGCGGCTGGTTTACTCCGCATACGACAGCGTAGAATTTACATTCCTTGCCGCCGACTGCCCATTCATCGTGGGGCTCGGAGCTGTCGTAGTAGATAGAGTCTCCCTCGTTGAGTATCTCGACGTTATCGCCTACGCGGACCTTTAGCTGACCGCTGATAACGATGTCCATTTCCTGTCCCTCGTGGGTGTGGGGGTGGGGGACGCGGTACTCCTCATCTACATAGGGGATAGTAACGAGGAAGGGTTCAGCGATCTTGTTTCTGAACTTAGGTGCAAGGCGGAGATAGCTGAGACCTTTGCGTCTTGCGATAGGGAGTCCCTCTCCCTTTCTTGTAATATCGTAGCTCCTGATACGGGGAGACTCACCCTCCATAAGGTCGGTGATCTCAACGCCGCAGGCATTAGCGAATTTATATATGAATGAAAAGCTGAAGTCCTTGGCGCCGCCCTCATAGGCGTTATACTCGAATACGGATACGCCGACCTTTTCAGCCATTTCCTCGGGAGACAGACCTACTGATTCGCGAGTCGCCCTAATTCGTTCAGCGACCTCTCTTATCTTAAATTCCGGGTTCATCAAATTATCCATAGCAAGCCTGCCCCTTTCTGAAAGAATGTCATTGTCAGTGATTACACAAGCAATATTATAGCACTTTAGGGGGTATTTGTCAATAATGATGATGACCGTCCGGCACAGTTATTGCTCCGGACTTTGCAGGATAAGGAAAGAGCAGTATCCCTGCTGTGATACTGCTCTATTTGTGTCAGTTCGTATAAACGGTGCCGTAGACCTTCTGACCGTTGCAGAACGCTTCATAAACCGTTCTTCCCTCGAAGTTTATCTCCTCAGCGTGCATATCCGCAAATGCAAGATCGGAGAAAACTGTCCGGCGTATATTGTGGAGCTTCATTATGAGAGGATAGCCGTTGTTGAAGCTGCTTCCGAGACAGAGCATAATGAAGTCCGGATAGGGCGGTTCAAGGTCGGCGCTGCTGACGTTCGGCGGTAGTCCTTCCACAGATGGATAGCCGTTATTGACGCTGTTCCCGCGGCAGCGCATAATGAAGTCGGGATAGGGCGGCACGAGCACGGCTTTTCCGATATTTGGCGGAAGTCCTTCAACATAAGGGTAGCCGTTGTTGTTTCCGGGAACTATTATCATTCCCATATCAGCTGCCTCCCTCCACTACAAAGCCTATCGACTGGAGATATGCAGCGTTCTTGCACTGCGCTGTGGTCAGCGGCAGAAAGACCTGATATTCCTCGTCATAATGGCGTGAATAAGCAATACCGGAGAGTTCGCGGTCGTAAAAGCAGGCGTAGTTGTAGGTGCCGTCCCAGATGCAGTACGGAATTCCCGAAAATGCGAGAGCACTGTAAAAATTACTGAAGCTGCACTCCCAGCCGCTCATACACGAAGCTCCGTTGGGATTAAAGCTTGCAGAGGCTGTAAAAGAACCTGTGATGTAGGAGTCTGATACTGAGCAGCCTCCGGTAAAGAAGCAGTGTTCCGTATGGCTGCTCTCATGGTCAGGTCCGGAGAGCTGGAGAAGCTCAAGGTGGATATGGCAGCGCCTTAAAGTATCGCTTATGAAGAAAGGCATACTTGAACATATCATTCCGGAGAATGAAAAGGTGCAGAGTTCAGCGTTGAGACCGAGGTTGCTTTTCATAACGCAGCAGACGTTTCTCAGGTCGATGACCGTTGAAAATGTGCAGCCGTAAAGGTTTATCGTGCAGCTTCCGCTGCCGTAATAGCTGAAAAAAGTGATATTTCTGCCGGTGAGACTTATATTTGAAAGTGTGAGATCTTTTAACGTTATAGTCTGGCTGTCCTGAAACGGCACAGTGAAGAGGTTGGAATTACTGCTGGAGTCAGAAACGAAAATGTTTGTTATAGAGTGTCCCTTGCCGTCAAAGCTTAGACATTTCAGCGGTATGGGAGAAAAGTTCTCGGCGTAGGGGGTTCCGTTGAAATCAATGTCTGCGCCGAGTTCGAAGTAAACTGCCGCACCGCCGAGTGTTTCCATAGAATAGAGGTCAGCGACGGAAGTTATGATATAGGGATCAGCCTGTGTACCTGTACCGGTCATATTATTCACCTCCTCTTATGATGACGTAGAGCGAATTATGTTTCGGTGTGATAGCATCGTACTGCTCGCGTGTGAGTGCAACTACCTCCGGACGTGCGAGATAGGTCTGGGTGTCCTCCTCCATCTGGTCAAGACGCGCCTCGACTTCTTCGAGGTCGAAATCGTCCATTTTCTGCTGGAGCAGGTCAAGATCGGCTGCTGCTGCATCATTGATGCTGCTGACACCGGCGGAAGCCGCCTCGTTTATCTCACTGATGAGCTGTTCGGCTGTTTCGGGGAGCGGTCCGTTCTGACCGGCGATAGTCGCTCTGACGGTGACGGGCGCCATATCGTATTTGATAATGGTATAGTTGCTTTCATCGACAGTCTCCGATGCCCTCAGCTCGAGAGCGAGTCTGCCGGCGTTGTGGGTAAAGCTGTCCGAGACGTGCCAGCTGAGCCTGAGCGTCCTTTCGGAGACCAGCGGTATGAGCACCTGCTCGATCTCCCAGTTTTCTTCGGTAACGCCTCTGAGTACAAACGAGCAGAGTGACAGATCCTTTCCGCAGTAGTACCTGTCAACAATGAAGTCGATAGTGTCGGCAAAGTGCTCGCCCTGAGTGAACAGATTACCGAAGCTGAAGGTCGGGATAGTTTTGCCCTTGGCGAATATTTCCATAGTTTTCCTCCGTTCCGGAGAATTCCGCAGTATTCTCCTACATATGGGCACGAAACAGCGGATTTTCAACGGAAAGCCATTGAATAAGCCAGAAAGTTTACAATTTGTTCATATTTGGAGGCGTGTCCCCGACGTTAAAAGCGGATAACAGAATTCTGCAAATGGCTATTGATAATCGTGGATTTATATAGTATAATGTTAGTGAATACTTAATAAGGAGACGTTTTTATGAACAGGTATACGGCAAGACTGATGCGTTCTGCATCATTATTCATAATCATCGCAGCTGTACTTATGTGCGCTGTTGGCTGCGGAGGAAATAAGTCCTCGTCGGAGCAGAAGAAGTCCTCCGCTGTCACAACGGCAGTACAGCAGACGGAGGAGGCAACCGTCACCGGGACCGAAGCTCCTGCTGAGACGGAGAGTGCTTCGGTGACCAAAACAACAGCTCCGACCGAAGCCGCAACTAAAGCCAAGTCCAAAAAGAATAAGAAGCAGAAGTCCACTAAGCAGACTCAGCCCTCAACGGCTGCTCCCACAACTCAGGAGACTACTGCCGCTGCGTCTGCGGAAGCCTATGTGGAGTACCATTTCCGCAATGACAAGCTCCTGAACCAGCACTTTGAAAAGCACGGCGCTGAGTTCAAGGACGACTTTGGCTACAAGACCGCTAAGGAGTACGAAAAGGGGGCGAGCGACGTCATAAACGATCCGGACGCGCTCTTCAAGCACGAGTCCGAGGACGGCGACGGCGTTTACTACCTCGAGGACAGCAACGAGTTTGTAATACTCTCGACGGACGGCTACATACGCACCTATTTCCGTCCGAACGGCGGCAGAAAATACTTCGACAAGCAATAACAGAACTATGAATACAAGACTTCCTTACCTCAGAGAAAAGACCTCCAAGCTGACAACTTCGCCTGGAGTCTATATAATGCGGAACAAGGAGAACGCTGTCATCTACATCGGCAAGGCGAAGAACCTCCGCAACCGCGTTACGAGCTACTTCCGCGAAAATCCTGACCATACACCGAAGGTCGCGGCAATGGTATCGCACGTTTACGACTATGATTTCATCGTGACCGACAGCGAGTACGAAGCGCTGGTGCTTGAGTGCAGTCTCATAAAACAGCACAAGCCGCGCTACAATATCCTCCTCAAGGACGACAAGGGCTACCACTATATCCGCATTTCCACTGAGGAGTATCCGCGCATAACCAGCGAGAACAACACAAATGCTCCGGGACGCTATCTCGGTCCCTATACGAGCGGCTTTGTAACGAAAGAGGCAGTGAACGAGGCTAACCGCGTGTTTATGCTGCCGACCTGCCGGAAAAAATTTCCGCAGGATATAGGCAAGGGACGTCCCTGTCTGAACTACCACATAAAGAATTGTATGGGAGTCTGCCGCGGCAGGATAGCTCACAGCGATTACCTCGAGAGCGTTGAGCAGGCTGTGGAATTTATCCGCAGCGGAAGTGCAGGTTCGGTCGAGAGAATGGAGCAGGAGATGAATGCTGCTGCGGAAGCTCTCGATTTTGAAAAGGCAGCTATGTTCCGTGACCGCATCGTGGCTGTGAAAAAGGCTGCCGAGAAGCAGAAGATGATAAACAGCGGAGTCGAGTCGGCGGACGTTATCGGCGTTGTTGAATACTACGGCGGCATATATGTTTCAGTGCTTATGTACCGCTCCGACAGGCTCTATGACAAGGCTGTCTTTGAGCTGGAACGCTCCGGCGAGGACGTTCTCGGACAGTTTATGGAGCAGTATTACCACGGGCGCGAGGATATACCCAAAAGCGTCATCGTTGACCACCTGCCGGAGGAGACCGCTCTCATCGAGGAGCTGCTCGAACAGCAGTCCGGACGAAAGGTCAGGCTGCACGTTCCGCAGAAGGGCAGACAGCTCGAGCTTCTGCGCCTTGCCAAAAATAACAGTGCGGAGTATGCGGCGCTCAGGAATGACCGCACCGGCAGGGAGGTAATAGCTCTCGAGGAGCTCGGCAGGTCGCTCGGACTCAGCAAGCCGCCGCGCTATATCGAAGCCTACGACATCTCCAATCTCTCATCGGAGTCAATGGTCGCAGGAATGGTCGTTTTCGAGGACGGCAGACCGCTTAAGAAAGCCTACAAGCGCTTCACGGTCAAGGAGCTCGAGCTGCAGAACGACTACGGCAGTATGCGCGAAGTGCTCAAACGCAGACTTATGCACATCGTTGAACAGGAGGGCGACGAGTATTTCAGGCGGACTCCCGACCTGATACTCCTCGACGGCGGCAAGGGACACGTCAACGCTGTCGCTCCGCTTATGCGCGAACTGGGACTCGATATACCGCTCTTCGGAATGGTCAAGGACAACAAGCACCGTACCCGTGCTATCGCGACCGGCGGCGGTGAGATACAGATAAACGGACTCAAGGCGGCTTTCAACCTCGTGACGCAGATACAGGACGAGGTACACCGCTATTCTGTGCGGTTTATGCACTCAAAGCACAAGAAGAGGACTTACAGCTCCGAGCTGCTGACAGTCAAAGGCATCGGTGAGAAGAAGGCTGCGAAGATAATGATGAGGTTCAAGACCAAGGCGAACCTGCTTCAGGCAACACCACAGGAGCTTGCGGAGACAGCCGGCGTGAATATGGAGATCGCCTGCGAATTGTGGCGAGTCCTGCACAATTAGCTACTATTGTAGGGGACGTTCTCACCTGTCGGCTCGGTCGGTGCTTCTGCCTCTGGCAGAGGTGTCCACCGGACACCCGCACCGTCCTCGACGTCCCGTGAATATTGAAATTATAACAAAAACTGTAGGGAACGCCGCCCTCGGCGTTCCGTAAGTATAAAAAACCAAATTTGTAAGGGCGGACGCCCAAAGGGCGCCCCTACAATCGGTTCATCATACATTTTCGTTTTTTGCGGAACGCCGGGGGCGGCGTTCCCTACATTCCGGAATAAAACTAAAAGGCGCACATCTGTGCGCCCTTAATCTTTTATCTGATTTCTGAGATCTGATCTCTTGTTTCTTACTTTTCGAGTGTTCCGTGTGAGAGCGACTTGAGGTAAGCGTTGATGAAGCCGTCGATGTCGCCGTCCATAACTGCCTGAATGTTGCCGTTTTCAAAGCCTGTGCGTGTGTCCTTGACGAGGGTGTAGGGCATAAATACATATGAACGTATCTGCGAGCCCCACGCGATCTGGTTCTGGACGCCCTTGATGTCCTCGATCTTTTCGAGGTGCTCACGCTCCTTGATCTCGATGAGCTTTGAACGCAGCATCTTCATAGCGTAGTCCTTGTTCTGGTACTGGCTTCGCTGAGTCTGACAGGAAACCACGATGCCTGTGGGCTTATGGATAAGTCTTACGGCAGAGCTGGTCTTGTTTACCTTCTGACCGCCTGCGCCGCTTGAACGGTAAACCTCCATTTCGATGTCCTCGGGACGAATGTCAACTTCGATAGAGTCATCGAGCTCGGGCATTACTTCGAGAGCTGCAAAAGAGGTGTGACGGCGTCCCTGAGCATCAAAAGGAGATACGCGGACGAGTCTGTGAACGCCGGACTCGGACTTCATATAGCCGTAGGCGTTTTCGCCTTCGATGAGGATAGAAGCGGACTTCATACCGGCTTCGTCGCCGTCGAGGTAGTCGAGTAGCTCGACCTTGAATTCGTGGCGCTCAGCCCAGCGGTTGTACATACGGTAGAGCATTTCAGCCCAGTCCTGAGCCTCTGTGCCGCCTGCTCCTGCGTGGAAGGTGAGGATAGCGTTTGAGCCGTCGTATTCGCCGTTGAGGAGGGTAGCGAGCTTCTCCTCCTCGAGCTTCTGCTTGAAGGCTTCGGACTCCTGCTTTATCTCTTCAATGGAGCTGTCGTCGTCCTCCTCGATAGAGAGTTCGATGAGGGTGATGAGGTCCTCGAGGCTGTCGTTGAGCTTGTTGAACTTTTCGATCTTGCGCTCAAGGGACTTCTGCTCTTTGAGGACAGCCTGAGAGTTCTCGAGGTCGTCCCAGAAGCCCTCCTTTGCGGTCTCCTCGCCAAGCTGAGAGACTCTTTCCTTAGCGGCTTTTATATTCAGAACATCGGCGAGCTCGGTCATTTCCTTGCGGTAGCCGATCATTTCAACCTTTAATTCGTCAAGAATAATCATACTTTCAGTTCCTTTCGTGAATGTATACATACAAATATATTATACCACATATCCGCCGGAACTTCAAGAGCTTTACAAAAATTTTCCGCAGCTTATGCAGTCGCTTCGGTAAAATAATAAAAAATGGAAAAAACGCTTGCATTATCGTGCGATTTGTAGTATTATTAATAGTGTATTTGCAGATGTTGCGGACTGCTGTTTGTTCGCCTGCACTAACTATCATCCGACAGGAGGAATAATGTGAAACTCGTTTCAGTTGTTGTGCCGTGTTACAACGAACAAGAGGTGCTCCCGATGTTCTATGAGGAGATCACCAAGGTGACGGATCAGATGTCGAAAGACTACCCCGAGCTCACCTTCGAGTACCTGTTCATCAACGACGGCTCAAAGGACACAACACTTGACATACTCCGCTCGCTCGCACTCAAGGACGAGAGAGTGAGATATATATCATTCTCAAGAAACTTCGGCAAGGAGTCGGGTATGTACGCCGGACTCGAAAATGCCAAGGGCGACTTCGTTGTCGTTATGGACGCCGATCTCCAGCACCCGCCGGCTTTCCTGCCGGAGATGTACAGCTACGTCAGGGACGGAGAGTACGACTGTGCGACCACACGCCGCGTAAGCCGCAAGGGCGAGTCGAAGGTCCGCTCGTGGTTCGCAAGGAAGTTCTACAAGATAATGAACAAGATCTCGCAGACCGAGATCGTTGACGGCGCTCAGGACTTCCGCTTTATGAGCAGACAGATGGTGGACGCTATACTCGATATGTCCGAGTATAACCGTTTCTCCAAGGGAATATTCAGCTGGGTAGGCTTCAATACCAGATACATCGAATATGAGAACGTCGAGAGACCTGCCGGAACCTCCTCGTGGTCGTTCTGGGGACTCTTCAAGTATTCGCTCGAGGGCATCATGGCTTTCTCGACTGCCCCCCTCGCTGTATCGTCACTGCTCGGTATAATAAGCTGTGTCATAGCTTTCATTCTTATGATAATCACGGTCATCAAGACCATCGCATTCGGCGAGGACGTTGCCGGCTATCCGACAACGATCTGCGTTATCTTCCTGCTGAGCGGACTCCAGCTCTTCTGCACGGGTATCCTCGGACAGTATCTCTCCAAGACCTACCTTGAGACCAAGAACCGTCCGATATACATTTCAAAGGAGACTGCCGAGAGCTACCGCGAAAAACAGAAGGAACGCAGCAGCGGTAAGGCTGACAGATAACAGACCGGAGGTGCGGCTGTATTGAACAAGCATATTCGGCGTGTTGCCTCTGTACTCTTCATCGTAGTTATCCTGCTGGCTATCGCTATCACGCGGTTTTATTCCAATACCAGCAAGAGTACCTCACACGGCACGGTCAAGACCGACATCGAACGCAGGATCGAGTCTGACAAGTCCGGCAACTGTATTTTTGAGGACGGCAACGGACTCTACGGAGTTCTTGATCCCAGCGACAGAGTGATAGTCCAGCCGGAATGGCTCGAGCTCAGCTTTGCCGGACAGGGAAGATGCATCGCCTCTAAGCGCGTCGGCGGAAACGTTATGAAGGGCTGCGTTGACTATGAAGGAAATATCGCGGTGCCGTTCATATACCGGAACATTACTCCGCGTTCGGCAGGCTCGCAGACTCTATACATTGCTGAGTCGGCATCGGACGACTCTGTTGTTGTGTATGATACGGAATTTGTTCCGATGTTCAGAAAGGTGTGGACTACCTGCAATATCGCAGGAGATACCATAAGCCTGAAAAGCTCTTCCGGAACATATACCTATATTGTCGGGGACAACGGTATGAGCTTCATAAATGCAGCGGTCAGCGGAGAGACGCTCGGCTGCACATACAGCTTCACGATAAGGAGCAAGCCTCTGCTCGAAGGACTCGATCCGGCTATGCTCGAATATATGTCGTCGGCTGTGGGACGCTACCTCGCGTTTGCATTTACCGGTGACGGAAGCTACGTTCAGGATATACGCACGGGCGGCAGACCTGTGTTTACAAAGCTCTTCCCTGATGAAGATGAAATAATCGCAAAGAAGCTGGCAGGCATAAAGAGCGTTTCGTTCTATATGGTCAACTCTGATGACGGAGTCCCGCATTACGCCGTATCAGTTTCGGCTGATACCGAGATAACCTACAACGCAGGGGACAGTGACCAGCCGGCAAAGCTCCGCGATGATTACAAGGCGACTGTGGAATTCAGCGGCAGTTCAGAGAATGATCTTATGGCGGTGAAGGGAGACTTCCCCGTAAAGAAGCCTGAGTATCCCGAGCCTGAGACCGAGGCGGAAACAGAGCCCGTTCAGGTACCGGATGAGGGCGCTTATCAGGAAAACTATCAGGAACAGCTGCCGGAGGACGGACAGTGAGTTCTTTGACAGCAGAGAATATAAAATATAAACAGTGGATATTGACCACAGAACAGGAGAATAGAAAATGGCTAAGAAGGTAGCAGTTATTATGGGAAGCGACAGTGACTTTCCGGTAGTAAAGTCAGCTCTTACAGAGCTGAAGAAGTACGGAGTCGAGTTTGAGTGCAGAGTTATGAGCGCTCACAGAACTCCTGCCGAAGCGGCTGAGTTCGCTTCAAACGCAAGGGCTAACGGCTTCGGTGCGATCATCTGCGCGGCAGGTATGGCAGCTCACCTTGCAGGTGTAGTTGCAGGCAATACGACTCTGCCCGTTATCGGTATCCCGATGAAGTCAAAGGCTCTCGAGGGCGTTGACGCTCTTCTCGCAACAGTTATGATGCCGCCCGGAGTACCGGTGGCAACTGTCGGCATTGACGGCGCAAAGAACGCCGCTGTCCTCGCTGTACAGATACTCGCTGCTGCTGACGATGAGCTCGCTGCAAAGCTCGCTGCCGAGAAGAAGGCAATGGCTGACGGCGTTATCGCAAAGGACAAGGCTCTTCAGGAGCAGATAGCTGCATTATAATTCATTATGGATTATTGATTTAATTTGAGCTTACAATTTCCGCGATGATGCGGGATTGCATACACATCATTTACATAATTCTCAAGGAGGAATTTCAAAATGGCAAACATTGAAAAGAAGGAACAGCTCTATGAGGGCAAGGCTAAGAAGGTTTTCGCAACTAACGATCCCAATCTCGTTATCGTTGACTACAAGGACGATGCGACTGCTTTCAACGGCGAGAAGAAGGGCACTATCTCCGGCAAGGGCGTTATCAACAACAAGATGACAAACTATATGTTCAAGATGCTTGAGAAGGAAGGCGTTCCTACACATCTCGTAGAGGAGATCAGCGACCGCGAGACTATCGTAAAGAAGGTTTCGATAGTTCCCCTTGAGGTAATCATCAGAAACGTTGCAGCAGGCAGCTTTTCAAAGAGAATGGGCGTAGAAGAGGGAAAGAAGCTTCTCTGTCCTATCCTCGAATTCAGCTATAAGAACGACGATCTCGGCGATCCCTTCATCAACGACTACTATGCACTCGCACTCGGTATCGCTACTAAGGAAGATATCGACACTATTGCTAAGTACGCTTTCAAGGTAAACGAGTTTATGGTAAAGTTCTTCAAGGGACTCAACATAGACCTCATCGACTTCAAAATCGAGTTCGGTAAGACCTCCGACGGAACTATTATCCTCGCTGACGAGATCTCTCCCGATACCTGCCGCTTCTGGGACAGCACAACTCACGAGAAGCTCGACAAGGATCGTTTCCGCAGAGATATGGGCGGTGTTGAAGAAGCATATCAGGAAATTATGAAGAGACTTATGGGAGAATGATCTATGGGCGGATTTTTCGGTGCAGCTTCTAAAAACGACTGCGTAACTGACGTATTTTTCGGTACAGACTATCACTCTCACCTCGGTACAAGACGAGGCGGTATGACATCGTGGTCTGAGGAGAACGGCTTCCAGAGAAATATCCATAGTATCGAGAATTCTCCTTTCAGAACAAAATTCGAGAACGACGTTGTGAATATGCGCGGCAAGCTCTGTATCGGCTGTATCAGCGATACAGATCCCCAGCCTATCCTCGTCCGTTCAAAGCTCGGACTCTACGCTGTATGTTCAGTCGGCATTATCCGCAACGCTGAAAAGCTCGTGGACGAGCTCCTCGAACAGGGCTGCGCAAACTTCGAGACTATGAGCAGCGGAAAGATAAATTCCGGCGATCTCATCGGAGCTCTCATCGCTCAGCGCGACACCTTCGTTGACGGCATACGCTATGCTCAGAGCAAGATTGAGGGCACTATGTCCCTCATTATCCTTACAAAGGACAGCATTATAGCTGCAAGAGACGAATTCGGCAGACTTCCTATAATCATAGGCAAGCGCAGCGACGGCTTCTGTCTCTCGACCGAGTCCTTTGCATTCCAGAAGCTGGGCTACGATACCTATAAGGAGCTCGAGGCAGGCGAGATAGTCAAGCTCACCTCCGACGGCTGTGAGGTGCTCAGCGCAGGTGATCCTTCCAAGATGAAGATATGCACCTTCCTCTGGACCTACTACGGCTACCCGAATGCAGTATACGAGGGCGTGAACGTTGAGGTGATGCGTACCCGCAACGGCGAGATAATGGCTGAGAACGACATCAAGGCAGGAAAGCTCCCCGATGTTGACTATGTATGCGGTGTCCCGGACTCCGGTACTCCTCACGCTATCGGCTACGCAAACCGCAGCGGCATACCTTTCGCAAGACCTTTCATCAAGTATACTCCCACATGGCCGAGAAGCTTTATGCCGACCAATCAGAGTATGAGAAATCAGGTCGCTAAGATGAAGCTCATACCCGTTCACGAGCTCATCGAGGGCAAGCGTCTCCTCTTCGTTGACGACAGTATCGTCCGCGGAACACAGATGAGAGAGACAGTTGAGTTCCTCTATGAGAACGGCGCCAAGGAAGTTCATATGCGTTCTGCCTGTCCGCCTATAATGTATGGCTGCAAGTATCTCAACTTCTCACGCAGCCACTCAGAGCTCGAGCTTATCGCAAGACAGATAATCGACGAATTCGAGGGTGCCGAGGGCGTTAAGTACCTCGCAGAGTACAGCGATACAAATACCGAGAGAGGCAAGCGTATGCGCGATGAGATATGCCGCAGATTAAAGCTCACCTCACTGGAATTCCAGTCGCTCCCCGGAAAGGTACAGGCTGTGGGACTTCCCGAATGTAAGCTCTGCACCTACTGCTGGAGCGGAAACGAATAAAATTCGGAATTCGGAATGCGGAATGCGGAATTGAGGTGTCTGCTAAGCGGACTGATCTGAAAAGGATCTACCTGTAATTCCGAATTCCTAATTCCTAATTCCGCATTAAAAAATACGGAGGATTTATTTATGAACAACAGTTTTTCCGAAAGCTACAAGAAGGCAGGCGTTGATGTTACTGCCGGCTACAAGTCAGTTGAGCTTATGAAGAAGCACATCGCGCGTACAATGATCCCCGGTGCGCTTTCAGGCATCGGCGGCTTCGGCGGACTCTTCGAGCTCGATATGACAGGTATCAGCAAGCCTGTTCTCGTTTCCGGAACAGACGGCGTAGGTACAAAGATCAAGATCGCATTTATCCTCGACAAGCACGACACTGTCGGTATCGACTGTGTTGCTATGTGCGTGAACGACATCATCTGCTGCGGAGCAAAGCCTCAGTTCTTCCTTGATTATATCGCCTGCGGAAAGAATATCCCCGAAAAGATCGCGGAGATAGTATCCGGTGTAGCAGAGGGCTGTGTTCAGGCTGAGTGCGCACTCATCGGCGGTGAAACTGCCGAGCACCCCGGTCTTATGCCCGAGGACGAGTACGACCTCGCAGGCTTCTCTGTCGGAGTTGTTGACAAGGACAAGATACTCCAGCCCGATACCCAGAAGGCAGGAGATGTTCTCATCGCTATCAAGTCGAGCGGTGTACACTCAAACGGTTTCTCACTCGTAAGAAGAGTATTCGACGTGAACGAGAAGAAGCTCAGTATGCACTTCGACGATCTCGGTGCAACTCTCGGAGAAACTCTCCTCACTCCTACACGCATCTATGTAAAGGCTGTTATGAGCCTTATTGACGCTGTTAAGGTAAAGTCGATCTCACATATCACAGGCGGCGGCTTCTATGAGAACATTCCCCGTTCTCTTCCCAAGAACCTTGCTGCAAAGATCGAGCGCAATGCAGTTCAGGTACTGCCCATATTCGATCTTATCAAGAGGGCTGGCGATATTCCTGAGAGAGATATGTTCAACACCTTCAATATGGGTGTTGGTATGATAGTTTCCGTTGACAAGAACGACGCCGACAAGGCAATTGCAGCTATCAAGGCTGCCGGCGAGGACGCATATGTTCTCGGCGAGCTCGTTGAGTCAGAGGAAGGCGTTATCATCTGCTGAAAATGAAATAAATCTGTTCTGCCGGTAAAGTTTTTTGCCGGCAGAACGACTATCCTGAAAAGGTGATAATATGATACGCAGGATTTTTACTGCAATGACTGCCTGTGCAGCTGCGATGACAATGCTGCTTATGCCGTCCGCGAACGCTGCCGATCCTATGGACTATGTCCCGGACGGCAGGATAAACTGCTTCGACGTTATAGCAGCCCGCAGGAAGGGCGTTCCGGCAGAGGAGCTGAAAGCCCTCACGGACCATATCCTCGGCAGGGGAAAGTACGACGGCGATTACACCGTCGATGAAGAGCTGATACTCGAACCCAAGGGCACTGTCCACACCGGCGAGGGAACGTTCTACGGCGGAGGCTATGTCGGAGGCTGTGCGATGCTCGATCCGGTACCTATGAATTACTGGATAGTTGCGATGAACCTCGCTGACTACAACGAGGGACAGCTCGCAGGAGCCTACATAGAAGTCACAGGCGAGCTCGGCACTATTAATATGTACGTCACAGACCTTCTGCCGGAGGGCAAGAAGGGTGACCTCGATCTGTTCACTGACGCTTTTCCGCTGATAGCTCCCGTTGAAAAGGGCAGAGTTCCGGTGAGCTGGAGGATAATCCCGATGGATACCGCAGACCACCTGCCCGTGTACTACAAGTACAAGGAGGGAACGTCCGACTTCTGGATGGGAGTTCAGGTGCGCAACCACCGCTATCCTATAACCAAGCTCGAATACCTCAACGAGGACGGCGGCTGGACTGAGATAAAGCGCCGCAGATACAACTATTTCGAGGCGTCGGCTATGGGACCGGGACCGTTTACCTTCCGCATCACGGACATCTACGGTCAGCAGATAATCGACAGGGATATCCCCCTGTCATATGACGACACTGAGATAATCAGAGGCAATGTACAGTTTCCGGAGTAAGATATGAAAGTTGAAAAGATAGATATGTTATGGGCAGCGGTCTCGATGATAATACTCGGAGTCGCTATGCACAGAAGAAATATACCGAACGGCATACTGATGATATATGCCCTTATGGCTGTACTGTTCGCTTACCACATATGGAGAAAGCGCCGCAGCCTGAAAGGGAGCGTCGAGGTGTTCGGTACGGTCGTTGACTACCATACCTCGCAGAAGGTAAGGGGCAGCTTTCCGGTCGTGCAGTACACAACTGCCGGCGGCAGAGAGATAACCTCGGTATATACGGTCGAGGAGCGGAAGCAGAAGTATTCCATAGGTGAAGAGGTGCTTGTCCGCTACGATCCAGACGAGCCGATGTTCTTCTACTTCTCCGGACGTGAGGACGAGCTCACAAGAGATTATTTCCGCTTTATTATTTACGGCGGTGCAGCGGCACTGCTGATGCTGATAATAAAGCTTGCCTGAAAGAGGTCAAGATATGATATTTATACTTATATGCGCACTTGCAGCGGTCGGAGTTGGCTTTGCGTTTCTTTATGCAAGGAACGACCGCGTCAAAAACGCCGAGGTCTACACGGCAACGATAATCGGCGTTGAGAGAAAGCGCATCAAGCGCGGTTCGATGCTGCGTACAGCCGTGCGTCCGTCCGTTAAATACAACAACGGCAAGCGTGACATAATAGCTCAGTACAGCGATTTCATCTACGAGACCAATTATCATTATTCGGACGGGGACGAGGTAGTGATAAGAGCCTATCCGCAGCTTCCCAAGACGTTTTACTTTGCCGATGACGATGACGGTATCCCGACGAAGGCGATAGCTGCTTTCATCATCGGAGGAGCTTGCTTCGTGTTCTGGATAGTCTCAGAGATATTTATTGCCTGAATATGAGTATTATCAAAGATAATGTGCCGGTATGGATAATGATAGCCGTTACCGGAGCGCTCCTTGACTTATGTGCTGTTTATATGATAAAGGACAAGCGTCCGCAGAAAAAGAGCATTGCCGGCGGTATCGCGGTCTTCCTTGCAGGTACGGCTATACTTGCAGTCGGAGTATTCCTGCTCGTTATCGGAAAAAGCGGCACATTCAGCTCATACATATGAAAATTCCGACAGGAGGTCGAACCAATGAAGAATATAGTAGTTCTCGTATCGGGCGGCGGCACTAATCTGCAGGCGCTCATTGATGCGGAGAAGTCCGGTATCATCAAGGGCGGAAAGATAACCTGCGTCATATCCTCAAAGGAGGGCGCATATGCTCTTGAAAGGGCAAAGAACAGCGGTATCCCTGCAAGAGTCATACCGCGTAAGGAGTACCCCGACAGCGTAAGCTACAGCAAGGCTGTGCTTGCAGCTCTCAATGAGGAAAAGGCTGACCTTGTTGTGCTCGCCGGATTTATGACCATTCTTGACGAGTGCGTCACAAAGGAATACGCCTATAAGATAATCAACGTCCACCCGGCACTTATCCCGTCATTCTGCGGAGAGGGCTACTACGGACTCAAGGTCCACGAGGCTGCCCTTGCATACGGAGTAAAGGTCAGCGGTGCGACGATACACTTTGTAAATGAGAAAGCCGATGCAGGCGCGATAATCCTTCAGGGAACAGTCAGCGTTGAAAAGGGAGATACTCCCGAGGTGCTCCAGAAGCGCATTATGGAAAACGTTGAGTGGAAGCTCCTTCCGAAAGCCGTTTCGCTCTTCTGTCAGGATAAAATAGAGATCGCTGACGGCAAGGCATACGTCAGGGAATGAGGCTATGATCGTTGGTATAACAGAGGGAAGGTTCTGGAGCGAGGGAAAGTTCGTGTGCAGCCCTTTCCGCAGGGATATGAAGGTGCTGATATACAGCAGTGCCGACAAGGACTACGCAGAGCTTTGCGTCAGGGACTTCAATAATATTTCCGGCGAGCTGCTCGGCAGGCTGTGCAGGGCAGCAGTTCTGTACTGCTTTGCATCGCTCAACAGCTGGGCGGAGATAGACAAGCGCGACGAGATAGAGGCGAAGCTAAGCGTTCCGCTCACGCCCGATATGCCTCCCGAAAAGATACTCAACTGTCTCAGACCGGTCATACTGTCCGTGCGCGAAGCTCAGGACGGTCAGATAGGATACAGCGTTGAGTTTGACTGTGACTTTGAACCGGAACACGGTATGGAGGCGGTCTTTCTCGGCGGAGAGCTCATTTACGCCGGACCGTTCGCGGACTATTCCGCGTGGGACGACTTCCCGCCGGACGATCCGATGAATTATGCCGCGCGAATAGGGTAAAAAATTATGACTCAGGTGAAAAAAAGAACAGCAGCAGACCTGTTCCTCAGCTTCTGGATGTATGCTGTAATGGGCTGGTGCTATGAAGTATTTTTGGAGACGGTGGTCTACCGCTGGGGCTTTTCAAACAGAGGAGTCCTCTTCGGACCATATTGTCCGGTGTACGGAGTGGGAGCGCTGTGCTTCCTGTTCTGCTTTGACCGGCTTATGGTAAAGAAAGATGTGAAATGGCTGAATATAGCCAAACCGTTTCTGATATTCCTCGGCTGTATGATAGTCGCGACGCTCATCGAGCTCATCGCTTCGTACATACTCGAAGCCGCAACGGGTTCGTGGCCGTGGCAGACATATGCCGACTACAAGTACAATTATCAGGCGAGGATAGCGCTGTCAACGTCGGTGCGCTTCGGACTCGGCGGTACAGCCTTTATGTATCTCGTTCAGCCGTTCTTTGACTGGCTGCTCGCAAAACCATCAAGCAAAACAAAAAAGTACATCGCGCTCACAGTGCTCGTTATCGTGTGCATCGACGCAGTATGTACGATCATAATAAAATAATCATTAAGGAGAAATCACTATGAAAAAACTTGATCTTGCAAAGGAACTCAGCACAAATGCTTACCCCGGCAGAGGAATAGTTATCGGTAAATCAGCTGACGGCAAACACGCTGTAACTGCTTACTTCATTATGGGCAGAAGCGAGAACAGCCGCAACCGCGTTTTCGTTGAAGAGGGAAGAGGTATCCGCACTCAGGCATTTGATCCGAGCAAGCTCTCCGATCCCCACCTCATCATCTATGCACCCGTAAGAGTTCTCGGCAACAAGCTCATCGTCACAAACGGCGATCAGACCGATACAATCTATGAGCTTATGGACAAGCAGTTCACATTCGAGCAGTCTCTCCGCACAAGGGAGTTCGAGGACGATGCTCCAAACTACACACCCCGTATCTCCGGCATACTCCGCTTCGAGGACGAGGGCTTCAACTACGCTATGTCAATTCTCAAGAGCGCTAACGGTGATCCTTCCTCCTGCCAGAGATATACATTCGCTTATGCTAACCCCATTGCAGGCGAGGGACACTTTATCCATACCTATATGGGCGACGGTTCACCGCTCCCGAGCTTTGAGGGCGAGCCCAAGCTCGTTGAGATCAAGGGCGGCATCGACGAGTTTACAGATATGCTCTGGAACAACCTCAATGCTGACAACAAGGTATCACTCTTTGTCCGCTACGTTGATCTTGAGAACGGCAGCGAGGAGACTCGTATCGTAAACAAGAACAAGTAATACTATGAAGAAGCTGGCTGCGGCAGGTCTTGCCGTTCTTCTGCTGAAAAAACTAAACCAAGAGGTCAGGTATGTCAATAAATACATTAAGATGTCCGAGCTGCGGCACTGATGTCTCGTACAGCGGCGAGGAATTCGGAGAGTGCCCATACTGCGGCTCGCAGCTCCATTTCGGGGAGCTCGCAGATGCAGACGAGCTCAGAAGGCTCAGGAGCGAGAATTACGAATATGCGCGGCAGGACAGAGTAAAGGCTGAATATAAGAAAAAGCTGAAAAACTGGACAAGGAACAAGTGGTGGACCTTTTTAGGTATCGGCGTCGTAAATATGATCAGCTTTGTACTGCTCTCGTTCGATTACATTGATGTCGGAGCATCGCTCTTTATTCTTGCAGGAGTAGGCTTCTTTCTTGCACCGGCTTTTCTCGGAGCGGCATTCCCGTGTCTGGACGAGGAGACGTGCAAGATAGTTTACGGCAGAGGAAAGAAGCTCAAAAAGATGCTTGCCCTGTACGGCACGGCTCTTACTATTTCGGTATTGTCCATAATTCTTGCAGCTATCATCTCCTTTGCTCTCGGCTACGAGACTGATGAAGAAAAGGAAGCCAAAAAGCAAGCCTCGGGGCTCAATTATTACGCCGGGGAGTATTACGCCGGCAGCATAACATACGCAAAGGAAAATGTCAATGGATGAATTAAGATGTCCGAGCTGCGGTGCGGACGTGAGCTTCAGAGGCGGCGACCTGACGGTCTGCCCCTACTGCGGCTCGCAGCTCCACTTCGGCAGCCAAACCGATCCTGCTGAGCTCGCAAAGCTCAGGAATATCAATTACGGGTACAGACAGCAGTATTCTCCGGAAGCTGAAGAGTATGTCAAAAAGAAGAAAAAATGGCAGACAGGCAACGGTATATTTCTCGGCTTGCTGATGCTGTTAATGGTCTTTGCGGAGCTGTTTATCCTGTTCTGGCACAAGATGACCGGCGGAGCTCTCATAATAATAGCGGCAGGCATATTTTTGGTCACACCTATCGTAAGAGGAGCAAAGTATCCCGTCCGGGACGATGCGGACTCGTCCGCTTCCAAATTCGGCAAAAAAGCCGGAGTAACGGCGGCGCTCTACGCGGTTGGAGCTCTGGCGGTTGTGATTGCTGTAATAGTAGGAGCGGTCATAGCGGTCATAATGGGTTACGATCCCGAAAGCGAAAAAGAGAGCAAAAAGAAAGCTGCTGAGTATTCCGATGACGCAGATGATGTCGTGAACAGGTGGTTCGAGTCGAATTATTCCCTTGATGATGACGAACTGTACTGGTCCTACGAAGTACAGAGTCCGGACGACATATGGGACGAGGACAAGGACAGCGATGATACAGTTATGATGGTCGAGTATCAGAAAGCTCACACCAACGCTGCTCTCTAAGATTACGACATAGACTTAAAGGAGATCGAACAGCTCGACGAGCTCACCGGTGATGAGATAGCCGGAGCGGAAGCCTATTTCAGGGAGCGCTTCGATGAAGATATTGAGGTAACGGTGGGCTACGGCTACCACGCAGTATTCACTGCGAAACCGAAAGAGGACGGCAAGTCCAAGAAATACGACGATTACTGCTGTGCCGTCAGACTGAATGGCAGTGACGGCTGGAAGATAATACCTGCCGATCCCGAAGAACTGGAAGACTACTTAGACTATGACGATGATGAAGATGATGAAGAATACACCGATGATTACGACGACGAGGAGTAAGCTATGCCGGAATTGATATGTTCCGGTTGTTCCGGGCACGTTGAATACAAAAAGGCGAGTGGCGGGTGAAATGCCCCTACTGCGGTCAGTGACGTGAGACTGGCGAGCCAAAGCCGGCTGTGCCTGTACAGCAGGCAAGTCCGCTGACGGCAGCTCTTTGCGAATTCCCGTCCGAGACCGCTCGGACCTCCGGCTTCGGAGAAGATAAAGCCGCCACCGTTTCAGGCGACCGATCTATGCTTCATTCTCATAGATGTAGCCGCCGCCGTTGTAACGGCATTCACGGCGATACAGATATTCGGTCCGTTTGAATGGAAGTAGCACACAGCCGGTCTTACCGGCAGCATATAAAGCATTACCAATAATCAATTATATACAAGGAGGACATTATTATGTCAAACGAAATGCAGTTAAAGTATGGTTGCAACCCTAATCAGAAGCCTTCAAGAGTCTATATGGCTGACGGCAGCGAGCTCCCGATAGAGGTGCTCTGCGGACGTCCCGGCTATATCAATCTTCTTGACGCCCTCAACGGCTGGCAGCTCGTCAAGGAGCTCAAGGCAGCAACAGGCGTTTGTGCAGCGACCTCATTCAAGCACGTTTCACCTGCCGGTGCAGCTATCGGACGTCCCCTCAGCGATGATCTCAGAAAGATCTACTGGGTAGACGATCTCGGCGAGCTCTCACCTCTTGCAAGCGCTTACGCAAGAGCAAGAGGTGCAGACAGAATGTCCTCCTACGGCGACTTCATCGCTCTTTCCGACAAAGTAGACGTATGCACAGCAAAGATGATACAGCGTGAGGTAAGCGACGGCGTTATCGCTCCCGATTATGATCCCGAGGCTCTTGAGATACTCAAGTCCAAGAGAAAGGGCACTTACTGCATTCTCAAGATAGACGAGAACTACAAGCCCGCACCTATCGAGACAAAGCAGGTTTACGGCGTTTCATTCGAGCAGGGACGCAATGAGCTCGACATCAACCGCGAGCTCCTCGCAAACGTTGTTACAGACAACAAGAACATTCCCGATGACAAGAAGGACGACCTCCTCATCTCACTCATCACACTCAAGTACACACAGTCCAACTCCGTATGCTACGTCAAGGACGGACAGGCTATCGGTATCGGTGCAGGACAGCAGTCCCGTATCCACTGCACAAGACTTGCAGGTCAGAAGGCT